>JBPYDM010000071.1:0-12241 GCA_051986255.1 Solirubrobacteraceae bacterium | reverse complement strand
ACATGGATGAGGCGGAGGCGCTGGCCGACCGCATCGCGGTTCTCAACGCCGGGGTGATCGTGGCCGAAGGCTCTCCAACCACCCTGGGTGGGCGGGACCGGGCGGCGTATCAGATCACGTTCAGCCTCCCGGACGGGGTCACCGTCAACCAACTTCCCGTTCCCGCTGCCTCGGTGCGCGCCCACCACGAGACCCGCAAGGTGATGGTCGAGAGCGACCGGGTGATGGAGACGCTGCACGACCTCTCGGGTTGGGCAATCGAGCAGCGCCTCGATATGTCGGACCTTCAGGTGCGGCGGCCGGCGCTCGAAGACGTGTACCTGCGCCTTACCGAGTCGGCCAAGTGAGCACCTCATCCGTCGCCGCTGACCGTGCGCGTGGCCCGCGCAACATGAGCAATAGCCGGCTGGTTGCGCACCAGCTGCGCTACGACCTGCTCGTCATCTGGCGCGACCCCCAGGCTCGGTTCTTCACGCTCATCCTGCCGCTGATCTTCCTGGTCCTCCTCACCTCGTTGTTCGGCAACCACACGCACTATGTGAATGGGCACGCGATCAAGAACTCGACCTACTACGTGCCGGGCATCTGCACGCTGGGCATCATCTCCACGTCGTTCGTCAACCTGGTCATCACGCTCGTCGCACAGCGCGAGAGCGGGGTTCTCAAGCGGCGCCGCTCGACGCCCGTCCCGGCCGGAGTGCTGATCGCCAGCCGCGCCCTCGCCTCGGTGATCCTGGCGATCGTGCTGGTGACCGTAATCGTGATCGTCGGGCGGATCGCCTACGGCGTGCACCTCCCCACGAGCACGCTCCCCGCGTTCGTGCTCGGCGTGGTGGTGGGGGCGGCATCCTTCTGCTGCATCTCCTTCGCCGCTTCGAGCTTCATCAGGAACGAGGACTCGGCCCAGCCCATCATTCAGGCGATCACGCTGCCGCTGTACTTCATCTCCGGGGTCTTTGTGCCCACGTCCCAGCTCTCGAGCACGCTGAAGGACATCGCGGATGTCTTCCCCGTCATCCATCTGAACAACGCTCTCTTCAAGGCCTTCAACCCCGCCACCACGGGCTCAGGGATCGCCGGTACCCAGCTCCTGATAGTGGCAGCCTGGGGCGTGGCTGGACTGGCCATCGCGCTGTGGCGCTTTTCCTGGGCGCCTCGGAGCACCTAGCTGCTAAACCGCCACGTAGAAAGGACCCACACATGGCCACTCCGTTTGAAGTCGAGCTGTCGATGGCCGAAGCTCCCTCCGAGGCCCAGAGCCGCGCCGTCACCGCACTGGAGGACCCCGCCGGGGCGGTGGGTCTTCGCCTGAGCAAACGCGGTGCCGGCCAGCTCGACTACCGCCCGAAGCCGGGGTTCCCGTTCCTGCGCGTGCTCTACCGCAACCTCACAGGGGAGCGGATGACCGTCAGGTTCGAGCCGGGTTCCAGCGGCGGGAGCCGGGTCACTATCAACGGCGCCGTGGGCGGCCGCGCCCGCCAGGAGGTGGCCGCCGACCCCGACCACTGGTCCGAGGCGCTGGGTGCCTCAGCTTCTCCGGCCGGTGGGGAGAGCAGCGACTCCTAGTTCCGGCGCGACGAACGAGACCGTCGCGTCGCATACTTCATGGGGTGAGATCTTTACCGGGTGCCGCCTTCGGTTGTGCGCTGGTGCTCCTGCTCGTCGGATGCGGCGATACGCCGCCGAATGCGGCCGACATCGTCCAGAACTATGAGTCTGCCCTGGCGGAGGGAAACTACAGCGGCGCCTGCGGGTATCTGGACCCTCGCACGCAAGCTGCGCTGGCCCACAGGGTCAGCCCAACGGCCACATGCCCCCAGGCGATCGCCCGCTGTCTGCCCTACAAGGCCACGATCCCCAAGCAAGATCAGTCGCAACTGTTCTACGCCAATGTCCTGGCCACGGAGCATGGATCCCGGGCTTCGGTCAGCCTGAACGGGAACGTGGTCGCCGACACCATTCGGGAGGTGAGCCTTTCCAACGAGCGGCGAAGGGGCTGGACCCTGACCTCGTACGGCGAGGGATTCACGGCCTGCCATAAGCACCGGGGCAAGGGCGCGCGGCACGGGGCACGGGCGTAGGGCGGTTCGCGCGCGGTTGGGCGGCGCCCGGCCGCTCCTCTCTGCGCCGGGGCGACGCTCATCCGCCAATCACCCGACGCGCAGTCCCTCGTCGGCACAGGCGGCGTACGCTGATGTCATGGTGCGTTCGCGTTTTTTGCGCGGCTGGGGACCGAACCGGACTCCCCTGTTCCCGCGCGCCTTCGGTGCCGCGCGGCCCCCGGCCTGGCTGGGCGTGCTCGTGGCTGCCCTGGGCGTGACGCTGGCCACCGCTGCCATCTACCCCCTGAAGTCGATCGCTCCCCCGGTCTCGTTGAGCGTGGTCTATCTCCCCGCGGTCCTGCTCGTATCGGTCTATTGGGGCCTCGTCCTGGGGCTGATCACGTCGCTGGCCAGCGCGGCCGCGTTCAATTTCTTCCATATCCCGCCGGACGGAAGGTTCACGATCGCCGACAGCCGCAACTGGGTGGCGCTGGCCGCCTTCACCCTGGTCGCGGCCGTGGTGAGCGCCATGGCCAACCTGGCGCGCAGCCGTGCCCTCGAGGCCGAGCGGAGGCGGGGCGAGGCGGATCTGGCGGCAGGGCTGGCCCGCGAGCTGCTGTCCCTGGGCAATACCCGGGCGGCACTCAGCACCACCGCGCGCCGGGTCAGCGAGCTCCTGATGATCCCGTCCGCGACCATCGAGCTCGGGGCCGTCGAGAGCCCGGATCGCCTGACCGTGCCCCTGCACGGCACCGATGGCGAGCAGATCGGGACGCTGCTCGTGCCCCGGGACCTTCCCCCCGACACCTTGGAGCGGCTGCGCTTTCGCGTCGTCCCCTCGCTCGAAGCGCTCCTGGCGGTGGCGCTCCATCGCGACGCCATGCAGGCCGAGGCCGTGGAGACAGCGGCGCTGCGGCGCAGCGACGAGCTCAAGACCGCCCTGCTCCGCTCGGTGTCTCACGACCTGCGCACGCCCGTCACCGCGATCGTGACCGCCGGTCACGCGCTGCACGCCCACTCGCTGACCGACGAGGATCGGGGCGAGCTGACCGCCGCGGTGGTCGAGGAAGGAGAGCGGCTCTCGGCGCTGATCGACAAGCTGCTCGACCTCTCGCGGCTCCAGGCGGGGCGGGCCGAGTCCCAGCCTGACTGGGTCTCCGTCGAGGAGGTCCTCCTCGCTGCCCGAGACTCGCTTCCCGCCGCAGCCACCGTGCGCCTGTGGATCGACCGAGATGTACCGGCGGTGCGCGCGGACGCCGTCCAGCTCAGGCAGGCCTTCTCGAACCTACTGGAGAACGCCTGCCGCTACTCGGACGGCCTGCCGGTGTCCGTGCGCGTCCGGCGTGGGGCGAGCCACGTGATCGTGCGCATCGTCGATCAGGGCCCCGGAATCGCGGCCGCCGAGCAGGAGCGAATTTTCGAGCCCTTCTACCGGGGGCGCCAAGGTGCGGCCAGGGGATGGACCGGGTCGGGGCTGGGGCTGGCCATCGCGCGGGGCTTTATCGAGGCCAACGGGGGGGCCATCTCCGTCGACTCGCTGCCAGGGCAGGGCACGAGCTTCGTGGTCGAGCTGCCGGTGGCCGTCAAGCGGGCTGCGGAGGCCACGCTCGCTTGAGCCAGCGCTCCAAGGTGCTGGTGTGCGATGACGAGGGCCAGATCCTCCGGGCGCTCCGGGTCATCCTGCGGGATGCCGGCTATGAGGCGCTGCCTGCTGCCTCGGGGGAGGAAGCCCTCGACGTGGCCGCCGTAAGCCGACCCGACGCGGCCATCATCGACCTGGTCCTGCCCGACATCGACGGCGTGGAGGTGTGCCGGAGGCTGCGCGAGTGGACCGAGATCCCGATCATCGTGCTCTCGGCGGTGGGCGACGAGGACGCGAAGGTCCGGGCCCTGGCGGCCGGCGCCGATGACTACGTGACCAAACCATTTGGCCCGCGTGAGCTGATCGCCCGCCTCCAGGCGGTGCTCCGGCGGGCCGGAGCCGAACCCGAGGACGCGCTCATCACCGTGGACGGTCTGGAGCTGGATCTGGCCGCCCACCTGGTACGACGGAGTGGTGCGGAGATCCACTTAACCCCGAAGGAGTTCGACCTGCTCCGCCTGCTGGTGCGCAACCGAGGTCGGCTCATGACCCACCGAGACCTGCTGATCACGATCTGGGGTCCCGGGTACAGCGATGACACACAGGTCCTGCGCGCCCACGTGGCCAATCTGCGGCGCAAGATCGAACCCGAGGACGGGCCGAGGTACATCCGCACCGATCCCGGGGTGGGGTATCGGTTCGCGGCCTGACGGTCGCTGACGCAGATCATCCGGTCCGAGCGACGGAAAATCGCCCACTGCCGGCTGGCCCTTCAGCTGCCATCGACGTCGCCCCATCACAAATCCTTTATAGCGCCGTCCTGAATCTGCACGCGACCTTGACGACGCGGCGGCGAACATCCTGAGCATGGACGTTGTGGCAGTACTTCTGGGACTGGTGATGTTCGCCGTCCTGTACGCGCTGATCTTCGGACTCGACCGCGTATGACGCCCGCACTAGGGGCGTTCATCGGCCACCTGAGTGGCGCGGACTTCTTCGGCCTGGTCGTGTCCGTAATCGTGTGCGCGTACCTGCTGTACGCGCTGCTTCGCGGCGAGCGCTTCTGATGTCCGCGTCGCGAGGGGCGCGCGCGTGACCGTCACCGGCTGGATGACCATCGTCCTGTTCGTGGTCATCCTGACCGCGCTGGCTCTGCCGCTGGGCCGGTACATGGCCGCGGTGTACGCGGGCGAACGCACCATTCTCGACCCGCTGTTCCGCACGCCCGAGCGGCTGATCTACAAGATCCTCCGGGTCGACGCCGACCGCGGCCAGGACTGGAAGGCGTACGCCAAGAGCCTGATCATCTTCTCGCTGGCCGGCTGGTTGCTGCTCTACCTGATCCTGCGCACCCAGACGCTGTGGAACTGGACCGGCCTCAATCCACAGCACTTCCATTCGGGCACGTGGGACGTCAGTTTCAACACGACCTCATCGTTCCTCACCAACACCAACTGGCAGTACTACGGCGGTGAGACGACGATGAGCTACTTCAGCCAGATGGCTGGTCTCACCGTGCAGAACTACCTCTCCGCGGGCGTGGGGATCGCCGTGGCCGTGGCCCTGATCCGCGGGATCATCGGCCGGTCGGGCAAGGAGCTCGGGAACTTCTGGTTCGACCTGACGCGCACGGTCCTGTGGGTGCTGACGCCCATCTCGTTCGTGGTGGCGATGGTGCTCGTCTTCCAGGGGTCGATCCAGAACTTCTCGCACTATCTCAACTTCACCACTATCACCCATCTGCCCCAGCAGATCGCCATGGGCCCGGTGGCCTCTCAGGAAGCAATCAAGCTGTTGGGTACCAACGGCGGCGGCTTCTTCAACACCAACTCCGCCCACCCCTTCGAGAACCCCAGCGGGTTCACCAACTTCGTCGAGATGCTGACGGTGTTGGTGATTCCGGCCGCGCTGATCTTCATGTACGGCCGCATGACCGGGCGACGCCGCCAGGGTTACGCGATCTACGCCACCGTGATGATCATGTTCCTGGGGGCGGCGGCGGTGGCCTACGTGGCCGAGGCCCACGGCTCCCCGGCCCAGCACGCTGCTGGCCTGCACACCCAGGTGATCGCGGGCTCAAGCGGCGGCAACCTCGAGGGTAAGGAGCAGCGCTTTGGCATCGCCGGTTCGGCCCTGTTCAACGTGGTCACCACCGTCACATCCTGCGGCGCCGTCAACAGCGCGCTCGAGTCCTTCACGGGCATCGGCGGAGCTGTGCCGATGGCCAACCTGTCGGCCAGCGAGGTCATTTTCGGCGGGGTGGGCACCGGGCTGTACTCGATCCTGCTCTACGTCCTCCTGGCCGTGTTCATCGGCGGGCTCATGGTGGGCCGAACGCCCGAATACCTGGGCAAGAAGATCGAGGCCCGGGAGATCAAGCTCGTGGCCATCGGTCTGCTGATCACGCCCCTGTCTGCGCTCTTCGCCACCGCGCTGGCCGTGGCGAGCAGTGCCGGGAGGGCTTCGATCTCGACCGCCGCTGGCATCAGCCCTCAGGGCTTCTCCGAGAGCTTTTACGCCTACCTGTCTCAGGCCAACAACAACGGCTCTGCGTGGGCCGGCTACACGGGATACATCCAGCCGGTGCCCGGCAACGTGGGCGCCCACGGGATCAAGCTCGCGGACATTCTGGGTGGGTTCACGATGCTGTTCGCGCGGTACGCGCCGATCGTGTTTGCCCTGGCCGTGGGCGGCGCGCTGGCCGGCAAACGGATAAGCCCGGCCGGCCTGGGGACCATGCGTACTGACAACCCAACGTTCGTCGTCCTGCTGATCGGCGTGATCGTGCTGGTCGGGGCGCTCACGTTCTTCCCCGCCCTTCTCCTTGGTCCCATCGTCCAGGGACTGACCACCCACCTGTATTGAGATGAGAAGAGACATCGTCACATCAGCCATCGCCATCGTGCTGTTCACGCTGCTGCTCGGGATCCTCTACCCGCTCCTCGTCACCGGGGTGAGCCAGTTGGCTTTCCCGGGCAACGCCAACGGGCAGAAGGTCTACGTGCACGGGCATCTTGTGGGGTCGAAGATCATCGGCCAGAACTTCGGCACGGTGGTGATCGGCAAGAACGGCAAGCCGGAGATGCAGAGCGGCAACCCGGTCACCGCCCCAGACCCTAGGTACTTCCAGGGCCGGCCCTCGGCCACTGTTCCGGCCTACAACGCCGCCGCCACGACGTTCTCCAACCTTGGCCCCAACAGCAAGGCCACGCTGGTCGAGTTGAAGGCCAACATCCAGGCGTACATCGCCCTGAACGGGCGCTACTACCCCGGCGGGTTGACGGCCGCCAAGGTGCCGGTCGACGCCGCCGACACCTCGGCCTCCGGCATCGACCCCGATATCTCGGTCGCCAACGCCGACATCCAGGCGTACCGGGTCGCCACCGTGCGACGTCTCCCCCTGAGCCGCGTGCGCGCGCTGATCAGCCAGTACACGCACGGGCGCGGCATCGGCTTCTCCGGTGAGCCCGGGGTCGACGTGCTGGAGCTGAACCTAGCCCTGGACAAGGTGAGCTGACATGTCAGTCACCAGGGATCCGGAGTCGACTGACCGCGTCAGAGCCCCCGGCGAGCGGCGGGCCGTCTCGCTGTTCCAGCGCGACATCGTCCGCCGGGCGCTGATCGACAGCTTGCTCAAGCTCGACCCGCGGGTCCAGATCCGCAACCCGGTCATGTTCGTGGTCGAGATCGGGGCCACCATCACCACCGTAACGTGGTTCATCCAATTGGCTGGCGGGAAGGCCCTGGGGGGCAACGACCCGGCCTGGTACACGCTGGTCATCTCGATCTGGCTGTGGCTGACCGTGATATTCGCCAACCAGGCCGAGGCGTTTGCCGAGGGCCGTGGTCGCGCCCAGGCGGACACGCTGCGGGCCATGCGCCAGGAGACCGGGGCGCGCCTGCAGGACGGCACCACAAAGGCCGCCTCGGAACTCGTGCGCGGCGACGTCGTGGTTGTCGAGGCGGGCGAGCTGATACCGGGCGACGGGACCGTGATCGAGGGCATCGCGTCGGTGGACGAGTCGGCCATCACCGGCGAGTCGGCGCCGGTGATTCGAGAGTCGGGCGGTGACCGCAGCGCGGTCACCGGAGGCACGCGCGTGCTCTCTGACCGGATCGTGGTGGAGATCACCCAGGAGCCTGGCCAGTCGTTCCTGGACCGGATGATCTCTCTGGTGGAGGGCGCGGCCCGCCGCAAGACCCCCAATGAGATTGCGCTGAACATCCTCTTGGCCGGACTGACCCTGATTTTCATGATCGTGGTGGTCACTTTGCGCCCATTCGGGCTGTTCGCCCACACGCCCATCTCCGAGACGACTTTGATCTCGCTGCTCGTGGCGTTGATCCCGACCACCATCGGCGCGCTGCTGTCGGCCATCGGGATCGCCGGGATGGACCGGCTGGTCCGCCGCAACGTGCTCGCCCTGTCTGGGCGCGCGGTCGAGGCCTCGGGTGACGTGGACGTCCTGCTGCTCGACAAGACGGGCACGATCACCATCGGCAACCGGCTGGCCTCGGAGTTCATACCCATGCCCGGAGTCCCCGAGTCAGAGCTGGCCGAGGTGGCCCAGCTCTCCTCGCTGGCTGACGAGACCCCGGAGGGTCGCTCGATCGTCGTCCTGGCCAAGCAGTATGGGATCCGTGAGCACGACATGGCGCGCCTGAACGCCTAGTTCGTCCCCTTCTCCGCCCAGACGAGAATGAGCGGGGTCGACCTCGACGGGCGGCAGCTCCGCAAGGGCGCGGGCGACGCGATCATCGCGTTCGTCGTCGGGGAGGGCGGGCGACCCCCGGCCGAGCTCCAGCCGGTGCTCGACCGAATCGGACGCGAGGGGGGCACACCCCTGGCGGTGGCCCGGGACTCGCAGGTGATGGTCGTCATCTACCTCAAGGACACGATCAAGGAGGGGATGCGCCAGCGCTTTGACCAGCTCCGGGCCATGGGCATCCGCACGGTCATGATCACCGGTGACAACCGGCTCACGGCGGCCAAGATCGCCGAGGAGTCGGGGGTCGACGACTTCCTGGCGGAGGCCACCCCGGAGGCCAAGCTGGCCCTGATCAAGGAGCAGCAGGGGGACGGACGGCTCGTGGCCATGACCGGGGATGGGACCAATGACGCGCCCGCCCTGGCTCAAGCCGACGTGGGCGTGGCCATGAACACGGGCACCCAGGCGGCGCGCGAGGCGGGGAACATGGTCGACCTGGATTCCAATCCCACCAAGTTGATCGAGATCGTCGAGGTGGGCAAGCAGCTGCTGATCACCCGCGGCGCGCTGACCACGTTCTCGATCGCCAACGACGTGGCCAAGTACTTCGCCATTCTCCCGGCCATCTTCGTCACCACCTGGGCCGCCGGCAAGGGGCAACTCAGCCCGCTGCACGTGCTCAACATCATGAACCTGGGCACGCCCCGATCGGCCGTGATCTCGGCCATCATCTTCAACGCCCTGGTGATCCCCGCCTTGATTCCACTTGCGCTCAAAGGAGTCCGCTACCGCGCCATTGGCGCCAGCGCACTCCTCCGGCGCAACCTGTGGATCTACGGCCTCGGTGGGATCATCACTCCATTCATCGGAATCAAGCTGATCGACCTGGTCGTCCACAACCTCCTCGGGGCATGAATGATGAGCCGGCAGAAGCGAGTACGGCCAGCGCACCCGAGGCTGGACCGGCGCCAGAACCTGGGGCACGCCGAGGCCATCTGCGCGTCTTCCTGGGCATGGCGGCCGGCGTGGGAAAGACCTACCGGATGCTGATCGAGGGGCACGCCGAACAGGAGGCGGGTCGAGACGTCGTGATCGGCCTCCTGGAGCCTCACGGCCGGGCCGATACCACAGCCCTGGCCGAGGGCCTGCCCATGATTCCCAAGCGCCGCGTGGTCTACCGCGACACCACCCTGGAGGAGATGGACCTCCCGGCCATCCTGACCCGCGCTCCGGAGCTCTGCCTGATCGACGAGCTGGCCCACACCAACGCGCCCGGCGTCGAGCACCCCAAGCGCTACGAGGACGTCGAGGACGTGCTCAACGCCGGCATCGACGTCATGTCCACCGTCAACGTCCAGCACCTGGAGTCGCTCAACGACCGCGTGGATGAGCTGACCGGCGTCCGGGTGCGGGAAACGATTCCCGACGCCGTGTTCGCCCGGGCGGACGAGATAGTCATCATCGACGTCACTCCGGAGGCCCTGCTGGAACGGCTGCGGGCGGGGAAGATCTACCCCCCCGAGCGGATCGATGCGGCGCTCAACAACTTCTTCCGGATCGAGAACCTGGCGGCGCTGCGGGAGGTGGCCCTTCGCGAGGTGGCCGAGGAGGTCGGCGTCAAGCGCCTGACCAGCTCAGGGCCCGTGACCAGCGGGCGCGAGTCCATCGCCGCCGACGCCCCCCAGGCCGTGGGGGAGCGCCTCCTGGCGCTGATCGAGCCGTACCCGGGAGCCCAGCGCCTGGTCCGGCGGGCCTGGCGCTCGGCCCAGCGGCTGGGTGCCGACCTGGACCTTCTCTGGGTCCAGCCACCCTCCGGCAAGCTCTCGGACGAGCAGGCCCGGTCGTTGACGGCTCTGCGTCGGCTGGCCTCCGTCCTAGGCGCTCATCTGCTGATCGAAGAGTCAGACGATGTGGCGGCCGTGGCGGCCGAGATCGCCCGCCGCCAGGGCAGCACATACATCCTGCTCGGTCGCAGCCGCCCGGCCCGGGGTCTGGCTCGCCTGCGCACCCCCATGCCCCAGCGGCTCATGGAGCTTCTCCCGGGCGTCGATGTCCGCATCGTCGCCGACCGCGCGGCTCGGGCGCGCTCGGAGGAGCGGTGAGCGTCGGGCTCAGCATCGGGCTCGTCGTGGCCGGTCTGGCGCTGGGTCTGGCGGCGGGATTCTGGCTGCCTCCCCACGGCCGCCGGCCGTCCCGGGAGAAGTCCACCCCGGTCCGCCGCATCCTCCTCCCGTTCACCGGTCAGGCCATCTCCAGGCGTGCGTTCGAGGCTGCGGTGAGACTGGCGCAGGTCGAGAACGCCACCATCCTGCCGGCGCTCCTGGTCCGGGTCCCCCGTCAGCTGCCGCTGGAATCTGCGCTCCCCCACCAATGCGGTCAGGGCATGCCGGTCCTGGAGGCCATCGAGCAACGAGCCGCCAGCCTGGGGGTGAGCGTCGACTCCCGGGTGTCCCGGGGCCGCACCTACCGCGACGCCCTGCGGCGGCTCCTGGACGACGAGAGTTTTGACCGGGTGATCGTCTCGGCTACAGATGACCCGCGCAACGGTCTGAGCGCGGAGGATCTCGAGTGGCTGCTCGAGCGGGTGCCTGCTGAGGTGCTGATCCTCAGGCCGGCGCCAGAAGACACCAGGCGCATCGGGGCGACCGCCCTCAGCGGCCACTTCTGATCTGCTCACCCCTCAGCCGTACGGCCGCGACGGCCGCCCAGCCGCGCGGCCACCGGCACGTATACCAGCCAGGTGATCAGGGCGAGGGCAGAGGCCAGCGCCAGCGGGATGAACGTGGCGACCTTGAGGAGCAGAGCGCCGGCCACGGCTCCGGAGAACATGGCCAGTACGGCCGACGCCCGCCGGATGCTCCCGCGGGCCCCTCCCGGTCGTAGCTCCGCGGCCAGCGCCGTCAGCGTCATGGTCAGCACCGTGGTGTTCAAGTCAGGCACGGCGATCCGGCGAACGGTGGCGTTACGCACGCCCATGGCCGACGCCATCAGGACGATGAGCACGTACGCCGACGCGTGGTTTGGACGGACGGTCGTGACGCCGGCCACGATCGCCGCCACGGCCAGCGCCGTCACCTCGATTGCCAGGGCCCGGGCCACCATCACCGGATGACGCTCGCTCATCCGCCTGGCCATCATCCCACCGACGCCCGATCCCACCAGGAAGGCCGCCAGCGAGACGATCGGCGCCACCACGGGCAGGCCACCGCTGCCGGCGATCCCGAACCCGAGCAGGACGACGTTGCCGGTCATGTTGGCGGTGAACACCCGCCCCAGGGCCAGGTAGCTGACGGCGTCGATCAGCCCGGTGGTGAACGTAAGAACGAGCAGGGCCCGCGTCAGGGGGTGCCTCACGCTGGCTACGCCTCGCTTGAGCGCCTGCTCGTCAAAGGCGGCCAGGGATGGCCCGGCGATCGCGCTCATCACATACCTCCTCTGGGCTCAGGCCGCCGGACTGGCGGCCGACAGTCGCTCGACCTCGCTCGGGCTCAGCTCGAGCGTGGCCGCGGGCAGGATCTGCTCGAGCTGCTGCGGGTTGCGAGCGCTGGCGATGGGAGCCGCCACCCGCGGCTGGGCCAGCAGCCAGGCCACCGCCACCGCGGCCACGCTTGTCCGGTGGGCCGCCGCGACCTCGTCCAATACCTCCAGGACGGCCACGCGACCCCGCTCGAGGTAGCTACGCGCGGCCTCGGCCCGCGGGGACTGCACCTCCTCGCCGCCGGACCGGTACTTGCCGGTGAGGAAGCCCTTGGCCAGCGCGAAGTAGGGGACCACGGCCAGATCCCACTCGTCGGCCACGGGCAGCAGGGTGCGCTCGAAGTCGCGCTCGACCAGGTTGTAATGCGGCTGAAGCACGGTGAACTCCGCCAGACCCTGCTCCCGCTGGAGCGCGAGCGCCGCCCGCAGCC
>JBPYDM010000070.1:0-9099 GCA_051986255.1 Solirubrobacteraceae bacterium | reverse complement strand
GCGAACTACTGGGCGTGCTCGAGCGGGTTGAGGACTGCCCGCAGTGCGGCGGCCGCGAGCTGGGCCCGCAGGAGTCCTGCCCGGTGTGCGGGCGCGAGGGCTCCATGTCCTCGCGCTGAGCCTGCCGACGCGGAGAGCGAATTCTGGCTCCGAACGTCCCTATGGCGACTCTCAGAGACAAAAAGGTCGCTCTCGGGTGGAGACCGGCCCGCCGTGGGCCCCGCCCCGCGTACTGCCCGTCAGGCCGCCGTACGCTCGGCGATGACCCGAGGCTCGGCCGAGGACAGGCGGGCGAGCAGATCCGCCACCTCTGGGTCGTCGCCCAGCTCCAGGGCGCGGTGGCATGCATCCAAGCACTCCCGCACCCGGTTGGTCCGGGCCAGAGCATGCGCGTAGGCGGACCAGGCGACGCGGGATTGCGGGTCGAGCCGGGTGGCGGCCTGAGCGGCTGATACCTCAGCCCCCACGTCGCCGGCCAGATGGTGGGCCAGGGCGAGGTCCAGGAGACCCTCGACCGACGGGTCAACCAGTCGCGCCTGCTCGAGCGCTGAGATGGCCCCCGAGCGATCCATCAGCCTGAGGCGAAGCCGACCCAGTCGTTCCCAGGACGAGCCGTCCTGGGGCGCGCGGGCGGCGGCTCGGGCAGCTGCCTCCGCAGCCAGGTCGAGCGCCCCCATTTCCTCGTAGATCCGGGAGGCAAAGCGCTCGGGGGTCGGGCGATCCGTCTCGACCCGGGCCCAGTCACGCACCGCCCGGGCCGCGGCCGGGAGATTGCCCGCCTGCCAGAATGCGGCGGTGAGGAGACGCAGAACCGCCGCGTTGGCCGGATCGGCGTCCCGGGCGTAGATCAGGCGCTGGGCGGCCACGGAGGCATCGCCCTCGGCCAGGGCATGCTGCGCCGCGGTCATGAAGCGCTGGACTCGGTCGGCCGCCGGGTCGGGCTTTGAGAAGTCGACGAACTGAAGCGAACCAGCGGGCACGGTGCGCACACCGATCGAGAACAGGACGCGAGCCCACTGCTGAACCTCGTCTCCCTCGCCTGAGAAATAGATGCCGCTCACCGTGCCAACGCCCCATTCGGGATAGGACAGGCAGCGGGCGTAACGGTGGACGACCGAATGGTCGGGCACGCGGGAGCCGAATGGGTCGTGCTTGGCCCGCTCCTGGGCGGCCGCCTGGGCGCGCTGCTCAGCCTCGTAGGCTCGCCGTCCCGCCTCCTGACGAGCCTTGCGGGCTGCCGCCGCCGAGGCTCGCACCGCGTTGCTCGTGACCCGGCCTCCACGGGCCGATTCAGCCAGCTGCTCGAGCTGGTCGGCGGCCTCGTTGATGGCCTGGAGGTGGCGCTCGTGCTGGTAGCGCTGGCCAGGGGGCGCGATGTCAGGGTGCCAGCGCTTGGCCATGCGCCGCCGGGCCACTTGGACGGCCCGCTGGTCGAACGGGGCCTCGACCTCCAGCAGGAGGAGGGCCTGTTCGACGTCGAGGATCCGGGGCATGACGCACAAACGTTAGCGATGCTCCCGGTGGCGGGCAAAGGCGGATCGTCTCGTGGCGCCGGGCGAAAGTTGGGGTGGCGAGAGGTTTCGCGAAACGGGCCGAGCCCGGCGGCACGCCTGCGACTCAGTCGTGGTCCAGCAGTAACAAATTAGCTTCAATTAGTCTCACTGGTAGATCCTACTGTTAGCTTCGGCGGCATGCCACGCTCGCCTCGCCGTCGCCGCAAACGCCCCGGTCTGCGCGCGCTCGCCCTAGTTGGCGCGGGGCTCGGCGCGGCGACGGCGGTGGCCATGCTGGCACTGCTTTCGAGCCTGGCGGCCAACGCCAGTTGCTCGGCGCCGCCAACGGGCCAAGGGGTGGTGCTGGGGCCGCCTGGGGAGGGCCAGCTGGTGGGTGCCAGTGAGTACGGAGGCCCGGGTGACCCCAGCAGCGGCACCGTGGGTTCCTCGGGGGTGAATCTGCTCCAACACACTGACAGCTACGCCGAGCTGGGCGGTTACACGTTCCAGACGGCTACTGCCATGGGCGGGCTTCCGTACGGAACACCGCTACGCATCACCTGGGGGAACCGATCGGCCATCGCTTACAAGCGGGACATCGGGCTCGGCGGCGGTCCGATCGACGGCCTCCCCCGGGTGATCGACCTGTGGTGGGAGCTGGCCGGAGCGCTGGGCATTCCATACGACGACGGCCTCTGGTCAGGTCCGGTGCGGATCGAGCGCCCGCCGGCCACGGGAGCGGCCGGGGTGCTGTCTCAGTCAGCCGAGGGCGCGAGCATCTCGGTGGCGGATGGCTCGATTTCTGCTGCGCCAAGCAGCGCCTGCGTGCCGGGGTCGGCGGTCGGTGTCCCGCTTACCGGCGGCGCGCGGGCTCAGCTCCTGCCCGACGGCCAGGCCGCTGCGCCCGTCGGCGCCCCGGCGCCCGTCAAGGGAATCATCGCCGCGGGCAACCAGATCGTGGGCAAGCCGTACCAGTACGGGGGCGGGCACGGGCTTCCCTTGTCGGAGGTCGCTCCGTCGTACGACTGCTCGAGCAGCGTCGAGCATCTGCTGTACGGCGGCGGACTGCTACCCGTGTCCTACGACGCGGCATCGGGCACGCTTGAGTCCTTCGGGCTGCCCGGCGTGGGCCGGTGGGTGACGGTGTACGCCAACGCTGATCACGTGTTCATGTACGTGGCCGGGCTGAGATGGGACACGTGGAACGCCGCCGGGCCCGGGGACGGCTCGAGCGGGATCGGATGGCATCCGCTGATCCGCAGCTCGCTGGGGTTCGTAGCCCGGCATCCGGCGGGGCTATGACCCGATGCGCGCCTCTGTACCTGGCCTGCCTCGCCCTATCGGGCTGCGGCGCCGTGGGCGTGACCGCAACCATCATCCGGACCGGCTCCACCACGGAGCCTGCGCGGTCCGTCCATGCAGGAGCCACCGCGCCCGGCGACGGCTCACCGCGCAACCAGGGAGCCGGCCCGAGTTCGGGCTTCTCTCCCCAGGCAGCCGAGGTGGTCATCGCCTTCGCCGATGCCTACATCAACTGGGACTCCCACACCGTGTCCTCCGACATGCAGACACTGGCTGCCGAGAGCATCGGTCAGGCACGCTCGGCCATGGAGCTGGCCGCCGGGGAGACGGCCCGGGACTACGAGCTCCAGCGGGGCGGCATCGCCAACAGCGGCCAGATCGAGGCGGTGGGCCCGCTCACGGGATCAAGCGACCAGTGGGTGGTGGTGACGCGGGAGCGCACCACGGCCACGGCGAGCAACGCGTATCAGGGTCTGCAACCGGCCTGGCACGTGATCGTGGCCAGCGCGGTGCGGCTGAGCTCAGGGAGATGGGTGGTGAGCCAGTGGCAGCCCGAGAACTGAGCCGCGGTGGGGCCCCCCGGCCCGGCCCCAGGCCGACTGTGCCGCGACCGGCGCTCACCATGCCGAGGGCTCAGTGCGAGGCCACACTCAGGGCCACCGCGGCCACGAAACACACCAGCGCAGCGACGCGGATGGCCCACCCTGCCCGATCTCCGGCCCGGCCGGTGACCATCCAGGCGATGGCCACGATCATGCAGACGACCGCGGCAACGGCGAAGAGGATCGCCAGCGCCTGCATCGAGCGGCTCTTCCCCTCCTATCCTCTCTGGCTCATGTCGGCCCAATACATCTTCACCACATACAGACTGTCGCGGCGCTATCCACCTGACAAGGAAGTTCTCAAGGACATCTCCCTGTCGTTCCTGCCGGGCGCGAAGATCGGCGTGCTCGGTTATAACGGCGCTGGCAAGTCGACCCTGCTGCGGATCATGGCCGGCCTCGACCCCGAGTTCGACGGCCAAGCCCAGTTGGCGCCGGGGGCCACCGTGGGGCTCCTCGAGCAGGAGCCCGAGCTCGATCCCGCCAAGAACGTGCGCGGCAACATCGAGGAGGGGGTGGCGGAGGTCCGGGCCCTGCTCGACCGATTCAACGAGCTGTCCATGAACTATTCGGATGAGACGGCCGAGGAGTTGGGGACGGTGCAAGAGCGGATCGACGCGGTCGACGGGTGGAATCTGGACACCACGCTCGAGATCGCCATGGACGCGCTGCGCTGTCCGCCGCCGGATGCGGATGTGAGCACGCTCTCGGGTGGCGAGCGCCGGCGAGTGGCTCTGTGTCGGCTGCTGCTGGGCCAGCCCGACCTGCTGTTGCTCGACGAGCCCACCAATCACCTCGACGCCGAGTCGGTGGCCTGGCTGGAGCGTCACCTGCACGATTACCGGGGCACGGTCGTGGCCGTCACTCACGACCGTTACTTCCTGGACAACGTGGCCGGCTGGATCCTCGAGCTGGACCGAGGCCGGGGGATCCCTTATCAGGGCAACTATTCCGGCTGGCTGGAGCAGAAGCGGGCCCGCCTCGAGCAGGAGTCGCGCCAGGAGCAGGGTCGTAAGCGGACGATCGAGCGCGAGCTCGAGTGGGTCCGGTTGAATGCAAGTGCCCGCCGAAACAAGCCGAGGGCGCGGCTGAACGCCTACGAAGCCCTGCTGGCGGCGGACTCAGCCGCCGCGGCCCGGCTGGACGACGTCCAGATCCACGTCCCCGCTGGACCGCGGCTAGGCGATCTGGTTCTCGACGTCGAGCACCTCCGAAAGACATACGGCGAGCGTGTCCTGATCGACGACCTGAGCTTCAACCTGCCGCGGGGCGGGATCGTGGGCGTGATCGGGCCGAACGGCGCCGGCAAGACCACGCTGATGCGCGTGATCACCGGCCAGGAGCAGCCGGATTCCGGGACGCTAAGGCTGGGTGACTCCGTCCAGCTCGCTTACGTCGACCAGTCGCGGGCCGATCTCGACCCCGAGAAGACGGTCTGGCAGGAGATCTCCGGCGGGGTTGACCAGATCAAGCTCGGGGAGAGGACTGTGAACAGCCGGGCCTACGTGGCCGGGTTCAACTTCAAGGGCACCGATCAGCAAAAGAAGGTGGGAAGGCTCTCGGGTGGGGAGCGCAACCGGTTGCACCTGGCCAAGCTGCTGCGCAGTGGCGGCAACGTGATCCTCCTGGACGAGCCGACCAACGACCTGGACACGGACACGCTGCGCGCGCTGGAGGAAGCGCTGCTGGCCTTCGCGGGCTGCGCGGTGGTGGTCTCGCACGACCGCTGGTTCCTGGATCGAATCGCCACGCACATCCTGGCCTTTGAGGGGGACTCACAGGTCCGCTGGTTCGAGGGGAACTTCGAGGCCTACGAGACGTTCCGGCGCGAGCAGCTCGGTGCCGAGGCCGAGCGCCCTCATCGCATCACGTACAAGAAACTGGTGCGCGCCTAGGCAAGACCGTCACGAGCCGAGCCGAGGCTGGAGCACGCGCGAGCGCCCCGGTAGGCTCCCAGGCCGATGCCTTCCAAAGCCGTCCTGATCACCGGCTGCTCGTCGGGCATCGGACGGGCCACGGCCGAACACCTTGCCCAGACGGGCTGGATCGTGTACGCCACGGCTCGACGACCGGAGGCGCTGACTGACCTGGAGCAGAAGGGCTGCCGCACGCTGGCCCTGGACGTCACGGACGAGGGCTCGATGCGCGGCGCCGTGGCCGCGGTGACCGAGGCCCATGGCGCGGTGGGCGTGCTCATCAACAACGCCGGCTACAGCCAGTCGGGCGCTCTGGAGTCCGTTCCCATCGAGCAGGCGCGAGCGCAGTTCGAGACCAACGTGTTCGGCCTATTGCGCATGTGTCAGCTGGTGCTCCCTGGGATGCGGACGCAGCGCTGGGGGAAGATCGTCAACCTCAGCTCAATGGGCGGGCGGCTGACCTTCCCCGGCGGCGGTCTGTATCACGCCACGAAGTACTCGGTGGAAGCGCTGTCGGACGCGCTCCGGTTCGAGGTTCGGGGCTTTGGCATCGACGTGATCGTGATCGAGCCGGGGCTGATCGTCACCCGGTTTGGAGAGGTGGCCGCGAGCTCAATTGAGCAAGCGGCGGACGGAGGCGCCTACGCCAACTTCAATCGCAAGGTGGCGGAGGTCACCGAGGGCGCCTACAGGGGCCCGCTGGCCAAGCTCGGAGCCGGGCCGGAGGCGGTAGCCCGGACGATCGGCCGGGCGATCCAGGCCCGACGACCCAAGGCGCGTTACCCGGTTACCGCGAGCGCGCGCCTGATGATCGGCCAGCGCCGGCTCATGCCCGACCGGCTCTGGGACATGGCTATGCGCTCGCAGTTTCCCCAGCCCCGGGGCTAAGGACACATTCCCGGAGGGCCGAGCGCAGCCCGTGCGCGTCCTGGACCACGGCGTCAGCCTCGACGAGTTGCCCGGCGGTGAACGGGCCGGTGGCCACGGCCAGGCAGCGGACTCCGTCGGCGTGAGCGCAGGCGATGTCTCGTGGGGTGTCGCCGATGACGATCGTCTGGCTGCGGGGCTGGGGCGCTCCCAGGCGCCCGGCCCGGCGCCGGGCGATGGCCGGGAGCGCGGCTCGGTCCTCGGCATCGGATCCGAACGCTCCGTGCCCCGAAGCGAAGTAGCGGCCCAGCCCGGCGCGGGCCAACTTTAGCCGGGCCACGGGCTCGTAGTTACCCGTGAGCAGACCGAGCGTCAAATGCTCGCGCGTGGTCAGCCAATCCAGCAGGCCTCCGATCCCGGGCAGGACCGTGTGGGAGAGATCGTCGGGGCACAGGTGAGCGTAGGCGCGGCAGCAGGCTTCGCGCACATCGGGGGCGCGCTCGTCGATTCGGCGGGCCGAAAGTCCCGCGGCCAACAGGACCGCCCGCATGATCTCCGGGTCGGTGCGTCCGGCGCGGGCCAGCGGCTCGGCCACACGGCGGACGTCGACTCCGTGCACCTCGTCCAGGGCCTGATACATCGCGTCGAGATGTGCGTCGGCGGCCGCTCCCAGGAGCGTGCCGTCGATGTCGAACAGGAGCAGCACCCGCTCAACGCCGGAAGGTGTGCCCAGGTTCCAGTTTCTGGGCGAAGGCGGCGATCAGCCGCGCGGCGGCGTCGAGATCCTGGACGGAGACCATCTCCACAGGGGAATGCATGTACCGGCAGGGGGCCGAGACCAGTCCGGTGGGGACACCGGCTCGGCTGATGTGGATGGCGTCGGCGTCTGTGCCGGTGCCCCGTCCCACCGATTCGACGGAAAAGGGCAGTTGGTTCTCCTCGGCCGCCTGGTACAGCAGCTCGAACACCTGCGGGTGAAGATTCGTGCCGCGCGAGATCACCGGCCCCGATCCCAGCCCGTGCTCGGTCATCGCGCCCAGCTCGACGCCGGGCTGATCGGTGGAGAAGGTGACATCCACCACGATGGCCACGTCTGGCCGGTGGGCGAAGGCGCTGGTCCTGGCGCCGGCCAGGCCGGTCTCCTCCTGGACCACCGCCAGAGCCAAGACCTCCCCCGGGGCGCCGCCCGCCTCAGCCACCAGCCGCGCCGCCTCGGCGGCCACGTAGCAACCGATGCGGTTGTCCACCGACCGCGACACGACTCGCTGGTTGGGAAACTCGAGCGGTTCGCCGTCGATCACGGCCACGTCACCTATCCGGACGATGCTCCGGGCCTCGTCGGCGTCGGCGGCCCCAATGTCGATGTGCAGGTCCTTGAGCTCGGGAACCTTCTTACGTTCTTCCTCTCTGAGCAGGTGGATCGGCTTACGGCCGATCACGCCCGTGACTGGACCATTTCGCGTCTGGATCCGGACCCGCTGGGCGATCAGCACCATCGGGTCCCACCCTCCGACGTCGCCGAAGCGCAGGTAGCCCTCCTTGTCGATGTGCGAGACGTGAAGCCCGATCTCGTCGATGTGCCCCACCACGGCCAGCTTCGGCCCGCCAGCCTTGCCGGGGACCCGGGCATACGAGGACCCGAGTACGTCTGAGCCCACCTCCTCCGCGAACTTGGCGCAGGCCTCTCGCCACACTCGTGCTGGCTCGGTCTCCTGGCCCGAGGGCCCCGCACTCGACAGGAGGCGCAGCAGAAGCTCGGGCGTGGGCATTGCGGGATAGCCTAGTGGGCGGCTGGGGTCGGGCGTGCCGTCGAAGGGTCGGACGGATCTCGCCCAGGCGCCGGCAGGCGCCACGGGGCCGAGCCACGGCTGCGCGCGAACGCGGGCGATTCCAGGCCCAGCGGTCGGCGGGGTGGCGTTTGTCGCTTCGTCAGCGGGGCGGCTGTGTGGGAGGTCGAAGATCGGGTGTGGCGTAACAAAGCGCGCTCGGGCGCGGGAGCTTTGTGCCATTGGTGCGCCCATAGCGATGTAGCGTCACTCAGCGGCGCTCGCCGCGCGAGCTTTGTGACGCCGCACTGCGCCTGCTGCACCGTCCAGATGGCCTACCGCGCGGTAACCCGGCTCTCCCGGCTACCCCTGTACGAGCTGCCGGAGCACGAACTGGAGGATTCCGCCGTGACGGAAGTACCGCTCCTCCTTGGGGGTGTCGATTCGCACGCGCACCTGAAAGCTCTTCTCGCCGGCCTGGACGGTCAGATCGCGGGGGATGCGTTCCTCCTGGCCGAGGCCACGGATGGTGAATTTCTCCCTCCCGGTCAACCCCAGCGACGAGACCGAGTCTCCGTCCTTGAATTGGAGGGGCAGGACGCCCATCCCGACCAGGTTGGAGCGGTGGATGCGCTCGAAGCTCTCGGCGATCACCGCCCTCACGCCCAGGAGCCGGGTGCCCTTGGCGGCCCAATCCCGCGATGACCCCGAGCCGTATTCCTTGCCCGCCAGAACGATCAGCGGTGTGCCCTGCTCCTGGTAGCGCATAGCGGCGTCGTAGATCGTCATCTCCTCATCCGCGTCCGAGTTCGCCAGATAACGGGTCACGCCTCCCTCCGTGCCCGGTGCAAGCTGGTTGCGTAGCCGGATATTGGCGAACGTCCCGCGCATCATGACCTCGTGGTTGCCCCGCCGGGAGCCGTAGGAGTTGAACTCCTTGGGCTGCACTCCGTGCTCGATCAGGTACTGACCAGCGGGGCTGTCGCGCTTGATCGAGCCAGCCGGTGAGATGTGGTCGGTGGTGACGCTGTCACCCAGCACCGCCAGCACGCGAGCATTCTCGACGTCCTGGAGCGGCTCGGGCTCGGGGGGAAGATCCTGGAAGAAGGGAGGCTGACGGACATAGGTGGAGTCGGGATCCCACTGGAACAGG
>JBPYDM010000069.1:0-30530 GCA_051986255.1 Solirubrobacteraceae bacterium | reverse complement strand
GGTGGGGCCGGCACACGTACGTGTCCCGATCGTCCACCGCCACGATCCGCCGGCCCAGCACGCGCTCGAGCGACACGCGGGCGCGCTCGACCTCGGGAAGCTCAGGCATGAGGTGAGCCTACGCAGCCTCGAGCCTCTCGTCGCCTCGCGCCTCTCCTCGCCTCGAGCCTCTCCTCGCCTCGTGCCTGCACCGATCCCGGCGTAGTTCGCTGCCGACTGCCTGCTTGAGGAATAGGCGGCCGCCCGCAGGCGGGACGGCCGCCCGTGTTTCTCAGGAGCCTGCGGAGTCCGGGTGTCCGGCGGCGGCGAGCGCCTCTGACGGGACCGGTGCGCCGCCGGTGGGGGTCGGCTGGGCGGGCGCCGGGGGCGCCGGGACGGCGGGAGGCTCGCTGGGCACCGCCTCAGCAGGCGCCCTGGTTAGGATGGCCGAGCCGGCCACGCCGCCCGCCAGGGCCAGCAGCGCCACCAGCGGACCCTTGATCTCCAGCCCGAGGGCGTGGTCCAACGAAGCGTCGCCGGGGCCCACGTCGGCCAGAGCGACCATCGCGGCGATCAGGACCAGGTTGTACTCGTAGCCGCCGTTGGTCACCCACGGCCCGTTCTTCAAATGTACCTTCCGGATTGCGGTGGACATCACCCCGATGAGGGTGGCCGCGGCGGCGGGCGTGAACAGCCCGACTGCCACCAGCACCCCGCCACCCGCCTCGGCCGCGCCGGCGGCGGTGGCATGCCGGCGGCCCGGTCGCAGGCCGAGGTTCTCGAAGAACTGCGCGGTGGCCTCCGGACCGTGACCACCGAACCACCCGAAGAGCTTCTGGGTGCCGTGGCCAAAGAAAAGCAACCCGATCACCCACCGCAATGCGGTCAACCCAACCTTCATGATCTACCTCCTGACGCAGACAGGACTCCCGGCCTGCCGTGGCTTTTAGCAGACGGGTACCCGTTGGGGGGCCAGCTGACCCAAGAGGACGCGTGACCTAACCCCTCTCTGGGGGTACGTGGTGGTGGGACGACAAAGGAGGCAGCCACCGTCATGACACCCCCAACGCAGGCCTCCCCCGGACGAGCGCCGGAGAAGCTGACCGATCTGGCCCCCCAGCAGCACGAGATCGTGCTCCACGGCCACCGGGTCAGCTACCGAACGGCGGGTGAGGGTGGCCCGGTGGTGCTGCTCATCCACGGAATCACCGGCTGCGCCGAGCAGTGGGACCAGGTGATTCCCCTCCTGGCCACCCGCTGCACCGTGGTGGCGCCCGACCTGCTGGGCCACGGCCAGTCCGACAAACCGCGGGGAGACTATTCGCTGGGCGCCTACGCGGTCAGTGTGCGGGACCTCCTCGTCGCCTTGGGGCACCGGCGGGCCACGGTCGTCGGACATTCCCTGGGCGGGGGGGTGGCCATGCAGTTCTCCTATGAGTATCCCCCCTTCGCCGAACGGCTGGTCCTGGTGTCCAGCGGGGGCTTGGGCCGCGAGGTTCACCCGCTCCTGCGCGCGGCCACGCTCCCCGGCTCGGAGCTGGTCCTCCCGGTGATCGCCAGCCAGCGGCTCAACCGCCTGGGCGACGCGGCGGCCCACGCGCTGGGCCGGCTGGGGCTGCGGGCCGGCCCCGACCTGGCCGAAATGGCCAAGGGGTACGCCTCCCTATCCGACGCGGGAGCTCGCATGGCCTTCATCCACACGCTGCGGGCGGTGCTGGATATCGGCGGCCAGAGGGTGAGCGCCAACGACCGGCTGTACCTGGCCGAGCTTCTCCCCTCGCTGATCATCTGGGGCAGCCGGGATCCGCTGGTCCCGGTGGCTCACGGTGAGACGGCCCATGCCGAGCTTCCGGGAAGCCAACTGGAGATATTCGAGGGCTCCGGCCATTTCCCGCAGCTCCACGACCCCGTCCGTTTCGCCCATACGCTGATCGACTTCATCGAGGGAACCGAGCCGACCCAGCTCGAATTCACCGATGAGGACTTCAGGCAGCTGCGCGAGCTGCTCCTTCGGGGCCGCAAGGACACCCACTCGAGATCGCGAAAGCGGGGGGCGAACCGGGCCGCGGCCTGAGCGATGCGGGCTTTGGAGTGAGCTGACCAGGGCCCGACCGATGAGTTCTTCAGACCCGGCCGGTCTAAGTGGCTGAGTGAGGAAAACACCACTCGGGAGAGAGGAACCATGAGCAACAGCTACTTCACCCAGCAGGCGGGCTTCGCCCGAATCGAGGACCTGCGGCGCGCGTCCCAACACCGGCGGCTAGTCACCCTGGCGATCACTGAGGGCGATCGCTCTCGTGCAGGGACTCGGCGGCGCGGACGGCACTCCGTGACTCTGAGGATGCGGCGCGCGGCCACCGCGTAGCGCCGAGCTTCTCGCCAGCCGCGCGGCGAGCTGCTCCAGGTGGTGCGCGAGCTCCGGGGGCTCGTGCACCTCGAATTCCACGTCGAGCATCACGATCCGCAGGGCCAGCCAGGCCAGGTTGTCGTCGCCCGTCCGGTATTCGCACGTCTGGTCGTCGATGGGGTCGACCGTGCCGGAGCGGTCGGGGACTCGGCGGGCGATCTGATCGGCGCTCGCGTGCAGGGTGACGCGGGCTTCGAACTGATGGGGAGCCGCCGCGATGCTCTGCTCTATATATGTCGCGGCATCCTTCGCGGGAAGGCTTCGAGCAGTGAAGCGCGCGCCGGTCGACGCGGGCTTCTCCAGGCGGTCCAGGCGGAACGTCCTCCAGTCTGCGCGGTCGCGGTCCCAGGCCACCAGGTACCAGCGCCGCCCCAGGTTGACCAAGGAATGGGGTTCCACGAGACGGCGGCTCTTCGTTCCGTCGCGCCTCTGGTAGGCAAAGCGCAGGCACTCGCCGTCCCGGCAGGCGGCCGCGATAACCATCAGATACTGGGGCTCGACGGTGGGGGCGGGGAAGGCCGGGGAGATCATCGCCGACCCGAGGGCGCGGACCCGGCGCCGCAGGTGGGCGGGAAGGACCTGCTCGAGCTTCACCAGGGCCCTGATCGCCGTCTCCTCGATTCCCGTCACGGACGCCCGGGCCGCCGTCCTCAGCCCGACGGCGATGGCGATCGCCTCCTCGTCGTCGAGCAGCAGCGGCGGCATGGCGGTCCCGGCACTCAGTCGGTAGCCGCCGGCCGGCCCGGTCACCGATTCGACCGGATAGCCCAGATCGCGAAGCCGCTCGACGTCGCGCCGGACCGTGCGGCACGACACCCCGAGGCGATCGGCCAGTTCTGTGCCGGCCCAGTCGCGGCGCGTCTGGAGCAGCGCCAGCAGCTGGAGGAGTCGGCTCTCGGTCACGCAAGTTTCATGATGGAGGCGATTGAGGACAGATTTTGACCTAAATGCTCCGTAGGCTGGGACCGTCAACGACCGGAAGGAGCAGCAATGCCCAAGCGAGACGGATACATACCCGGCGTCCCGTGCTGGGTGGACAGCAGCCAGCCCGACCCCGAGTCCGCGGCCAGCTTCTACAGCGGGGTCTTCGGCTGGGACCTCGAAGACGGAATGCCGGCAGGGTCGCCGGGCAGGTACTACATGGCCCGCATCGACGGCGGAGACGTGGCCGCCATCGCATCAGCCCAGGACGGCCACCCCGCCGCCTGGAACACCTACGTCTGGGTGGAGAGTGCCGACGAGACGGCCTCGAAGGTCACCGAGGCGGGCGGCACGGTCTTGGTGGAGCCCTTCGATGTGATGGAGGCGGGCCGGATGGCCGTGCTCGCCGACCCCGAGGGCGCAGCGTTCTCGGTCTGGCAGGCCAGGCAACACAGGGGCGCGCAGGTGGTCAACGAGGCGGGGTCGTTGAACTTCAACGGCCTGAACTGTCGCGATCCGGAGGCCGCCAAGTCGTTCTACGGCGCGGTCTTCGGCTGGCAGGCGCTGGCCCTGGACGGGGGCATTGAGATGTGGACCCTGCCTGGGTACGGAGATCATCTCGAGCTCTCCGACCCAGGGCTCCGCGAGCGCATCGTCGAGATGGGCGTCCCGGCGGAGTTCGCCGATGTCGTCGCCAGCATCAACCCGATTCCCAGCGACCAGCCCGAAACTCCCGCGCACTGGAGCGTGACGTTCGCCGTCGACGACGCGGATCAGACGGCGCGCAAGGCCACCGAGCTCGGCGGGACGGTGGTCGTTCCGCCCTTCGACGCCCCCTGGGTGCGGGCCACGGTGATCGCCGACCCCCAGGGCGCCACGTTCATCGCCAGCAAGTTCGAACCCGAGAACCGGGACGTGGGCAGTCCCGCGTCGACTTCGGCCAGCCCGGCGTAGGTCCGAAACGCTCCTGACCGGCGAGGCGGCCGCGGTCGCCTCGCCGGTCGCTGACCGCCCTCGTCGAAGGCGGTACAAGTCCGCGGAGAGGGGGGCGCACTTGCCGCCTGCTCTCGGAGGCGCGATGCTTAACCGACATGCCCGACGACAGCGAGATGTCGGTTCCCCGGTCCGGGGCCACGGTCGTGATCGCCTATGACGGCTCAGCGGCAGCGCGGCAGGCGGTCGCAGATGCGGCCAAGATCGTCGGTTCCGCACGCGTCCTGGTGGCCACGGTCTGGGAGGCGGGCTTGGCCTATGCGGGGCCTCTGATGCCGGCCAGCGGGATGTATGTGGAACCCATGATGCAACCCGAGGTTTCCCTCGAGGTCGATCACGTCATACGCGACCAGGCTGAGGCTGTCTCAGCAGAGGGGGCGGGGCTGGCCCGATCGCTCGGCCTGGAAGCCGAGCCACTCGCCGTGCCCAACGAGGGCGACATCGCACGGACGATCCTGAGGGTCGCCCAGGAGCACCGCGCTGACGCCATCGTCGTCGGCTCCCGTGGCCTCGGTGGCATCCGGGCACGACTCGAGGGCAGCACGTCCAAGGGCGTGCTGAAAGAGGCGCAGTGCGCGGTGCTCGTCGTGCACGAGCCCGACGAAGATCATCATTAGGCTCCGGCCGGCCGCGCCGAACCAGCTCTGGAACGGGTCTGCTTAGGCCTCGGCGCAGCTCCGGAAACGTCCCAACCCCAAGTGCTTGCGGGGTGCATTGGGTTGTTGACCGCCGTGGGCGCGGTCGACAACCCAACAGGGTTGGGTGGCAGTGGCCGTTGGGCTGTTTCGGGCCGGCGGCCGGCGGGCGTCCTTAGCTACCTTGTAACGCGCCGAGCGTCAGGCCACTATGCACGGATTCTGGGCGCTCGGCCACGATGTCCGAGCCGGGGCGGGCGTGCTCGTCCCGGCGCTTGATCAGCAGCCACTGCGGCTTGCTCCCCTTGCTGGTCCGCTGCAGGGCGAAGCCGCCCTTGAGCTTTTCCCCGTGGAGGACGAACACCGCGTGCCCGCGCTCGAGCGCCTCCGGCCAGGGGACCCGGCCGCCCTGCTCGTAGCTCCCGCGATCCCAGATGATCACACCGCCGCCGTCCGTTGGCCCCTCGAAGTCGTTGTGGGCCATGCCATGGTCCTCCACCTCGACCGACAGCCGTTTGACCGACGGGTCCATCGACGGGCCCTTGGGCACGGCCCAGGAGCGCATCACCCCGTCCACCTCGAGGCGCAGGTCGAAGTGGTGGGCTCTGGCCTGGTGCTCCTGGACGACGAACACCCCCGCACGCACGCCGCGGATGGCGAACTGCTCGTGATCCTCGAGCCCTACGCTCCGGTCCTCCACCGTGTCGAACCGCCGTCCCAGCCAGGCGGTTAGCTCCCGGACCGCGGAAGGTGGGCCCTCGACATGCATGCATAACGTGCCGTCCTCCATCAGGCGGACCCATCCCCTCAGGTCGCGTTTCAGCGCCGCTTTGCGCACCCGCTGCCGAACCGCAGGGTCGGGCACCTGACCGATGACCCGGATCCGCTTGGCCGCTCGCTGGCTCACGGGTCGATTATCGTGACCCGCGGTGCCGCTACAGAACAGGGTCACACCGCTCGGGGATCTGATCGCCACCCCCGAGCGTGGCCTCGTGTACGGAAACCGCGGTTGCCTGCACGACGATCGGGGCGAGATTCGCCGGCAATACAGCACCAGGCGGTGGATCGCCTGCCGCCTGTCATTCCGAGGCCGTCGTCGCTGGCCGCTCAGGGCGCCGGGCCGCTACACCGAGCTTTTCTTTCTCGACGAGGCCACCGCGCTGGCCGCCGGCCACCGCCCCTGCGCCGAATGCCGCCGGGCCGATTACGACCGTCTGGTCGCGCTCTGGTCGGACCTTCACCCCGACCAGCACGGGGCGGACGCGATCGATGCCCAGCTCCACTCCGAGCGGCTCGATGGGCCCAGCCGCAAGCGTCGGCTGCACGGGGCCGGCTATGCCGGCTTACCCGATGGCGTCTTCATTATGGACGACGGTAGGCCGTGCCTGGTCGCAGGATCCCGGCTGCTCGCCTGGTCCCCCGGTGGCTAT
This sequence comes from Solirubrobacteraceae bacterium, assembly GCA_051986255.1. Lineage (GTDB taxonomy): Bacteria > Actinomycetota > Thermoleophilia > Solirubrobacterales > Solirubrobacteraceae > Palsa-465. The sequence goes on along the minus strand of JBPYDM010000069.1, from coordinate 24,165 downwards.
CTCCCGCACCGACGCCGTCCCACCCGCGGCCGGGCGCAGGTGATCACACCGCCCTCGCTGGTGGCCGTTCTGGATAGCGGCTGGACTCCGCTGGTCCCGCTGCTGCACCCAACGGCCGAGGCGGCCTAGCGCCAGGGAATCGGGCGGGATAGGCTCAGCGCTGGGCTTCCCCGATGCGAATCCACGCCTTGACCACAGGCACCGTGCGACTCAAGCGGGCGTTCCTGCACGCCAGCCCGGGCTGGCGGCGCCAGGTGGACCTGTTCCTGCCCGGACCCTGGTCCGATCCGCTGCCCATCCATTGCTGGGCGATCGAGCACGCGGACCGGCTATTTCTGGTGGACGCCGGCGAGACGGCGGGCGTACGTGATATCGCCTTTGCCAAGTTCGACGTCAAAGTGGAGCAGGAGCTGCCCGGGGCGCTGGCCCAGGCCGGGCTTTCCTTGGACGACGTCGAGACGGTCATCCTCACGCACATGCACGGCGACCACATGGACGGCGCCGTCCACTTAAAGGGGCCCGTCCTGCTGGACGAGCGCGAGCTGGCCTCCACGCGCACTCGGGGCGCGCGATTCCAACAGCGGCTGTTCCGGCAGCCCGTCCCGGCGGGCGTGGACTTCCGCGACTTCTCCCTGGACGGTGGGCTGCCCTTCGGAGCCTTTCCCGAGAGCTACGTCCTAAGCGACGACGGTCGGATCGTGGCCGTCCCGACTCCAGGGCACACCCTGAGCCACACCTCGATCATCTGCGTGGACGACGAGGGCACCCACGTCATGCTGGCCGGTGACGCTACCGACACGGTGGAGCAACTGCGGGCCCTGCGCCCGGATGCGGTGGGGCCCAGGCCGGAGGTCTCGGTGGAGACGATGCGCACGATCCTGGCCCACGCCGAGCACCACCCGACGGTCTACCTCCCTTCGCACGATCCGGAGTCAGCCGCCCGGTTGAGGGAAAAGGTCACGCTCTGACGGGCCGGGGGTTTCCGCTGCCGTCCGAGGCATCCGCTCCGGAAAGGGGGGTTGAACATGCCGTGTGGCGTCACAAAGCTCGCACAAGCTCCAGCGCTTGGTGACGCTGGTGGCCCTATCGCGATGTAGCGTCACTGAGCGGAGCGCGGGATGCGGGCTTTGTGACGCTGCACCACGCGCGCCCCCCGGGCGCGACCGCTCCCGCTCGTCGCGGCGGCTCGACGGCGCGACGCCCACGGTCGCTTTGACCGCGTTCCCGTCTCTGACCTCTAGAGTGACGGCCATGTGTCGAAACATCCGCACCCTTTACAACTTCGATCCACCGGCCACCGAGGAGGAGATCCGCTCCGGGGCGCTCCAGTACGTGCGCAAGATCAGCGGCTTCAACAGGCCCTCGCGGGTCAACGAGCATGCGTTTGCCAGGGCGGTTGACGCGGTGGCAGAGGCTTCAGCCGAGCTGCTGGCCCACCTCCAGACCACGGCTCCGCCGAAGGACCGCGAGGTGGAGGCGGCCAAGGCCCGGGCCAGGGCCGCTCAGCGCTTCGCAGCGTAGGGCCACGGTCGGCGTCCGCTGCGCCCGGCCAGGAGCCGCCGGGGCCGGCCAGGCGGTCGGCTCCCCCTGCGCCCGCCTCACACCGACCGCTGGTAGGCCCGGAAGGCCCGGGTGGCAAACCAGGCCGCGATGACCGCCAGCGCCAACAAGAGACCGAAACGGCTGGCCACCAAGCCCCAGTCCGTCTTCTGCATCGCCGCCGACCGGGCGGCCACCACCGCCCAGTTGACCGGGTTGAACCTGGACACGTCCCGGATCCAGTGGGGAACCAGGCTCTGCTGCATGAGCGCCGTGGACAGGAAGGTGAGCGGCAGCAGCACCAGGCTCACCGCCCCGATCAGGGACTCGCGCTGACGAGCCATCACGCCCAGACCGTTGGACAGTGAGGCGAACACCGACCCCAAGAGCCCGGCCAGCACGATCATGACCAGCACTCCGCCCACGCCCCCCTGGTAGTCGGCGCCCAGCGCCAGGGCGAGCAGCGCAATCAGGGCGGTCTGGATGATTACGGTGAAGACGTTGCCCAGGACGATGCCGGCGTTGAGCGCCCCGCGCCACACGGGGGAGACGAGCATGCGGTCCATAACACCGCCGTTGATGTCCTCGATGAACCCCATGCCGCTCCAGCCCGCCGATGAGACCGCGAGCATGACCACGATCCCCGGCGTCAGGTAGTCGATGTAGGAGCCGCCATGGAAGCCCGGGATGAGGGCGACGGACTTGAACAGTGCTCCGAACAGAAGGAGCCAGATGATGGGCTGAGTCAGCGTGATGCCGAGGTACGCCGGCTGGCGCATGAGGGCGCGCAGGTTACGCAGGCTCACCTGAAAGGTCTGGCGCAGGGCGATCATGCCGCCACCTCCTCAGTGCCGTTCTCTTTCCACGAGCGGCCGGCATGGCGCAGGTAAACGTCGTCCAGCGACGGCCGGGCGACCGTGGCGGTAGCCACGGCCAGGCCGTGCGTCTCCAGGGCGGCGATCACCGCCGGGAGCGCGCTGGCTCCGTTGGCCGCGCGGGCATGCAGCTGGCGGCCCTCGACGGTGACGTCTCGCACGCCGGATAGCCGCTCGAGAGCTCGGTGGGGCGTGTGCTCCTGCGGGAGCTCCGTCATCTCCAGCTGAATCGCGTCCCCGTGCAGCTCGCCCTTGAGCTGGTCCGGCGTCCCCTGAACCACGATCTGCCCGCGATCGACGATGGCCAACGTCGCGGCCAGCCTGTCGGCCTCCTCGAGGTAATGCGTCGTCAGGAGGATCGTCATCTGCTCCTCCCGAGCGAGCCGTTCGATTTCCCGCCACATCTCCGCGCGGGCCTCGGGGTCCAGACCGGTGGTCGGCTCATCCAGGAACAGCACCCGGGGCCGGTGCAGCAGCCCCATGGCCACATCCAGCCGGCGCTGCATCCCGCCCGAATACGTCTTGACCTGCCTGTGTGCCGCCTCGGCCAGTCCCAAGCTGGCCAGCGAATCCGCCACCCGCCGGCGCAGCTCGGCTCCCGTAATTCCGTAGAACTCGCCCTGCAGGGTGAGGTTCTCCCGCCCGGTGGCCTCGGGGTCGGCGCCATGCTTCTGGCCCACCACGCCGATGGCATGGCGGACGCGCTGCGGCGCGGCGGCCACGTCAATGCCCGCCACGCGGGCGGTCCCAGAATCCTGCCGCGAGAGCGTGGTGAGGATCTTGACCGTGGTCGACTTGCCCGCTCCGTTGGGGCCCAGAAGGGCGAAGATCGTCCCAGTCTGCACGGAGAAGCTCAGGCGGTCGAGCGCCCGGACATCGGGGGGATAGGTCTTCACGAGATCATGCGTCTCGATCGCGTTGCTCATCCCAGCGTCCTTTCTCGGCTTGTTGTGTCGGCTCAGGTCTTCTAGACTTGCTTGATGCTCAAACATCTTAGTCATTGAGATATCAGAATGTCAAGTAAAAAATCGTCCGCGAAGGGGGGAGGCCTGAGCTCGAGGCGCCGGGGCGAGCTAATGGGCGAGCTGGCGAACGCGATCCGGGCCTCGCAGAACCGGACCGAGCGCTTCGACAACGCCGTGTGCCAGATGCTCGGTATCAACCGGACCGACAACACAGCCCTGGACATCATCGACCGACACGGGCGCGTGACCGCGGGTGATCTGGCACGGGAGCTGGGGCTGACCACCGGGGCGGTGACCGCGTTGATCGACCGGATGGCGGCGGCGGGCTACGTCCGGCGCGTCCCGGACCCGAGCGATCGCCGCCGTGTCCTGGTCGAGCTGACGCCGCTGAGCAAGGAGGTCAGCCAGCTTATCTACGGTCCGGTCGCCCAGGACTTTCGGCAGCTGGCCAAGCGCTACTCGGTCGAGGACCTCCAGCTGATCCTGGACTTCCTGGTGGCGGGCAACGCGTTGGACGAAAAGCGGCAGGTTCGGCTGGCCAGCCTGGCTCCAGAGGTGGGCAAGCTGCTCGGTGGGGCCGGCGGCTCCTCTTCCTGAGCTCTATGGCTTGACCTTGGTCGGCTGCCCCGAGATGTCCGGGAAAACGTCCAGCCAGTGCCGGTTCCCGTGGGCGTCGATGTAGCCCCGCGTGTTGCGGTCCGGCGTTGTCTGGGGTCGTCCCAACAGGTCCATCCACGCGGCCGGCTTGATCACGCCTGGGCCGGGCTCCCACACGGCCCGGGCGGGGCCATCAAAGGCGAACGTGGTGTCAGGACCCTGGCACTTGATCGTGTCGGTCGTCCCCAGCGGGTTACGGGACAGCTTGCCGTCGGGCAGGACATACCGTCCCTGCTCGATCGCCTCGGGTGTTCCAGCGTGGTGCCCGAGGATCTTCACCAAAGCCGTGCCGATGATGTTGGCCGCCTCGTCATTGGCTGACTCCGAGTCGTCGGAGTGCCCGCAGCCGAAGCGGTCAGTCCCGTTGGGGTCAGGCCCCTGGCCCGGCACCCCAGCATCGTTCCCCCGGGGGAAGATGTAGCCGATCATGTCGTTGTCCAGGCCGTCGAAGAACCGCCACGGCGTGTGCATGTAGGGCAGCGGCCAGGGCGGCATGGCGTACTTGGGGATGTTCATGTCCTCCGGCCCCACGGGGCCGCGGAAGAACGTGAACGGGAAGACCTCGCCCGGGACCCCAATGAACTCGGCGTCCCCGATCTGCCAGGCGGCGGCGTTCGACTTGAGCGATGTCCCGGTTGTCTGGCCGCCGAGGGTCTGGCGCTTCTTGCACCCGGGGCCATAGGCAGGACGCTCGGCGAACACGCCGTGCAGGGCCGCGTACTTGAACAGTACGTTGGCCAAGGGGACGCAGATGCTGACCGTGTCGGCCCACATCGTGTTCGCGTGTGACCAGGCCCAGCCATGACTGAGCGACTGCTCCACCGCTCCGGCCAGATCCTGCCCCAGCGCCTTGGTCTCGCTGTAGTAGCCGAGCTGCGTTTCAGTGGCGCCGTTGGGCGTTGTGAACAACGTCCGGCAGCCGGCGGGGTGGCTCTCGTCGATGAACTGCTGCGGTGTGCGCGAGAGCGCCTTGGACCACACCTCCGGCGTCTCCACGCTGCCCACCGAGCCGGCCATCTCGATGCCGACTCCACCGTACTTCTGCTCAAGCGCCGTCCGGAACCAGTACGGCCAGTCGGCCGAGACCCACAGGTTCTCCTGGTCGAGCGTGGCGCCGGTGGGCGAGCCCGGATCCTTCTGGGAGCCGCCGTTGAAACCCAGCGACTCGGCGTGCTGGCTGACGCTGGCCAGCGTGGCGATCACGCGGCCATTCGTGCGCACGGCTTGCATGACAGGCATCAGCTGGTTGTCGATGAAGGGATAGGAGGACCAGCACTGGCGTAGGTTGGACGGCTCCTGCGCCTCGGCGTAGCGGATGTGGGCCGGAGCCATCCGCTTGTAGGCCCGCTCGATGGCCAGCGCGGACTTCTGGACCAGGTAATTGACGAAGTACTCGTTGGTCCCGGAGATGATCGGCGAGACGCCCCCCAGGCCGATCGTGTCCGGTGCGGACTCGTCGTGGGTGGAGGAGATCTGGATGTTGTTCAGGTGATACCCGGCGGCCCGCACCTTCGCCCGGATCCGATTCGCGAACACGTTGAACAGGCCCTCGTTGTCCACCACTTCGATCGCGATGTTCGTCTGACCGTTGGAGATCACCACAGCCCGGGCTCCCACCTGGTCGGCCACATGGTTGTAGAAGCGGGGAGAATTTGCCCCGCCTCCGAGCGTGTCTCCGTCCCAGCGGCCGTCGTGGTTGCAATCGATGTAGGGGTCGCCGGGGTCGAAGTGGCCGTCGTTCTTCTGATCGATGTAAGGCTCCTCGAAGGCGAAGTAGCGCTTGCCCGTGTAGGCGGTGGGGCTAGCGCAGTTGGCGGGGTCGTGGGCCAGCTTGCCGAACGCGGGAGGGGTGAAGCTGACCACGGCTGCGCCCGCCTTGAACAGCGCTGGATTGGGATGCCGGGTGCCGCTGGCCGCGGTCGCGGTGACCGCCCCAAGTCCCAGCGCGATCAGTCCTAGAACCAGTCCTGTCCAACGTCTCTTCACAACTTTCTCCTATGTGCTGGCCGCCGTATCCCGGGCATATAAACCAAAACGGTTACCCGAGTTCCGGTGAGCCTGCACTGACCACCGGGCCGCGGCGCTCGTACTCCATCAGACGGGCGACTGAATCCGCGAGCTTCTGACCCCACTCGCGCTCCACGAGCCAAAGCGCGAGGTCGATCCCGGCGGTCACCCCTCCGGCTGTGAGCACGTCGCCGTCGTCCACCACGCGGGCCTCGACGATCTCGACGCCCCTCTCCTCGAGGTCTCGCCGGGCGGCGTGGTGCGTGGTCGCCCGCCGGCCCTCGAGGACGCCCGCGGCCGCCAGGATCCCGGCCCCGGTGCACACCGAAGCCACGGTCCCGCCCGCCTGGTGGTGGCGCCGGATGGCCTCCGGTAAGGCTGGCCTGTTTGCCTCCGCCCAAGCACCGTGCGCGGACCGGTCGTTCCATCCGCCACCCGGAACGATCAGCAGGTCGAGGTTCTCGTGGAGGACGCCGTGGGGCTTGATATTGGCTCCGTGGCTGGTGTGGATCTCCTCTGCCGGCTCGACCGTCAGCAGCTGAACCCCGATATCCGCGCCGCCCAGACCCGCGTTCACCAGGACCTCGAAGGGCCCGAACGCGTCCAGATCGTCCACCCCTTCGAAGATCACGATCGCCGCCCTCATCGGCGTTCAGTGTCTCATGCCACGAAGCCCTCGGTCGATTGCCAGGGATAATAGATTGACTTGGAGGTGGGCCGGGGATGACTTCCATCCGACTAGATTCGGCCCACGGTCGTGAGACGATGCCCCCATGACCACCACGACGACGTTTCAAGGGTTCCCACTCGCGGTGCGGAAGTGGTTCCAGGGGCTCGAGGCCGACAACAGCAAGGCGTACTTCTCCGCCCACCGCGACTTCTTCGAGGAATCGATCCGGGAGCAGATGGAGGCGCTGCTCTCCGAGCTCAGCCAGACGTTTGGCGGGGAGCTGAAGATGTTCCGTCAGAACCGGGACATCCGCTTCTCGCCGGACAAATCGCCCTATAAGACCAACACGTACGGCATCCTGTTCGGATCAGAGACGGCGCCCCACGGTCTGTACGCGTCCATCTCGGCCCGGGGTCTGGTCGCGGGAAGCGGCTATCACATGATGGCCCGAGACCAGCTGGATCGCTATCGCGACCACGTCGTCCACGACAAGCACGGACCCGAGCTGGCCGAGTGTGTGGCCGCCGCCCAGGCTGCAGGGCTCGAGCTGTGGGGCCAGAGCCTGGCCACCGCCCCCCGGGGCTATCCCAAGGACCATGAGCGGATCGAGCTGTTGCGCCGCAAGTCCCTGACTCTGGGGGCCATGCTGGAATTCGGGCGCGGGATCACGGGCCCCGCCGGGATCGAGTTCGTCACCCAGAGCTGGCACGCCTCGGCTCCTGTCACGGACTGGCTTGACCGGCACGTGGGCGCGAGCACCCTGCCGATCGACCGCCGCGGCCGACGCCCGTCGCGGAGAGCGGAATGACTGTCCCTGACCCCGAGAGGCTGTTGGCCGAGACTCGGGCATTCAACGCCGAGCTCGAGCGACTGCTGGCCACGCTGCCCTCGGTTCACACGCTTCCGCCCGATGAGACCCGGCGGGCCCGGCGCGAAGGCCACAGCATCTATCCGCCGCCCGTGTTCCTACCCGACGCGCGCACGCTCGAGATCGAGGGCCCAGTCGAGCCCGTGCGGCTGCGCATCATTTCCGGTCAACAGGACCCCGCCGGTGCATTTCTGCACCTGCATGGCGGGGGATGGACGCTGGGAGAGAACGACATGCAGGATCCGCGCCTGAGCCGGCTGGCCCGTGAGACAGGGCTCGCCGTGGTCAGCGTGGGCTATCGCCTTGCGCCCGAGCATCCGTACCCCGCCGGACCCGACGATTGCGAAGCGGCGGCGCTGTGGCTCCTAAGCGAGGACGGGAGAGCGGCGATCGGCAGCGACGGCCCGCTGGCCATCGGCGGCGACTCGGCCGGAGCGCACCTCGCTGCGGTCGCGCTCCTGCGGTTGCGCGATCGTCACGGCATCACGGGCGCATTTTCTGCGGCCCTGATGCAGTACGGCGCCTTCGATCTCTCGATGACCCCCAGCCAGCGGCTCTGGGGCGAGCGCAACCTGGTGCTCTCGGGGCCGATCATCACCTGGTTTGGTGATCAATTCCTGCCGCACCATGACCTCGAAGCGCGCCGCGACCCCGACATCTCGCCGCTGTTCGCGGAGCTGTCCGGAATGCCGCCCGCGATGTTCACCGTGGGAAGCCAGGATGCGCTGCTCGACGACACGCTGTTCATGGAGGCCCGCTGGCGGGCCGCCGGCCATCACACCGAGCTGCGCGTTTGGCCCGAGGCGCCGCATGGTTTCCTTTCGCTGCCCATGACCGTCTCCAAGGCAGCCCAGGCCGCGGAGCACGCCTTCCTGCGCCGGGCTTTGAACCTTTCCACGGCCGCGCGCACAGACGCCGTGGCTCAGGGCAGGTAGTCTCGGCCCATCATCGAGATCGACACACCCCACGGCCCGGCCGGGGTGCACTTCGAGCCGGTGCAGCGGCCGGCCGGAGCGCTCGTGCTTGGCCACGGCGCCGGCGGAGGCGTGGAGGCGCCCGATCTGAGGGCGGCCGCGCGAGCGGCTTGGGCCGCCGGCTTTAGCGTGGCCCTGGTGGAGCAGCCCTACCGGGTGGCCGGGCGACGCTCGCCCGCGCCCGCTGCCCAGCTGGACGCAGCCTGGCTGGCCGTGATCGCCGAGCTGCGCGACGGCGAGCTGGGCGGGCTCGCCCTGGTGGCCGGCGGGCGCTCGGCGGGGGCCCGCGTGGCCTGTCGCACCGCCGCCCAGGTGGGCGCGGCGGCCGTCCTGTGCCTGGCCTTCCCGCTTCACCCGCCCGGCCGGGGCGATGATCCGAGTAAGAGCCGCCTGCCCGAGCTGGACGCCGTGCCCGTGCCGGTCCTGGTGGTGCAGGGAGAGCGCGATCCGTTCGGCCTGCCTCCCGGCGGACCGACGCGCAAGGTGGTCCGTGTCCCCGGCAACCACTCCCTCAGGAACACCGCCCCGGTGGAGGCCGCCGTGGCCGAGTGGCTGCCCAGCTGCGTCGACAGGCGAGGGGGCGGAAGACGCCGGCAGACCGCTGGCGCGCGATGAACGTGCCTGACGGCGTCGCGGTCGGGGAGGATGGGGTGGCGCGGTGCTGGTGGGCCGACTCCGCGCCGGAGTACCGCGCGTATCACGACACCGAGTGGGGCTTTCCCGTCTCAGACGATGTCCGGCTGTTCGAGAAGCTCAGCCTGGAGGGCTTCCAGGCCGGCCTGTCCTGGCTGACCATCCTGCGCAAGCGCGAAGCCTTCCGGCGCGCGTTCGCCGGATTTGACTTTCGCGTGGTCGCGCGCTTCGGGAAGGAGGACGTCACGCGCCTCATGGGCGACGCCGCGATCGTCCGCCATCGCGGGAAGATCGAGGCGGTGATCAACAATGCCAGCCGGGCGGTCGGGCTGGTCGAGTCGGAGGGTTCCCTGGGCCACTATCTCTGGACGTTCGAGCCAGACGCGCCGGGCGAGGCGCTCGATCGGGCGGGGCTGGCCGAGCGGTCGGTCACGCTGGAGTCCCGGGCGCTGGCCGGCGACCTCAAGCGGCGCGGCTGGAGGTTCGTCGGGCCGACGACCGTCTATGCCTTCATGCAGGCCATGGGCCTGGTCAACGACCACCTGACCGGTTGCTTTGCCCGAGCGGCCGTGGAGCGCGCCCGGGCGGATTTTCGCCGGCCGTAGGGTTCTAGCCCAGCGAGCGGTTCCGGTTCCACTCGACCCAGGCCACGCCGGCGCGCCCGTCGCCGGCGGTCAGCCGGCACATGGCCCGCGGGAACTCGGACACCCGGCCGTCCGGGGCTTCGAGCCGGAGCGGGCCGAAGGCCAGCGGCTCGACGTCCAGCCCGAGCTCATCGATGGCGATCCGGGCGCGGGTGATCAGCCCGTCTGGGCCCACCTCCTCGGTCGCGGTGACCTGTTGGGCCTCGGCGATGCCGCCGTCGGGGGGCTGGAGGTAGCCGATCCCCAGGGGCGGGCGATCCGGGAGGCGAAACACCACCCCGTGCAGCCGCGTGCCGTCGTCCAGTCTGCCGGCGGACCACATCCACTCGGCAGACCACCAATCGCGCACTCCCCAGGAATGGTCTCGCTGCCCGCTGCCGGACAGGGCCAGCTCCTCGCCGCCGACGTGCAGCGTGCCGGCTGCCCGGCAGGGGATCTCGTAGCGGGTGGCCACGCGGTAGGCATAGGGCTCACCGGCGGTCTCCCAGGTCAAATCCAGCGCCAGCGGCACCGGCGTCCCCTCCTCTCCCCGAAGCAGGGCAGCGGCGTCGGCGTGCTCGCTGCCGGTGGCGCTCAGCTTCACCCGGAAGCGCTCGAGCTCGGCCAGGCAGGCCAGCTCGATCCGGTGATCACCACTGGACACGACGAGGTCCTGCCCGTCGGGCAATGGCGCTGCGTCGTCGACCAGAGCTACCGTCGAGCGCTCGGGGCCGCACACCATGGCGGTGATCCACGAGACGCCGAGGTTGGGGTAGAGGCCCAGTCGTATATACGCCCCCAGAGCCGGCCCTTCATCGGCGATCACGTCGAAATACCAGCTCTCGTTCCACAGCTGCTCCCGTCCGCGCTGATGCGGGTGCTCATCCAACGGCTCGGGGCGCCGCGGCGCCGGCCGAGAGGCTCCGGGCGCGGGCAGCAACGCCAGGGCGTCGAGGTCGAGGACCTGCTGGGCGAATCGGCCCACCGTCGTCATGAACATCTCATCCCCTCGCGGCGTCCGCTCCACGATCACCGCCGGCCCGATCGTCATGAGCAGCCCGAGGAAGCACTGGCCCCGGTAGCCCAGCCAGCAGTCCTCCCAGGTCAGGCCCCCGACGCCGTGCGCCTGGAGCTGCTCGAAGTACTCGCGCACCAGCGTCTCCTCGTGGGCCCGGCGATCCTCGACGGCCAGTGACGCCCCGAGGAAGTAGGACACGTCGGTCATGGCGGCTCCGCAGCTGACCGTCTGCCAATCAACCACCACGAAGGGCCGGGGTGCGCCGGGGCCGCCGAAGAGCATGTTGTCCAGCCGGTAGTCGCCGTGCACCAGGCCCAGCGGGGGCGGACGCTCGGCCACCCAACCATCCAGGCTGGCCACGAACCGCCGACATACCGCCTGGTGCTCGGGGGTGATGCGGTCCCCGTAGCGCTCCAGGAAGGCTCGGAGCAGCCCGGTCATGACCCCCTGGTTCAGCGGGTTCTCCTGGTTGAGCCACGGAGTGGCGGCCAGCTCCGGGTCGCCGAGCACCGGGGCATGAAGCCGAGCCAGCTCGTGCACGGCCAGCCGGGCCTGATCGATATCGCAGCCGACGATCTGGTCGCCCTGGACGGCCGGTGCCGCGTCCTCGAGCACCAGCGTGAACCACCCCTCAGCGGGGTCAAAGACTGCCAGGTGGCATCCGGCCAGCGGCCCGCCGAGCCGCGGGGCCAGCTCCCGGTAGAAGCGCACCTCACGCTCGTAGATGCCCAGGCCGACACCCGCGGAGCGGCTGTTCTCATCGGGGGAAGCGCTCTTTAACACCACGCTGGCCGGCCCACCGTCGGCCTGGTCGGCGTAGGTGATCCTCACTCGATGGTTGCGACTCATCTGGCCCGTGCCGATCTGCTCCACGGCGAAGCGGGCTATCGGTCCGGTCCCCAGAACCGCTTCCAACCACGGCGCCGAGAGGTCGTCCACCGTGCGCAGGGATTCCATGAGGAGCGCAGCCTATTTCAGGCTCGCTAAGTTCGTCCGGTGCTGGGTACCGATCTCAGAACGTGACGGCGACCGCAGCCATCGTCCGAGCCCTGCCTCGGCCTCGCCTGAGCCGCCGGGCGGGCTTTGTCATGGCCACCTACGCCTTCGCCGTGACCATGCTGGGGACGACCCTGCCCACGCCTCTGTACGTCTTCTACAAGCAGCGGTTCGGGTTCTCCGAACTGATGATCACGGTCATCTTTGCGACGTACGCGGCCGGGGTGATCTCGGCGCTGCTGGCGTTGGGTCAGACGTCCGATGTGGTGGGGCGGCGCCCGGTCCTCTTCCTGGGGCTCGTGTTCTCCGCGCTTAGCGCCGTCACCTTCCTGGTGGCCGACGGCCTGGCGCTGCTGCTCCTAGGCCGCGTGCTGTCGGGGTTCTCGGCGGGGATCTTTACCGGCACGGCGACGGCCACGCTGGTCGACCTGGGCAAGCGACGCGATCGATCCACACTGGTCGCGGCGGTCACCAATATGGGGGCCCTGGGCTGCGGGCCGCTGCTGGCTGGGATCCTGGCCCAGTTGGCGCCGATGCCGCTGCGGCTGAGCTTCTGGGTCGATTTGGCCCTGCTCCTGCCGGCCTTCGCAGGGGTCGTGCTGATGCCCGAGCCGGTGCGCGTGGCGCCAGGCCAGCCCCTGCGCGCCCAGCGCCTCGGCGTCCCGCGGGAGCTGCGGGCCACGTTCATCCCCGCGGCCATGGCCGGATTTGCCGGTTTCGCCGTCATGGGTCTCTCGACGGCGGTCTCGCCGGCCTTCCTGGCTCACGTCGGCGTGACCAACGATGTGATTGTGGGGCTGGTGGTATTCGGTGCCTTTGCCGCATCCATGCTCGGTCAGCTCCTGCTCGAGGTCGTCCCGCGGGGCTGGGCTCTGCCGGGCGGGTGCGGCGTGCTGATCATCGGAATGTCCGTCCTGGCCCTGGGCCTAGGCGAGTCGTCTCTGGGGCTGCTGGTAACCGGGACGACGGTGGCCGGCCTCGGTCAGGGTCTGAGCTTCCGGGCCGGCCTGACCGCGATCAACGAGGGCGCTCCGCCAGATCGGCGGGCCGAGGTGGCGTCGAGCTTCTTCGTGGTGGCCTACTTCGCCCTGTCGATTCCAGTGATCGGCGAGGGAGTGCTGGCGCACGCAGCTGGACTGCAGACTGCGGGGATCGTGTTCGGGGTGCTCGTGGCCCTGCTGGCCGCGGTGGTTGTGACGATCCTGTTACTGCGCGACAGGAAGGCCCACGCACGGCGCTAGTCGGCGTCGCGGCTGAGGGCCTGGTGCGCTCTCCTGCTCACACCTCGCCCTCGTAATAGGGCACGTGGCCATCCGCCCGGCGAAGCATGACGGCGTCACGGTCCTCGCCCGGCCACACTCCGATCTTGTCGCTGTCGGGGTAGACGGCCACCGCGGGCTCACGCGAGCTTGAGAACATGAGCACGCGGGCGGTTTCGCCGCCGCCGTTGGTGAGCTTGTGGGCGCCCTGAGCTCCGGCCGCGAAGCGGACGAGTGCGCCTGCCTTCGCGCTCTCCTGGCCATCGGGAGTACGAACCACGACCTCTCCCTGGACCACCAGCAGCCACTCCTCCACGTACTCGTAGTGATAGGGGCACAGGCTCTGGTCCGGAGGGATCTCAAACAGCTTGACGGTCGTCTCCTGGGCCTCCAGTTGGGAGCTCAGCCGGACCATGCCCGAGCGGTAGCCCAGCGGATCCGCGTCGTCGTATTCGAACTTGACCTCGTGGATGTTCAATTGGTTCATGGCCCGATATTGCCAGCGACCCCCGGAGGGTGCAGACCGGGGTGAAGCGCCGACGCCCTCCCGCCAAGCGGTCAGACGCCGGCGCGATCCCTACGAACCGGACGGATGGTCTGCGTAGCCGTCCCGCCCTCGGCCGAAACGGGCTCGTCGTCGCCGTCGGTGGGAGCCGCCGTGGCTCCAACCGGGGCGCCGGTGACCGGGGCCGTCCTGCCCGCCGCCGGCGCGGCCGCGCCAGTGGCTGTGGCTCCGTCAGCCACCGCGGCCCTCCGGGCGGCCCGGGGCCCAAGCACGCCCGGTAGCGCGTAGCCCGCCAGGGCGGCGATGATGGCGCCCAGTGCGCCGTGGAAGGTCAGGCGCTCGAGCACCAGCAGGCTGGTGCTTCCGTGCCCGACGCCCGCCTGGCCGCCGGCGTACCACACGTGGCTCACGTCAGGTCCGATGGCGAACCAGATCCCGGCCACCAGCGCGAGCAGCGCGCCTACGCGACCGCTCGGCCAGGGACCCGCCCCGAGGAGCAACAGCCCGCCGATCACGGCGAGGATGGCCGGCAGGACATCTAGATAGAGACGGCCGCTCGTCCAGGTCCAGGCCGAATCCGGGCCCAGCGTGAAGTGGAAATAGGGCCCGACGAACGGGATGATTCCTCCCCAGATCCCCAGGACGAGGATGGCCAGGCCGGTAAATCTGGTGCTGACGCTCCGCAACATATGATCCTCCTATTAGGCGGAAGCAGGCCTCCCCAGGCCGACTAAGATCGGATTTCCTTCTGGGAAGGGGCTTCCCCGCCCAAATTGGCTCCAAACACCAAATGGAGGCGGCGGATGGCGACAGTGGAGACGGTCAGCGGGCGGATCGACGTCGAGGAGCTGGGCCTCACGCTGATCCACGAGCACTTCTTCTCCTCCGACGAGGCGGTGAGTGTGCAGTGGCCGCACGTGCGCGAGCACGAGCGCGAGTTCGAGCTGGCCCTCGAGTCGGCCCAGGGAGTCAAGTCGCACGGGGTCAGGACGGTGGTCGAGCCCACGGCGATGCTGCTGGGGCGCGACGTCCGGGCCTCCCGGCGCCTGGCCGAGGAGACCGGGCTCCAGATCGTGGCCTGCACGGGCATCTACACCTACGACTACCTGCCTCAGTTTCTGCTCAACCGGAGTGAGGACTTCATCGCCGAGCTGTTCGTGCACGACATCGAGCAGGGGATCCAGGGCACCGATATCAAGGCGGCGTTCATCAAGGTCGCGGCCGATGAGCCGGGGATCAACGAGCGGATCGAGAAGGTGCATCGGGCGGCGGCGCGGGCCTCGCTGCGCACCGGGAGGCCGATCATGGCCCACTCGCGTCCGGCGTCGAACACCGGGCCGCGGCAGGTAGAGATCCTCCTGGAGGAGGGGGTGGCTCCCGAAAAGATCCACATCGCCCACACGGGCGACACGGACGACCTGGACTACATCGAGCGCCTGCTGGACCAGGGGGTGTGGATCGGGATGGACCGCTATGGAATCGATCTGTTCCTGCCCACGCCGCGGCGAAACGCCACCGTGCTCGAGCTGCTGGGCCGTGGCTACGCCGAGCGGATGTTCCTCTCCCAGGATTTCGACGTCGAAATCGCCAACGGGATGGACTGGTATCCGCCCGAGGTGATCGAGCAGCTCCAGGCCGCGGGCGCGGCGACCGACTGGTCCATGACCTTCCTGTTCGAGGGCGTGATCCCCACGCTCAAGGAGGGCGGCATGACCGACGAGCAGCTCCACACCATGATGGTTGAGAACCCCAAGAGGTGGCTTGGGGTTTAGGGCACTGTGAAGACGATCTTGCCCACGAAGCTGCCCTCGAGCATGGCATGAAAGCCCTCGCGGGCCTCGGCCAGAGGGAGCGAGCGGTCGATCCGCGGGCGCAGGTCCTTGGCCACGCACAGCGCCATCAGGCGTTCGAGCTCGGCGCGGGATCCCATTGTGGACCCGGTCACCGTGAGCTGAAGGAAGAAGACGCGGCGCAATTCGGCGGGCGGGGCGTCGCCGGTGGTGGCTCCGGCCACCACCACAGTCCCCCCTGGTTTCAGCACCCGGAGCGTGTGGCCCCAGGTGGCCTGACCGACCGTCTCCAACACGACATCCACCCGCTCGGGTAGCCGGGCTCCGGATTCGAATGCCTGGTCGGCCCCGAGCTCGACCGCCTGGGCGCGTTTGTCCTCCGACCGGGCCGTCACCCACACCCGAGCGCCGGCCGCGTTGGCCAGCACGATGGCCGCGGTGGCCACGCCCCCGCCGGCTCCCTGGACCAGGACGGTCATGCCCGGGACCACCCGACCCCGGGTGAACAGCATCCGGTAGGCGGTCAGCCAGGCCGTGGGCAGACAGGCCGCCTCCTCGAAGGACAGCTCTTCGGGCTTGGAGATGAGGTTGCGCCGGGGGACGGCCACCCGCTCGGCAAACGTGCCCGGGTAGCGCTCGGACAGGAGCGAGCGTCCGGGGTCGAGCGTCTCGTCCCCCAGCCAGGATTCCTGGCTGACCACGGCATGGACCACGACCTCGTTTCCCTCGTCGTCCAGGCCGGCGGCGTCGCAGCCCAGGATCATGGGGAGCCGGTCCTCGGTGAGCCCGATGCCGCGCAGCGACCACAGGTCGTGGTGGTTAAGCGAAGCGCTTTTGACCGACACGGTCGTCCATCCGGCGGGCGGCTCGGGGTCGGGCCGCTCGCCCACCTCCAGTCCGGATAGAGGGTCGTCGGGGTCGAGCTTGGCGGCGTAGGCGGCGAGCATTCAGGACCCCAGCCCGGTCGCCACCGCCATCGCCCTGCGCCGCTGCGACCGTGACATCGGGGGCAATTCAAACAGCCCGGCGCCTGGTGCGCGCCGGTAGCTGGCCTGATTCTCCGAGCCGCGCGGCGGACCTGCTCGAGAGCCGCTCACACCCGTCAACGTCCCAATCGGCCCGCCGCCAAGCCCGGTTGGGACGTCGACCGCCGTGGGAGCGGTCGACGTCCCGATCCGTCGGAAAGGCACGGCGGTTGGGACGTTTACGGGCGTTTGGCGCCTTCCATCTTCTGCTTGAGCTCTCCGGCCCGCGCGTTCACGAGCATCCCCCGAAGTAGGTCGATGAGTGGGCCGCGGATCACCAGCCCGAGCATGCGCCCCAGGTCAACCTCGAGCGCGTAGGTGGCCCGAGTGCGGCCCTGGCCCAGATCCTCGAGAACCCAGCTGCCTTCGACGGACTTGAGCTCCCCCTTCTCCTGGGTCCAGGCGAGGGTGGTGGGCGGGTCATACACGAATCGGACAGTCGATTTGATCGTCCTCACCTTCCCGTCGGTCTCGCTCTCGCACAGGGTGGCGCGTCTCTCGTCGTCGCGCTCGAGCGCCCACAGCTCCTTGAGCCCGCCCTGCCACTCGGGGGCGCGCTCAACGTCCTCCACCAGCGCCCATACGTCATCCAGCGGAGCGTCTATCTCCGCGGTCGAGTTGCCACTCACGGTTCCCATCTATCTCCTCCATGTTTGGCCAGGCCCGGGAGCGGGCCGGGGACTTCGCGCTGAGCTGGCCCGCACCGGGAAGGGGCCGAGGACTCTCGGTGAAATACCCTCGCACAATGCGCGTCGCCGTTGTGGGTCACGTGGAATGGGTCGAGTTCGTGGAGGTTGACCGGCTGCCGCGGGAGGGTGAGGTCCTTCACGCCCAGGACGCGTTCACCCGGGCGGCCGGCGGGGGAGGGGTGGCGGCGGTGGTGCTGGCCGAGCTGGGGGCCGAGGTCGACTTCTTCTGCGCCCTGGGGGAGGACGCGGACGGACAGGCCGCCGCCCAGCAGCTGACCGAGCGGGGGGTGCGGGTGCATGTGGCCTGGCGCCAGCAGCCCACGAGGCGGGCGATCACGCTGCTTGAACAAGGCGAGCGGACGATCGTGACGATCGGCGAGCGGCTCGAGCCTCTCGCCTCCGATCCGCTGGAGTGGGACGTCCTCGACGAGGCTCGAGGGGTGTACTTCACCGCCGGAGATGCGGGCGCGTTCGAGCAGGCCCGGAGGGCGGGCGTGCTGGTGGCCACGCCTCGCGGACGCGACGCGCTGTCGGGCGCTGGTGCCTTGACGCGGTCCGGGGATCTGCCCGATCGCCCGATCGACGCGCTCGTCTACAGCGCCCACGATCCCCAGGAGGCTGAGTGGGCAAAGCGCCTGGCCGACCGGGCTCGCCTGATCGTGCAGACAATGGGGCACGACGGTGGGACCTGGTCGGGAGCCGAGCAGGGCAGCTGGCCTGCTGCTCCGCCTCCCGGCCCCCCGCGCGATGCCTATGGTTGTGGCGACTCGTTCGCCGCCGGGTTCACCTTCGGGCTGGCCGAGGGCCGTTCGGTGGCTGAGGCGGCGGCGATCGGGGCCGAGCGCGGCGCCCGCTGCCTGGCCCGGGTGGGGGCGCCTTAGGGGTTGTGCGGCGCGAGCGACCCGTGCGCCGCTCCTCCGCTCACGAACCGCCGGGCAGCGAGTAATGGGCTAAGAAGAAGAACCAGACCTCGAACAACAGCACGGCGAGCACTACGGTCAAGACGACGATGCGCTCCACTGCGGTCAGCGGCTGCTTGACCTCCTCCGCACGCCGCTCTCCGCTCATCGGCTTGAGCCACGGGAGCTGACGGCGAGGCATCTCCCGGCCGATGGCCTCGTTGTAGTGCATGCTCAGGAAGGCCAGCATCTTGTAGAGCAGGATCGTCTCGGCGATCAGCACGCCCAGGGTGGCGGCCACGGCGCCCATGGTGAGCTGTCCGACCGCCGACTGGACTCGGGAGCCAACCCAGAGCGCGAGCAGAGGTCCGCCCGTCCACAGGTTCACGCTGACGAGGGTGATGAGGATGCCGAGTCCGATCCGCGTCAGCGCCCGGGTGCCGCGGCGCTGAGGGGGCTGTTCAGACACTGCCAAGAGCGTATTCCCCGGCGTAGCGCTCGGTGACACCTACCAGAACCTCCATCATCGTCCTGGCCGCCGGGGATGTGGCTGGACCCGGCTGTGTGGCCGCCAGGACGGTACGAATGGGGGTGGGAGTGAGCGAACGTACGACGATCCCGGGGTGGACTCGGGTCAGCGCCAGCCCCGGAATCAGCGCCACGCCCACGCCGGCGGCCACGAGGCCCTGGACGGTCTCGTAGTCGTCGCTCTCGAACGTGACGTGCGGCTCGAACCCGGCGGCCAGGCACGTGCGGATCACGTGACGGGCGCACGGGGAGGCCGAGGAGGTCTGCACCCAGTCCTCGCTCCGAAGGTCGGAGATCTTGAGCGTAGATCGCTTCGCCAGGGGATGGTCGTGGGGCAAGGTCACCTGCATCGGGTCCTCGAGCAGCCGGACTGGCCGTAGTCCCGCCGTGAGGGGGCCGCGGCCTCCCGGGAAGGCGAACAGCAGCGCGAGGTCGAGCTCCCCGAGGCGCATCCGAGGCGCGATGTCCTCGGGCTCCCCCTCGACCAGGGTCAGCGAGACGTCAGGGTGACCCTGGCGAAATATGGCCAGCGCCTCGGGCATGAGCGTCGCCCCGGCAGACGGGAAGGAGGCCACCCGCAGCCGTCCGCCCCGGACACCGAGGACCGCGGCGAGCTCGTCCTCGGCCGCCTGGACCTGGGCGAAGATGGCCTGGGCGTGATCGACCAGCGTCGCCCCGGCCGCGGTGGGGCGCACGCCCCGGCGGTCGCGGACAACCAGCGTCGCCCCGGTCTCCTTCTCCAGCCGCGCGATCGCCTGGGAGACCGCGGACTGCGTGTAACACAGGGCCTCGGCCGCCCCCGAGAAGGATCCGCATCGGATGACCTCGGCCAACACCCTGAGCCGCCCCAGGTGGAGCATCAGTCGAATCGCCCCCGGCGCAGTCTCAGCCGAATCGATCTTGGCGGAGCATTAGCGCAGCTTATCAGTAGCTTCAGCAGATTCACTGGCACTGATGGCAGGAGAGGGGGAAAGTCCCAGCGAAGACCCCGCCTATGACTGTCCTGACCATTGACACGGCGCTCCCGCCGGTGGAGGTGCTCCCGGTGGAGCCAGACGACGGTCTCAAGCTGGTCCGAGCGCCAAGGGCGCCCAAGGCCATCATCTCCTACGACGGGACGGCCAACGATCAGGATGCGCTCATGCTGGGGCGGGTGCTGGCCGAATTAGGCGTCAAGCTCGAGCTGGCGTATGTGCGGCACAGCACTCAATCAGAGCGGGCACGCGAGCAGCTGGAGGAGCACGAGGCGCGCGAGCTCCTCGAGCGGGGAGCCCGGATGCTGGGGGACCTGGGCGTGCCATGCCGGGCGGTGGTCAGCGGCTCGACCGCCGAGGGCCTGCGCCGGCTCGCCCAGGAAGAGGCGGCGGACATCCTGGTGTTCGGCTCGGATTACCGCACCGCGGCCGGGCACGTGGCGCCCCAGCAATCCGCTCAGATCCTGCTGGACGGCGGCCCGGTAGCCGTCGCCCTGGCGCCGGCGTCCTACCACAGCGGGCAGGCCACGCAGTTCGGTCGGGTGGGGCTGCTGGCTTCGCCCGGTGACCTGGGCGCGTTGGCCACCGTGCACCATCTGGCCGACGCGCTGGGCACCGTCGCGACCTGTTCCGAACCCTGCGTGGATTTTCTGGTCGTCGGGTCCCGCCCAGAGGCCCCGGATGGCCGCGTGATGATCAGCTCTCGGGCCCAGAACGAGCTCGAGAACGCCATGTCTCCAGTCTTGGTCGTCCCGCGTGGCGCGACCATCCGGTTTCCGGCTGGGGCGACGCCGTAGCCTGGCGCGTCAGTCCAAGCAGCTAGCCTCAGGGCCATGCCCCGTCACTGGATCTGGACCCAGGTCCTCATCGTGATATTTGTGCTGGCGGGGATGATCATCGCCATCACCAAACTGGCCTGACCCTCACTCCGGTCTTCCGCTTGGTGAGAGCGCCCGTCGACCGACCGCGCCTGCGCTCGGCCAATCAGCCCGTCACCGACCGCGCCTGCGCTCGCCTAATCAGGCCCTCGACGGGCGGTGGCAGCCCCCGCGTCGACCAGCCCGTAGCCGTAGGTGGCGTTGGGCTTTGAACCGCCCAGCCGCTGCGCGGTGGTCTCGAGCCGGGCCAGCACTTTATTGGGAGAAGGGTGGTGCCCCAGAACGCCGCTGGCGATCACCAAAGCGGCCGCCGCGGCTACGTGTGGGGCGGACATCGAGGTGCCCGACCAGCCACCTGGAAGGCCGAAATGCCACGGAGTCGACGGATTGGGGAAAGTCATCTGGAAGATGTCGGGCAGGTTCTTCGACGGGTCACAATCCGGATCACTTACGGTGCTCGAGTCATCGCCGCCGCCGGGCGCGACGAGGTCCATGCCGCGACCGTCGTTGGAATACTCGGCCAGGCATCGGTCGTCGGTGGTAGCGCCCACGGCGATCACGTCCGGCGCCCGGGCGGGATAGACCACCTGATTCTCGCTGTCGTTTCCCGCCGCGGCCACCACCACGACTCCGTGGTGGTGCGCATAGCGCACAGCGGAGATGATGTCCGGGATCTGCGAGCTCGTCACACCCGGGCTGAACTCGAGGCTCAGGTTGATCACCTGGGCACCGTGGTTGACGGCGTAGCGGATGCCGCGGGAGATCGTGGCTGCGTCCCCCGCGCCATTCTGGTTCAGCACGCGCACCGGCATGATCGTCGCGCCGTAGGCGAGCCCGGTGACGCCTCTTCCGTTGTTGGTCGACTCGGCCACCGTGCCCGCGACGAACGTGCCGTGTCCCTCGCGGTCCAGCGGATAGGCGTTGTGGGCCACGAAGTCATACGGGTCCACGAACCGCGTGTGGTTGAAGTCGGGCGAGGGGCGGAACTGCCTCCAGCGCCGGTAAGCCACCCCGGTGTCGACGATGGCCACCACGACCCCCCGGCCACCAGGACGCCCGTCGGCGATGAGGTGCTTCCAGGCGGCAGGCGCGTTCACACCAGCTCCGGAGAGGAAGTTCCACTGAAGTTTCTCCCACCCCTCCGGGCGGCCGATCCGCCCCGGGTCGTTGGGGATCCAGCCCTGACTCGATGAGGAGCCGGCAATGTGGGCCAGGAAGTTGGGCACCGCGTACACGACTCCGGGGGTGCGCCGCAGGCGGGCAATCGTGGCCGTCATGTTGGCGCCCGCGGGCAGATGCAGCACCAGCTCCGTGGAGGTCACCGACGCGCTCTCCCTGAGTCCCATGGTGGTCACGGTCGCTCGGGCGACGCGCGCCGCGGGACTGGTCGAGTACCCGACGACGAGTTCCCCAGGGACGTAGTCAGGCGCGCTCCGCTTCTGGCCGGCGTGGGCCACTCCCGCGCCGAGGGGTCCAGCCGTCGCGATCAGGGCAGCCACCGCAGTAGCCGCGGCGAACGCGGCCAGGCGAAACTTGGTGATCTTCATGTGCACGCTATTGCTGTCGGTCCCGGCGGCCGTACTTCACACCCTGCCGCCATCAAGTCGTTATACCGCCAGACGGCCCAAAGTTGCCATGCTCAACGTAGTAGCCCGATGACTACCGGCTGGCAATTTTTTCCCCGGGAGGAGTACTTCATGCGCCTGGCGCTTCGCGAGGCGGCCCGGGCCCCCCAGCACGATGACGTGCCGATCGGGGCGGTGGTGGTCCGAGAGGGGGAGGTGATCGGACTGGGGCACAACGAGCGCGAGCTGCGCAACGACCCCACCGCCCACGCCGAATTGATCGCGCTGCGCGAGTCGGCGCGGCGCCTGGGTAGCTGGCGGGTGCTCGAGTCCGTCCTCTACGTCACGCTCGAGCCGTGCGCCATGTGCGCCGGCGCGATCGTCCTGGCGCGAGTCCCCCGCCTCGTCTTTGGGGCTCGTGACCCCAAGGCCGGCGCGGCGGGCTCGGTCCTCGATGTGCTGCGCGTGCCGGAGCTCAACCATCGCCCGCGGGTGGAGGAAGGCCTTCTGGCCGAGGAATGCGCCGATCTGCTGCGAGCTTTCTTCGCCTCGCGACGCTAGGCGGCCCGGGCGAGCGACCGTCTCCGCGGCGCTAGCCTCTCACTGCCCTTTCCCGGAGAGGTGGCAGAGCGGTTGAATGCGCCGGTCTCGAAAACCGGTATGGGCGGTTCCGTCCATCGAGGGTTCGAATCCCTCCCTCTCCGCTGTTGTGATGTCTCGGGACATAGGTCTCAGGTGTCTCGGGACATTGGTCTCGCTTCTGGGGAGCTCGGCCAGCGGCCGGGCTCTTTTTGTTGGTTGCGCCAGTAGGTCTTGTGAGGCTCGATGAGGTGCGTTGAGAGGACTTCGCCTGTGGTGAGGTCGGCGACGGTGATCTGGTGGTCGTCGGCGAACGCGAGCACGCGTTTGCGGGCGTGCTTGGCGCCGACTCCGAGGTGGTACATGCGGCCGGCGCGGCGGAGGGTCATCCGGCCTTTGGTGTCGAGCCGGTCATAGCGCAGGCGGTAGTGCCCGGGGGCGCGTGCGCCCGCGGGTGCGGCTTTGGGGGTGGTGCGGTAGGCATCGCTGGGAGTTCTTCTGTGTAGGGCGCGGTGAGGGCGGCGCTCGTTGTAATGGGCGCGGAACTCGTCGAGCTGGCGCTGCAGATCCGCGGTGCTGCTGGCTGGTGGACGGGCTTGTAGCCAGCGCTGGAGGGTCTGGTGGAACCGCTCGGTCTTGCCCTGGGTCTGCGGGTGGCCCGGGGACCCGTTCTTCTGGCGAACACCGAGTAGCGGGAGGACGTATTCGAACGCATTGCGACCGCCGGTGAACCGGGACGTGTAGACGCTGCCGTTATCGGTCAGCGTGCTCGCCGGCGGGCCGTATCGCTCGATCAGCTCTAGGAATACGGTCACGACCGCGTCGCCGCTCACCGGCCGGTGCACGCTGCAGGAGAGCAGGTAGCGGGAGTGGTCATCGAGCCAGTTGAGGATCTCCACATCGGTCCCGTCCGTAAGGCCCCAGTGGATGAAGTCCGACTGCCACATCTCGTTCGGCTGCGGCATCTCGAGCCGCAGATAGGACGATCTGGGGCGCTTGCGCGGCTGCGGCGTGATCAGCCCGGCCTGGTGCAAGATCCGGCTGATCGTCGCTGGCGCAGGCGGCTTGAAGCCCTCGTGCTCCAGATGCCAGGCGATCGTGACCGGCCCGGCGTCCAGACCGTTCGCTGTCAGCTGACCGCGTGGCTCGATCACCCGGCCCCGGACGTCCTCGGGCGTTGCGATCGGCGTCGTCTTCGGGCGGCGTGAGCGAGGCTCGAGCGCGTCCAGCCCACCCTCCCGATAGCGGGCCAGGAGACGACGCAAGTGCCGGCGCGAGAACCCATACTCGGCGGCGGCAGCAGTCACAGACAGCTGCTTGGAAACGACCTGGAGAACAGCAACACGGGCAAGGGACATGCCCGGCAAAGTGGCCGGGCCCTCGGACCTCACGCCGGCGATCGCCGTTCCGGCGTCGCCCTACGGGCTCCGCCTCCACGACGACCGCCAGGAAAGCTCAGCCCAACCCGAACACGGTGTGACCCATGTCCCGAGTCATGAGGGACCCATCACCTGAGACATATGTCGTGAATCCAGACACCTCCCTCTCCGCTGATGTGATGAGTCGCGACATGGGTCACACCTGAGTCGCGACATCGGTCTCATGTCTTTAGCTCGGCCAGCGGCCGGGTTGTTTGTTTTGGTTGCGCC
>JBPYDM010000068.1:0-5349 GCA_051986255.1 Solirubrobacteraceae bacterium | reverse complement strand
GAGGAGTTGATCGGCTACCTGCGGGGGCATATCGACGACGTCTCGCCCGAGGTGCGCGGCCGGGTCGACTTCAACCCGTTGCGCGCGTTTGACGCCAAGGACCGCCAAACCATTGAGACCATGCGGGACGCGCCCAAGATGATCGATCACCTGAGCGACGAAGACGCCGAGCACTTCGCCGCCGTGCGCGCCTTCTTGGACGAGGTAGGGATCGCTTATCGCATCGATCCAACGCTGGTCCGGGGGCTCGACTACTACACCCGTACGGTGTTCGAGTGCAAGAGCGCTGCCCTGGGGGCCCAGTCCACGGTGGGGGCGGGCGGTCGCTACGACGGCTTGATCAGGCAGATCGGCGGGCCGGACACGCCGGCGTGCGGCTGGGCCGCGGGGGTGGAGCGGATGCTCCTGGCCAGTGGCGAGCTACCGACGGCGCCAATGCTGGTTGACCTGTATGTGGCTCTCCGCGACGAGGGTGCGGCCATGCGCGGCTTCGTGTTGGCCGTCGAGGCCCGCCGAGCCGGCCTGAGGGCCCAGCTCGAGCTTTCGCGCCGGGCGCTGCGGCGACAGCTCACCCAGGCCGATCGCATCGGGGCGCGTTATGTGGCGATCGTGGGCGAATCGGGCCCGACCGCCCTGAGACAGATGGACAGCGGCGAGCAGCACGAGCTTGACCTGGCCAACGTGATCCCCACCATCCTGCGGGGGAGCAGGTTGTAGTGAAGGGCTCTCCTGCACCGAACACGTATCGCGATGCGTGGTGTGGCGAGCTGACCGCTGAGCGGGCCGACACGCCAGCGCGTGTGGCCGGGTGGGTGCACCGCCGGCGGGACCACGGGCGTCTGATCTTCATCGACCTGCGGGACCGATCGGGGATCGTTCAGCTCGTCTTTCACCCGGAGAACGCCCCCGAGGCGCACCGGGCCGCCCACGACCTGCGCAGCGAGGACGTGATCAGCGCATCCGGGACGGTGAGAAGGCGTGATCCTGCGAATGTCAACCCAAACCTGGAGACGGGTGAGATAGAAGTGGCGGTGACCGAGGTCGAGCAACTGGCCGACGCCGAGACGCCGCCCTTTCCGCTCGAGGGGGGCGAGGCCGTGGACGAGGGGCTGCGGCTCCGTCACCGCTCGCTGGATCTGCGCCGGGCGCCGATGCAGGAGGCGATCGAGCTGCGACACCGGGTCGTGGCCACGATGCGTGAGGTCCTGAACGAGCGGGACTTCCTGGAGATCGAGACGCCCAACCTGACGCGCTCAACACCGGAGGGCGCCCGCGACTACCTGGTGCCAGCCCGCATTTCGCCGGGTTCGTTCTACGCCCTGCCCCAGTCCCCGCAGCTGTTCAAGCAGCTGCTCATGATCGCCGGGTTCGAGCGCTACTACCAGATCGCGCGCTGCTTCCGAGACGAGGACACTCGGGCCGACCGGCAGCCCGAGTTCACCCAGCTTGACCTCGAGATGGCGTTCGTCCAGGAGGACGATGTCATCGATTGCATGGAGGCGGTGATGGGGGAGGTGTTCGAGCGCGAGCGCTTTCCCGTGGCGCCGCCGCCCTGGCCACGTATGACTTTTGCCGAGGCAGTCTCGAGATACGGGATCGACCGGCCGGACACCCGGTTTGGCCTGGAGCTGCACGACCTGGGCGAAGCCCTGGCTGACACCGAGTTCAAGGTGTTCGCCGACGCGCTGGCCGGCGGGGGGGTTGTCCGCGGGATCAACGCGGGTCCCCGGGACCTCGCCCGATCCGACTTGGACACGCTAACCGAGCTGGCCAAGCAGCATGGAGCCAAGGGGCTGGTGTGGGCGTTCGTCGAGCCAGAGGGGGAGGGCTGGCGCTCCCCCATCGCCAAGTTCCTCAGCGCGCGGGAGATCGACGCGGTCACGGCCAGACTCGAGGGCCGGTCGCGTGATCTGCTGCTGATCGTGGCCGACGAGGTGACCACCGTCGGCCAGGCGCTGAGCGCGCTGCGTCTCCAGATCGCCCACCAATTCGATCTGATCGACTTCTCCCGGCACGACATCCTGTGGGTGGTCGAATTCCCCATGTTCCTGTGGGACAAGGACGAGCAGCGGTGGGACCCCCTCCAGCACCCCTTTACGGCTCCGGTGGGGGACCTGAACGACCCCGGCAGCCTCACGGGACGCCAGTACGACCTCATCCTGGACGGCTCGGAAATCGGCGGGGGGTCGATCAGAATCCACCGAGGAGACATTCAGGAGCGCGTGTTCGAGCTCATGGGGATCGGGCCCGAGGAGGCACAGGCCCGATTCGGCTTCCTCCTCGACGCGCTCCGGTATGGCGCGCCGCCGCACGGAGGCATCGCCATGGGGATCGACCGAATCGTGGCGGCGCTGGCCGGCCGTGACTCGATTCGGGACGTGATCGCCTTCCCCAAGGCGGCCAGCGGGGCTGACCCTCTCACCGGCGCGCCGGCGCCGGTGAGCGCGGCGCAGCTCCGGGAGCTGGGGCTACGGGGTTTGTAGGGCTGCACGCGAGGCGCACTCCGTCTGCCGCTGCCATCCCCTCCGCCCGCCAACGTCCCAATCGACACATCCGGTAAGAGGGTGTGGGCTGTTGACCGCGCACACAGCGGTCAACGTGCCAATCGCTCGAGAAGACGGCGCGGTTGGGACGTTACCGCACCCAGCTCTATCCTCGGCGAGGATGGACCTGCTGGCCTTCGAGCATCACCTGGTCTCACCCCAGGGTCACAAGCGCCTACCCCCGGGAGCCCCCGCCGTGATGGTCGGCGGGGCAGCGTGCTGCGACCAGATCCGGATGGCTGTCCTTCTGGAGGAGGGGCGCGTGGCGGAGGCCGGATTCGAGGTCCGGGGATGCGGGGCCGCAACGGCGGCGGGCAGCTCGGCGGTGTCTCTTGTCCGGGGACGCGATGTCTTCCAAGCAGCCCGGATCGGACCGGAGGAGATCGCCAGCGAGCTGGGCGGCCTTAGCCCGGCCAAGCGGCACGCGGCGGAGCTCGCGGCAGATGCGCTCGCCCGGGCCCTCGGAGCCGCCGCCCGACAGAGCTCCGCGCTCACGAACCCGCCCGGTGCCGGCACGCTGGTGGCCATGAGCGGCGGGGTGGACAGCGCTGTGGCTGCGCTGTTGACCGCGCGCGGCGGCGAAACGGTGGCGGTGACGCTCGAGCTGTGGTCAGACGCGGAGAACGATGCCCAGCGCAGCTGCTGCTCCGCCTCGGCCGTGGCCCAGGCCCGCGCGCTGGCGCACTCGATGGGGCTGCCCCACTTCACGATCGACCTGCGAGACGAGTTCCGCGCCGGGGTGGTCGAGCCATTCATCGCTGGATATGCGTCCGGTGAGACGCCCAATCCCTGCGTGGGCTGCAACGGCCACGTCCGGCTCGACGCCATGCTCGAGCTGGCCGATCGGCTGGGCTGCCGGGCGCTGGCCACCGGCCACTATGCGCGCGTCGCCGAGGTCGAAAGCGAGTCGGGGCCGCTGCTCCGGATGGCCGCCGACCCGGCCAAGGACCAGTCGTACATGCTGGCCGCGCTCTCGCCCGCCTCGCTGGCCCGCATGCGCTTCCCGCTGGGAGAGCTCACCAAGCCGGAGGTGAGAAGGATGGCCGCATCAGCCGGGCTGACGGTGGCCAACAAGGCCGACTCGCAGGATCTGTGCTTTCTGGCCGGGACCGACCGAGGGCGGTTTCTCGCTCGACACGGCGGTCTGCCTGACCAGCCGGGCGACATCGTCGACCGCCGGGGCGCGGTTCTCGGCCGCCATCGCGGACAGCACCACTTCACTGTGGGGCAGAGGCAGGGCATCGGCGTCAGCGGCCGCCAACCGCTGTACGTGATCGACAAGGACGCCACACGCAGTCGCATCGTCGTCGGCCCAAGACAGGCCCTTCAGACCCGGACAGTCTCCCTTCGCGGCGTGCGCCTGCACCGCCCGAGCGCGCGCGTCGATCGGGTCAAGCTGCGCTATCGCTCAAAGCCGTTGCGCGCGCGGGTGCCCAGGGAGCTCCCGGCCGGCCGGCACGGACGGCTCGTGCTCGAGCTCGAGGAGCTCGCGCTGGGACCCGCTCCCGGACAGCTCGCCTGCCTGCTCGAGGGGGACCTTGTCGTTGGGTGGGGGACGATCTCCCGAGCCTGAGGGCGAGGACACACCTGGCCCAGTTCCGGGTAGCTGCCGCTCTGCCAGACTCAGTTCGCTATGACGTCGGATGAAATCCGCCGCACCTACCTCGAGTTCTTCGAGGCCCGCGACCATCGGCGGCTGCCCTCAGCGCCGCTGATCCCGGCCGAGTACGACCCCTCGGCGCTTTTCACGGTCGCCGGCATGCACCCGCTGAAGCCCTATTTCCTGGGCATCGAGCGCCCGCCCCATCGCCGCCTGACCACCTGTCAGAAGACCTTCCGCACGGTGGACATCGACATCATCGGCACGACCGCGCGTCACCTCACGTTCTTCGAGATGCTGGGCAACTTTTCGCTCGGGGATTACTTCAAGGACGGGGCGGCGCGTTACGCCTGGGAGCTCTCCACCCAGGGCTTCGGCTTCCGCCCGGACGACATCTGGATCAGCGTGTTCGCCGGCGACGACGAGCTTGGGCTAGGGCCCGACGAGGAGGCGATTGAGGCCTGGCTCGAGATCGGCGTCCCTCGTGAGCGGATCGTGGAACTGCCCCGCTCGGAGAACTTCTGGCAGGCCGGCCCGACCGGCCCGTGCGGTCCCTGCTCGGAACTGTACCTGGATCGGGGCGTGGAGTTCGGCCGGCCCGACGATCTGCCCGGCGGGGAGAACGAGCGCTTCCTGGAGTACTGGAACCTGGTCTTCATGCAGTTCGACCAGAACCCGCTGAACAAGCTCACGCCGCTGCCGGCCAAGAACATCGACACTGGTCTGGGGCTAAATCGCCTGGCCGCGGTGCTCCAGGACAAGCCGTCGGTGTTCGAGACCGATCAGTTCGCCCCGCTGATCGCGCTGGGAGAGGAGCTCTCGGGCCTGTCCTACGGTCAGGAGTACCGGGTCGACCGGGCCCTGCGGATCCTGGCCGACCACGGGCGGGCGATGACGTTTCTGATCGCCGACGGGGTGGTCCCCTCAAACGAGGACCGGGGCTACGTGCTGCGCCGGATCACGCGGCGAGCCATCCAGCAGGGCCGGGCGCTCGAGCTCGACCCGGGCTTTCTGGAGCGCTACGCCCAGGTGGTCCGGGAGCTCATGGGGGGCGAATATCCCGAGCTTCACGAGCAGCACGAGAACATCGATCAGTGGCTGCGCTCCGAGGAGGAGGGATTCTCCAGGACCCTCGATCAGGGGACTCGCCTGCTCGAGCAACTGCTGCAGAGCGCGGTCCAGGAGGGCGAGGAGGGGATCTCCTCA
>JBPYDM010000067.1:0-2961 GCA_051986255.1 Solirubrobacteraceae bacterium | reverse complement strand
TCAGCTGCTCAACGAGGGATGAGGTCAGCTCTGGCGCGGGAGCCGCGTCAACGAAGTCCATCAGATGCCACACATGAGTGGCTGTGGCCCCCACTCCGAGCCAGGCCGGGGTGGGATAGCCGCGCCTGCGCATGTGCTCGACCACTCTCTGGGCTCGCAACGTCTCGTCCAGGTGGTTGGGGTGTGCCCGGGGCACTGCCTTGAGCACTGCATTTGCCCTTCCGGCCAACTGGACGCGCATGGCGCCCCCATTGACGCCTCCCGGCGCCGCGGCACCAAAGAGCTCGTGAGCGCCGGTGGGTAGGCGACTGAGAAGAGTGACCTCTGCCCCGACCACATCGGCCACGTCGTCCAGGACCTCGGCCGGCAGCTCTTCGGGATGGGTGCCCTGGCTCATCGGCTCGAAGGGCCGATCACCGTCTCGGATGGCTGATCCCGCCGAGCAGTGCGGAGCCAGACCCCGACCTTTCGGTCGATGCGCGCTTGGTCGGTGTCGAGCCGGCCGCGGATCAGCACGCCGAGGATTCTGACATAGCTTCTCTTCCGCCCCGGCCATAGAGAGGGAGGGGATCACGACTGACAAATTCCCCTTGCCGTCAGCATTCCGCGTCCTAACCTGGCCTGCCGGGGAGGAAGACATGCCGAGCAAGGTCCCGCAGTCACATAATCAGAAGAAGAAGGGCAAGTCGATCCAGGAGCGACGGGCCGAGAAGAAGGCCAAGAAGGCCGGGCTCGGATCCCTCGGGCTGCGGCTCAGCCCCGGGAGCGACCGGCCGGGTTCCTCTGGCAGCCAGGGAAGGCAGTCGTAGCGCAGAGTTCTGTCGAGAACTCGCCTCTCCACCACGGGCGCCGGGGTTCAGGCGTCCCAACACCACTGCATGCTCGCCGCGCTCAGACAGGGAGCGTCAAGAGGGGTGCTAGCTCTACTGACAGAGGTCCGGCGGGGAGTCACTATGTGATCGTGCAGTTGGCGCAGGACCAGCCTTACAGACCACGAGTGCCACCGAGACCACCCTGGCGCCGGGGTCTGGTTGGGCGTCTGGGCGACTCAGCCGCGGTTTTGGGTGTGTTCGTACTGCTGATCTGGGCCCTGACGACGCCCGGTGAGTACTTCTGGCCGAGCTGGGTCTGGCTCGGGCTTCTGATCCCCTTCGCCGTGGCAGGGAGCATTCGGAAGGCTCTGCGCGCCCCTCGCCGCCGCGCCTTCCACCTCCAGTTCAATGTCTCGGCGCTGGTGATGGGCATCCTGATCTGGGTCTGGTTGATGACCTACACCGGGTATCCCTGGCCGTTGTGGCCACTTTTCGGACTGAGTGTCGCCCTCATCGCCCACGCCCTGGCCTTTCCGGCCGCGGCCGGCGCCAGGGAGCAGGAGCTGGCCGAGCGGGTCGGGGCGTTGAGCCGGTCGCGCCGCAGCGTGCTGGAGATCCAGGAGCTGGAGCTGCGCCGGGTCGAACGGGATCTCCATGACGGGGCGCAGGCCAGGCTGGTGTCGTTGGGCATGAACCTCGGCCTGGCCGAACAGCTGATGGAGGCCGACCCGACCCAGGCCAAACGGCTGTTGACCGACGCGAGAACATCCGCGGGGGCGGCCCTGTCGGACCTGCGGGACCTCGTCCGGGGGATCCATCCGCCCGTGCTGGCCGACCGTGGCCTGGAAGGGGCCGTCCGGGCTCTGGTTCTCACCGTTCCGATACCCGTCGAGGTCACCATGGACCTTCCACCGGGTGGGTTGCCTGATCCGCTTGAGTCGGCTGTGTACTTCGCTGTCGCCGAATCGATCGCCAACATCGTGAAGCACAGCCGGGCCCGCCAGGCCTGGATCCGGGCTGAGCACACGGACGAGATGCTTTGTGTGGTCATCGGGGACGACGGCTGTGGTGGCGCCGACCAGGAGCGGGGAACGGGTCTGTCCGGGATTGCTCAACGGCTGGACGCCTTTGACGGGACCGTGAGCGTGGTCAGCCCCCCGGGAGGACCGACGGTCGTGAGAGTCGAGATTCCTTGCTCGCAGTCACGGCTGAAGGTCTAGCCCTCTTCCGCCCGATTCGCAGCCTCACCGTAAGCGGTAGGTACAGGCACGTAGCCGGGGCGGTCGAACACGGCGGTGGCCGCGGCCCTCGTGGTGTCCCATGGGGCGGTCCGCAGGCACATCGCCAACATTTTCTCAAGCTCGGACTGCCTCTCCCGCCGACGACGCATCAGTGGCGTGAGGGCCGTGCTCACCTTCTGGTACGCCTGACCACTGCGGCGGGGTGGACTTAACTCCCCCCTCCAGACGGGATCTGCCACCATGTTCACGAGCGGGGCGGATCTTTACGGTTGGAAGCATGCCCTCACTGCTCAGCCGTGTCGCCATCGCGTGCTATCGCCAACGCCGCCGTGTTCTCCTGGCCTGGATCGCCCTGGTCCTGGTTGCCGTGGTTCTTGGCCCGGCTCTGGCCGGGAAGTGGTCCAACAGCAGCCGCCTGCCCGGTACCGACTCCCAGGCCGCCCAGGATGTACTGGCCTCCCAGTTCCCCGCCCAGGCCGGCGAAAGCGATGCCGCCGTGTTCTCCGGCATCGCCGGTCATCGGGCGGCCGCCGAGCAGTTCCTTGCCCAGCTCCGCCGCCAGCCCGGGGTGACCAGCGTCGGCCAGCTCCAGCTGGCCCCTCGCGGTGACGTCGCGTATGCGCCGTTCAGTCTGGCGGATGGCCCGCACCGTCAACCCGGGCGCGCGGTCAGCGCTATCGAACATCTCGCCCATCCCTCCGGTCTGACGGTGGCCTTCAGCGGTAACTCCTTCGAATCAAGCAGCGCTCCGAAAGGGGATGTCGTCGGAGTGGTGGCCGCTCTGGTCGTGCTGCTCATTGTGTTCGGTTCGGCACTGGCCGCCGGCTTGCCCATCCTGATTGCCCTGGCCGGAATAGGTATCGCCATCCCGCTCATCGGAATCGCGGCTCACGCGGTGCCCACCCCGA
>JBPYDM010000066.1:0-5734 GCA_051986255.1 Solirubrobacteraceae bacterium | reverse complement strand
GCACCGTGCTCGACAGGACGGTCGTTTTGTTGAACTGGGATAGGAACGGCTTCGGCCCGGCGGCGGTGGCCGAGGCGGCCGGGTAGAGCGCGGCCGCCAGGCCGGCCAGGCTGAGCAGCATTCCGGTGGCGCGCGCGGGCAGGCGGGGCCGTTTGCGTGAAGACAAGGCGGTTCCTCCTTGTTTGGACGGCGTTTCGTGTCCAATGACGCCATGAGTCCGGATTCCCTTCCTGCCGGAGCACCGCCGTCCGCTGCGCTCCACTGCAACGGGCATTTCCGGGAAGGATCTCGACGAGATCTGAGTCTTAAGGGAAGATGCGGTGGGCGTTCGTCGCGTGCCGTCGGCTCTCAGCTCCGGTGAGCCCGCGCCGCCCGGTCCGTATCCACTAGCGAAGGAGTACACATGCCCAATCCGGTAAGCCACTTCGAAGTCCTGGGTCAGGACGCAGCCGCGCTTCAGCGTTTCTACGGCCAGGCGTTTGGC
Source organism: Solirubrobacteraceae bacterium (assembly GCA_051986255.1). Taxonomy (GTDB): domain Bacteria; phylum Actinomycetota; class Thermoleophilia; order Solirubrobacterales; family Solirubrobacteraceae; genus Palsa-465. The sequence continues at coordinate 5,250 of JBPYDM010000066.1, read as the reverse complement.
TGGGAGATGCAGGACGTCATGGAGGGCTCCTACTACATGGCCCATCCGGGGTCTGGCATCGACGGGGGAGTGGGCCGCGCGCCGGACGGCAACGGTCACGTGACCTTCTACGTGGAGGTCAGCGACCCCGCCGAGGCGCTCGAGCGCATCTCCGAGCTGGGCGGGCGCACCATCGCGGAGCCGGTGGACGTTCCCGGGGGACCGACAATCGCACTGTTCGCCGACCCCGAGGGTCATATGGTCGGGCTGGTCAAGAGCGCGTAGCCCCATGACCGAGATTCCGACGACCCAGTCTCCCAGCGGCGAGTCCGCCAGTGGCGAGTCGCCAACCCTGTACGTCTGTCACGGTGACGACGGCGGTCCACGCATGCATCCATGCCGCCGGGTCCAGGAGGCCATGCAGGAGGCCGGCATTCCGTATGAGAAGGTGATCGCGGGACATGGCAGTCCCATTCCGTTCCTGCGCAACGGATCACGGGACGAGCTCGAGCAGGCCACGGGGACGACCAAGCTCCCGACGCTCAAGCTCCCCGACGGACGGGTCATCAGCCACACGCGCGGGATCCTCGCCTGGGTGCGCCAGCAGAGGGGCGCGGACGCCTGACGGAAGAATCGGACAGAATGACTGTTGCCAATCCAGCTGTCAGCGCAGCTCCCGTACTGATGCCCCGGTCGGATGTCCGCCGCCTTGACCCCGAGCGCCTCGGGGACCACCTGGACCGGCTCTACCGAGCCGCCTGGGCGCTGACCGGTTCGCGCGAGGACGCCGAGGACCTGGTTCAGGAGACGTACGCCCGGGTGCTGAAGCGGCCTCGTCTCCTGCGCTCCGAGGACGATCTGGGATACCTGCTCCGGGTGCTGCGCAACACCCACTTCTCCGCGCATCGCGCGGCCAAGCGGCGCCTTCGCCCCGAGCCGCTGCCCGAAGATCTTGACCGCATCGAGGATCGCTCGGCTACCCAGCCAGAGCAGGCGCTGGACGCCCGAGAGCTGTATGGGCTGATCGAGGCGCTCCCAGATGTATTCCGCGACGCGTTGGTGGCCGTTGACCTGCTGGGCCTTTCCTACCGCGACGCGGCCCGGTCCCTGCGGGTGCGCGAAGCCACCGTGACCACCCGGCTGTACCGCGCTCGGCAACGACTCGCCGACGCGCTCGACGCCGCAGACGCCGGCGTCGGGGTGAGTAAGAAGGAGGAACGGCGAGCATGAACCTTCGCCGCAGCCGCATCCCCAGCGAAGCGGATCTGGCTGCCCTGGCCGACGGATCGCTTCCGGCCAGCCGACGGATCCCGGTCGAGCGAGCAGTCGCCGAGTCGCCTCGGCTCCAGGCCGCCGTGGCCGCACAGCGGCGGGCTCTGAGCGCCATCGATCACGTGCGTGACGAGCCGGCGCCGGCGGCGCTGCGAGCCCGGCTGGCGCTGGCTCATCCTCCCCGACGGACCTGGGTCCGGTCGTGGCCGATGGGGCTCGTCGCCGCCTCGATGACGGCTGCCCTGGTGGCGGTGGTTGTCGTGGTGATCACCGCCGGCGGTCAGAGCAGCCACCCGACGGTGCTCCAAGCCTCGCGGTTGGCCACGCGTCCACCGCATGCGTCGGTGCGTAGCCCCAGCGGCCACCGTCAGACGCTGCCGGGCGTGACCGGAGCCGGTCTCACCTATCCGTACCTGGAGGATCAGTTCGGTTACAGGGCCGTCGGCGTGCGCTATGACCGGTTCGCCGGGCGGACGGCCACCACCGTTCTGTACTCCCGAGGCACCAGCCGCGTGGCCTACCAGATCGTCTCGGGTCCTCCGCTCAAGCTCGGGCAGAGAAGCTGGACGGTCTGGCACCACGGAGTTCAGTTCTGGATGCTGCACTCCCCGCGCGGACCCATCGTCACCTGGATGCGCCACGGCCGCACCTGTGTCCTGGTGGGCACCGGGACGGGGGTGCCGGTGATGCTGCGCCTAGCCTCCTGGCACGACGGCGGGCGAGTCCCGTACTAGGGGCACCTACAGCTGCAGGGCCTTGACGGTCAGGAACTCCTCCAAGCCGTGGCGGCCAAGCTCCCGCCCGTGTCCCGATTGCTTGTAGCCACCGAACGGAGCCAGTGGATTGAACACGCCGCCGTTGATCTCCACCTGGCCAGTCCGGAGCCGCCGCGCCACTCGCTGAGCGTGCTGCTCATCCGCTGACCAGACGCCTCCGGCCAGCCCGTAGGCGGTGGCGTTGGCGATCCGGATGGCGTCCTCCTCATCCTCGTAGGGCTGGATGGCCAACACCGGCCCGAAGACCTCCTCCTGGGCGATGGTCATCTCAGGCGTCACCTCGCTGAACACGGTGGGCCGGACGAAGTACCCGGTGTCTCGGTCCTCGGGCGCCTCAGCCCCGCCGGTCACGAGCTTGGCCCCCTCCCCGATCCCCTTCTCGATGTAGAAGCGGACACGCTCGCGTTGCGTCTCGGAAACGATCGGACCCAGCGTGGTCCCGTCCTCAAAGGGTCCTCCGACCGTGTAGGCCTCAGCGGTCTGGCGGGCGATCTCTTCCACCATGGGGAGCTGGTCCCGGGGGACGAGCATCCGGGTCAGTGCGCTGCACGTCTGACCGGAGTTCAGGAAGCACTTCTGGACGCCGTCCACCACCGCCTTCTGGAGATCGGCGTCATCCAGGATCACGTTGGGTGACTTGCCCCCCAGTTCGAGCGCCACCCGTTTTACCGTCTGGGCGGCGTTGGCCGCCACCTGACGGCCGGCCCGAGTCGACCCGGTGAACGAGATCATGTCGATCCCCGGGTGGGCGCTCATGGCCTCGCCCACCACCGGCCCGTATCCGCACACCAGGTTGAACACTCCGGGGGGAAGCCCGACCTCCTCGATCACCTCGGCCAGGATGAAGGCGTTGAGCGGCGTGACCTCACTGGGCTTGAGCACCACCGTGCACCCGGCGGCAAGCGCGGGTGCCACCTTGGCGCTGATCTGGTGCAGGGGATAGTTCCAGGGCGTTATCGCTCCCACCACGCCCACCGGCTCGCGCACGACCAGCGAGTTGCCGATCCTCTCCTCCCACGTCACCTCGCCCACCAGCTGGGGCTGGGAGGAGAAGCTCATCACGGGGAGCCCGGCCTGGATCATGGTGGAGAGCCGGATGGGCATCCCCATCTCCCGGCTGATCAGCGTGGCTATCTCCTCCTGGCGGGCGTACAGGCCCTTGCCCACCGCCGCGCACGCCTCCGCCCTGTCCTCCACCGGAACCTGACTCCAGGCCTCGAAGGCCTCGCGCGCCGAGTTGACCGCGCGGTCCACATCCTCGGGCGTGCCCGAGGGCACGCGCGCGATGACCTCCTCGGTGGTGGGATCGATCACCTCGATCGTCTCCCGGCCAGCCGGCGGGATCCAGGCGCCGCCGATGTAGAAACGGTCGCGATCGAGGATCGTCGTGGTGGTAGTCATCGGGTGGGCCTCCTGCTCGTGGTGGGCGAATCAGGTGTGACGTTACTCGGCGCTCACGCCTCCTGCAGGGCCGCCTCTGACCTCACTCCGGCTGCCTCGGCTACGTGCTCGGCCGTTCGGTGGGCCAGCGCCATCACGGTGATCATGGGGTTGGTCCCGCTGGAGGTGGGGAAGGCGGAGGTGTCCCCGATCCACACCCCCCGGGTGTCATGCAGCTGGCCGGATGGGTTGGCCACGCTGGTGGCCGGGTCGGTGCCCATTCGGCAGGTGCCCATCTGGTGGGCCGAGAACATGCGCATGCCCCCGGCCCGCAGCGGTACCCGCTTGACCGCCGATACGAACCGCTCGAGGTCCTCGCCGCGGTGCCACACCGGCAGCGTGTCGGCCAGAGCGGTGATCTGGTGTGCGCCGGCGGCGGCCTGGAGGCGGATCTGCGCCTCCAGGGCTCGGCGGGCCATGGCCTGGTCGGCCGCGTCACGCAGCGCGTAGTACGGCTGCGTCATGCCGCCCCGATCCAGCACGACCTGTCCGTTCTCATCGCCCCGGTCGCGCAACAGCCCGATGACCGTGGCCACGTAGCGGAAATCCTCCATCGCCTCCTTGTGCTGATAGGCGTCCCGCCAGGGCACGGCCGAGGCGGCCAGGCCGGTCGTGTACTGCACCCCCTCGATCAGGAATCCGTAGCCGTCGTCCAGCGGCCCGAACTCATCCACCAGCCCCACGTGTGGCGACCCCCACCAGGCCTGCATGTCCTCGTGAAAAGAGCCGAACACGGCCGAGCAGGGATGAAGCCGCAGGTAGCGGCCGACGGCGGGTCCGCCGATCCCAGTGCGGAGCAGGATGCCCGGGCTCTCGAGCGCTCCCGCTGCCAGCACCACGTGCGGAGCGTGCACCGTGAGCCGCGCCCCCGTGGCGGTGCACCGGCCGACGATGCCGGCGGCCCGGCCGCCGTCCACCAGCACCCGCTCAACAAAGCACCCCACCACTACCCGGGCCCCTGCCGCGACCGCGTCGGGGAGGTAGGTCCGCATGGTCGATTGCTTGGATCCGGTCTGGTCTCCGAAGCCCATGTAGGCGGCGCTGGCCGGGTCATATCGAGACGGGTCGGCGTTGCGGTTGGTCACGACGAACGACCAGCCGAGGGCATCGGCTCCCCGCTTCATCGCCTGGTGGGGCCTGTTCAAGTCACAGCAGTCCCTGCTCACCGACAGGCGCGACCATACGGCGTCGAGGTGGCGGTCGAAGTCTTCGGCGATGTCGCCCAGGCCGTGCTCCGAGGCCCACTCGCGCCGCACCCACTCCTTGGTCCGGATGCTGTTGGTCCAGTTGACCACCGTGCCCCCGCCCAGGCAGGAGCCGGCCTGGATGGTGACGTTGCGGTCGGCGGTGGGCGTGGGGCCGCCCCGCCAGTAAAGGTTCTGCCAGGCCCACATCTCGTACTGGTTGAAATCGGCCTCGTTGAAGTAGCCGCCGGCCTCGACCACCACCACCGATGCGCCCCGCTGGGACAGCTCGGCGGCGATCACCCCGCCTCCGGCTCCGGAGCCCACCACCACCACGTCGGCCTGGAGCGTGGTCTCGTCATCGATCCTGATCGCCTCGATCGCCTTGGGCTCAGCGGGCGGTGGCGAAAGCGGTCCCGGATACCCGAGCATTTCCCAGCTGGGATTCCGGCCGGTGGCCGGATCGGGAACGGCGTAGTGCAGCATCAGGGTCAGCCCGGCCAACGCGGCGATGCCGCCCGAGGCCTCCGGCGAGCCCAGTGATACGTTGCGCAGCAGCTGCTCGCGTGAGGCGTGAGAGGCGGTGAGCAGCCCCTGGC
>JBPYDM010000065.1:0-3696 GCA_051986255.1 Solirubrobacteraceae bacterium | reverse complement strand
CCCAGGTCCGCTGCTGGGCGGCTGGGAGGGAACCACGTGGGAGGACCGCGAGGTGAGGCTGGGACCGCAAGAGACGCTGCTCATGTTCACGGACGGCGTAACGGACACTCGCGGCGAGCACGACCGGTTTGGCGCGCGCCGGCTGCGGCGGGCGCTCAGGGCGCGGGCGGGCTCCTCTCCCAAGGAACTGCTCGATCATCTCGAAGCGGCCCTGAACCGCTTTCAGGTCGAGGGACACTCTGACGACACCGGCGCAGTAGCGCTACGGCCGGTCGGAGCGGCCATATTGCCCGCCTCGCCGGTCGGGGCCAGGCCCTTGGCCGATCCTGAGCCGGCACCGGACTGAGGCGAGCCGAGACCGACCGCGGTAGGCGCTTCTCGGTCTGGTTCGAGCTGGAGACGAAAGCCTGAGTGGGCGTCAGGGCGCGCGCTACGCTCGCTCGGCGTGTCGTTAGAGCGCTTCAGTCCGGCCACGCGTGCCTGGTTCAACCAGGCGTTCGAGGCTCCCACCGCCGCCCAGGAGCAAGGCTGGCCCGCCATCTCCTCGGGGGAGCACGTGCTCATCAGCGCCCCCACCGGTTCGGGCAAGACGCTGGCCGCGTTCCTGTGGGCGATCGACCGCCTGGCCACCGACCCGCAACGCGAGGGCGGGATCAGCCTCGTCTACGTGTCTCCGCTCAAAGCCCTGTCGTATGACGTGGAGAGAAACCTGCGGGTCCCGTTGCGGGGGATCGGGGCGGATGTCCGCGTCGCCGTTCGGACGGGGGACACGCCACAGCGCGAGCGTCAGGCGATGCTGCGCCGGGCGCCGGACATCCTCATCACCACGCCTGAATCGCTCTACCTGATGCTCACCTCCCGGGCACAGGAGCTCTTCGCTGGTGCCCGGTGGTGCATCGTGGACGAGATTCACGCGGTGGCCTCAACCAAGCGGGGGGCGCACCTGGCCCTGACGCTCGAGCGCCTGGTTGAGGCGGCGGGACGCCCGTCCGGAGGGTGCGCCGGTCACGTCCAGCGGATCGGCCTGTCCGCCACACAGAGGCCGCTGGAGGAGATCGGCCGATTCCTCGTCGGCCCGCGGCGGCAGTGCCGGATCGTGGATGCAGCCACGCCCAAACAGCTTGACCTCCAGATCCAGGTTCCCGTCGAATCGATGGTCGAGCCCGACAGCACACCCGCACCGGATCTCGAACCGCTGGTGGGAGGCTCAGAGGCCACGCGCCGTTCGATCTGGCCGGCCATCTACCCCGAGCTGCTGAACCTGATCGGGCAGCATCGGTCGACGATCGTGTTCGTCAACAACCGGCGAGGCGCCGAGCGGCTGGCCCTGAGGCTGAACGAACTGGCTGAGCACGAGATCGCCCGGGCTCACCACGGCTCGCTGGCCCGTGAGGAGCGCCTGGTGGTCGAGGAATTGCTCAAAAGCGGCCAGCTGCCGTGCCTCGTGGCCACCTCCTCGCTCGAGCTGGGGATCGACATGGGGGCGGTGGATCTGGTTATCCAGGTCGAGTCGCCCAAGTCGGTGGCCTCCGGGTTACAGCGAATCGGGCGCTCGGGCCACTCGGTGGACAGGATCTCCCGGGGACGGATCTTCCCCAAGTTCCGGGCGGACCTGCTCGAGTGCACCGTGGTGGCCAAGCGCATGCGCGAGGGGGCGATCGAGGCCACGGTCATCCCCCGCAACGCCCTCGACGTTCTGGCCCAGCAGATCGTGGCCATGGCCGCGGTGGCCGGCGAGGAGCATCCGCTGACCGTGGAGGGCCTGGCCGACCTCGTCGGTCGCACGTATTCGTACGCTGAACTCTCGCGGACCCAGCTGGAAGGAGTCCTGGACATGCTGGACGGGCGCTATCCCAGCACCTCGTTCGCCGAGCTGCGACCGCGGATCGTGTGGGACCGTCTGACCGGCGTCATCAGACCGCGTCCCGGAGCCCGTCAGCTGGCCATCACCAACGCGGGCACCATCCCCGACCGCGGCCTGTATGCGGTCACCCTGCCCGACGGCCGGCGAGTGGGGGAGCTGGACGAGGAGATGGTCTACGAGGCTCGCCCCGGCCAGACCTTCCTCCTGGGTGCCACCACCTGGCGGATCGAGGAAATAGGCCGAGATCGGGTGATCGTCACCCCCGCCCCCGGGCTGCCAGGTGCCGTGCCCTTCTGGAAGGGCGACGGAGTGGGCCGCCCCAAGGAGCTGGGTGAGGCCATTGGGGCGTTCGCTCGCTGGGCGGTGGACCAAGATCCCCGCGCGCTCGAGCGCGACTATGACCTGGACGGCCGGGCGGCCACCAACCTGGTGGAGTTCCTGCGCGAGCAGCTGGAGGCCACGCGCGTCCTGCCGTCGGACCGCACGGTAGTGGTCGAGCGCTTCCGGGACGAAATCGGCGACTGGAGGGTGTGCGTCCTCTCGCCCTTCGGTGGCCGGGTCCACGCCGCCTGGGGCCTGGCGCTGGGGGCTCGGATCCGGGAGGAGCTGGGGCTCGAGTCGGACGCAATCTGGTCTGACGACGGGATCATCCTGCATCTCCCCGACGCCGAAGAGCCGCCGGGTGCCGATCTCATCGTGATCGATCCCGAGGAGCTCGAGGACCTGGTGGTGGCCGAACTCTCCTCCTCGGCCCTGTTTGGCGCGCGGTTCCGGGGGAACGCGGCTCGGGCCCTGCTGATACCGCGGGCCCGGCCTGGCCGGCGGACTCCGCTCTGGCAGCAGCGACTCAAGGCCCAGTCGCTGCTCGAGGTCGCCCGCAAGTACGACGACTTCCCGATCGTGCTCGAGACCTACCGCGAATGCCTGCGCGATGTGCTGGACCTGCCCGGGCTGACAGAGCTCCTGCACAAGCTGCACTGTCGCGAGGTGTCGCTGGTCGAAGTGGAGACGACGACCGCCTCACCCATGGCCTCCTCTCTTCTGTTCGACTATGTGGCCACGTACATGTACGAGGGCGATGCGCCCAACGCCGAGCGGCGGGCGGCGGCCCTGTCCCTGGATCGGGACCTCCTGCGCGAACTGCTCGGCCAGGAGGAGCTGAGGGACCTCCTTGATCCCGGTGCGCTTGCCCAGGTGGAGGAAGACCTCCAGCGCCTCTCGGCGCTCAGGCAGGCCACCGGCCGGGACACGCTCCACGACGTCCTGCGCGCGGTCGGGGACCTCAACCTGACCGAGGTTTCATCCCGGGTCCTGTCCGGCCTGGACGCCGAGCGGATGCTCGAGGAGCTCCAGGCCGAGCGGAGAGCCATCCCCGTCCGGCTGCGCCAGGAGATCAGATGGATAGACGCCGCTGACGCCGGCCTGTACCGGGACGCGCTGGGCGTGGCCCCACCCGCCGGACTGCCCGCGGTGTTCCTGGAAGACGTACCCGATGCTTTGTCGCGCCTGGTGCGTCGCTACGCGGCCACCCACGGGCCGTTCACCGAGGCGGAGGTGCGCGACCGCTTCGGGGCCGACTGCTCGGCCGTGCTAGCCGAACTCGAACGCGTCGGCGAACTGGTCCGGGGAGAGTTGCGGCCTCTGGCCTCACTGGCGCCGGAGGCGCGGGGCCAGCGAGAGTGGTGTGACCCCGACGTGCTCCGCCGGATTCGCCGCGCCTCACTGGCCGTGCTGCGCAAGGAGGTTGAGCCGGTCGATCAGCGTGCCCTGGCCCTGTTCCTCCCCTCCTGGCAGAACGTGGATCGCCATCCTCCGGGAGGCGCCGGCGTTGA
>JBPYDM010000064.1:0-5708 GCA_051986255.1 Solirubrobacteraceae bacterium | reverse complement strand
ATCGACGCCCGACTGGCCACGTAGACTGAGGCGGCATGGCAGCGATGCCGTTCGCCCTGTCGGTGCACAACTTCATCAACTCGGTCGGCGCCGACGCCGGGTTCGCCGCGGTGATCGGGCTCGCCGTCCTGATACTTCTGTACTTCGTCCACGCGCGCGAGACAGCCAGCCTGCGCGACGAGGCTGCCACGTTATCGCAGCGTCTCCAGGAGGCTGAGGCCAGGCTCGCCCAGGCGCAGCATGGCCACGGGGGCCCGGCCTCTGAGCCTTCCGCGGCAACCGGCCCGCGAGTCCCCGCCGCGCCCGCCGGCGTGGCTGCCCCGGCCCTGGCTGCCGCGACTCCGTTTATTCCGATTCGGGTCCCCCGTCCTGCCGCGGCTCCGGCGGCCGGCGCACCCGTGTCAGCTATTGCCCGCGCCACCGCGGCCTCGGCGTCGGGGGGCGGCCCTGCGCCGACCTCGACCGCCGCCCGAGCACCGGCTCCCGGTCCTGCGCCGAGCCCCAGCCCAGCAGCCGCGCCCGTTCGGGCGGCGAGCCCATCGCCAGCTGTGCCCCCTGCGCCCGCGACCACAACGCCCCCAGTCCGTGCTCGCGCCGCTCGGGACTCGCCGGTCCCGGCGGCGGCTCCTGCGGTCGTGGCCGGCTCAGCCCAGGCGGCGCCGGTGGCGGCCGCGCCCGTGACGACGTTCTCCAGACCCGCTCCCGCGACGGTGGCTGGAGGAGCCAACGGCGCCGCCGCCTCATCAGAGCGCGAGGCCCCCCCCGGCCGCCAGCCAGATGCTCCGAGCCTTCCCGGAGGCGGGGCGCCCCCACGCCGACCGACGACCGCCGACTCTCCCTGGGCCCCCACCTTCCTGCCCGGCGCCGCTGGCCGCGACGGCCAGGCCTGGCGAAGGTTTGGCCTGCTGCTGGGGGTTCTAATCGTGGTGGCGGCAGCCGCTGCGGCGGTGATCCTGACCACCGGCACGGGTACCCAACGGGCCTCGTCGTCCACGCCGGCCAGCAACGCCCCCATTCCGCGCGGGGGCTTCAAGCCCTCCCACGTCACCGTGGCGGTCCTCAACGGGACGGACACCAACCAGCTGGCCCACCACGTGGCAGCTGGCCTGGCTACGCGGGGTTACAAGGAGGGGCGGATCGCCACCGCCTCCAACCAGACCGTGACCACCACCCAGGTGGCCTACCTCCCCGGGCGGGCCAACCGTACCGACGCGCTGTACGTGGCCCACGCCCTCCATCTGCGACCGGCCGCCGTCGGGCCCATCGGCCTGGCGGCGCGGGCCGTGGCCTGCCCCCCACCGGGGGCGTGCACGGCCAACGTCGTGGTCACCGTGGGCTCCGACCTGGCGAACTCGTAGTGCGCGCCAAGACCAAGCACTGGGGCTGCCCGGCGGGAGCAGCCAACTAGGGCAATGGACCTGCTGGAGTTGCCCCGCCGGGGCTCGAAGCCCCGGGAACAGGGAATCACGCACGTGCTCGACCGTGGGCTATCGCTTACCCAGGTCGATGACCTCATGGAGGTGGCGGGTGATTACGTGGACCTGGTCAAGCTGGGATGGGGAACTGCGCTGGCCACTCGGAACCTCGAGCCCAAGCTCGAGCGCTACCGGGAACTCGGCGTCCCGGTGGTGTTGGGGGGGAGCCTGACCGAGCTGGCCATTGCCCAGAGTCGGCTGGATCGCCTGGTGGACTGGGTCCGCGACCTCGGGTTGAGGTACTTCGAGATCTCCGATGGGACGATCAGCCTCCAGCCCGGGCAGAAGGTTGACCTGATCCGCCAACTGGCCGGCGAGTTCACGGTCCTCTCCGAGGTGGGCTCCAAGGACGACACCGGCGCCATCACTCCGCCGTATCTATGGGTCCAGCAAATGCGCGACGAGTTGGCTGCGGGCGCGTGGAAGGTGATTGCCGAGGGGCGCGAGAGCGGAAGCGCGGGGATCTTCCGCCCCGACGGCGAGGTCCGCGAGGGTCTGATCGACGAGATCGTGCACGACATCAATCCCTCCAGCATCTTGTTCGACGCCCCCCGGAAGGATCAGCAAGTCTGGTTCATCAGGCGGTTTGGCCCGGAGGTCAACCTGGGAAACATCCCCGCGGTCGAAGTCCTGTCGCTGGAGACGCTGCGCCTGGGCCTGCGCTCAGACACCATGAGCGTGCCCCGCCGCAGCTGACCGGATGGGCGCGCCACAGCCTCCAGAGCAGATCTCCGGCGGCGTGCTGCTGGCGCGCCACGGGGAGACCGACGACAACCTGCCTCCGCTGCGCTTCCAGGGCTGGCGAGACACCCCGCTGAATGAGACCGGCCGGCACCAGGCGCATGAGCTGGCAGGCAAGTTGGTCGATCGGGGCATCATCTCCATTTGGTCCTCCGACCTCAGCCGGGCTCGAGAGACGGCGGAGATCGTGGGCGACCGGCTTGGGCTCGGGGTGCGACTGGACGCTCGGCTGCGCGAGGCGAATCGCGGCCGCTGGGAGGGGCGCCTATTTGACGATGTGGCGGCCACTGAGCCGGACCTGTACGCCGGCTGGAAGCGGGCCGGTCCCGGCTGGCGCTTTCCGGGCGGAGAATCCCTCCAGGAGCAACTCGACCGGGTCAGCGCTTGCGTCTCCGATGTGCGTGTCGCGAGGGAGCTTCCAGCGTTGGTGGTTTGTCACGGAGGGAGCATCAGGGTGATGCTCTGCCGGTCAGATCCCCGGGGGCTGGATGCCTTCCATGATTTCACCGTGCCCAACGTATCCGTGTTCCCGCTGTGAAGCGCTTCCCGGTCATCGTCTTCGTCGTGCTCGTGCTGGCCACGGCCGCGGCCTTCTTCATCATCCAGCACCTCAAGGTGACCACCCCTCTTATCGCGGGCAATCCGAGCCCCTTCCCTACGGTGATCGATCCACTGGACGGGGGAACGTGCCACATGCGTACCCCCAGTGGGGAAGTGGGGCTGGTCAGCTTGCGCCGGACCAGCATCTCGTTCTACCTCCTGTACCGCTCTGACGTCGCGGAGGTGTACATGGCCAACAGCGCGGGGGCGATCGTGGACACGCTGTCCAGCGGGGTGTTCATGCCCGCCGCCCCCAACCCCGTCACACGGCAGTTCACGTGGAGTGGCCGGACCAACACCGGCCGACTGGCGGCGCCGGGTCGCTACTACTTCAGGGTGGTGCTCCGCCGCCAGAACAGGACCATCAACATCACGAACTCCAAGGGCGCGCTCGAGTGGGTGACGGTGCAGCGGTCTCCGGGCTGTCCGGGAGCATGAGGCGGGTGCCGCTGCCACCCCGCCGCGGCGGCCGTCAACGTCCCAAACGTGCCGATCCTCGCTTGGGTTGGGGCGTTGACCGTCCCCACCGCGGTCAACGTCCCCACGCCCGCGGCAGAGGTAGGGGCTTGGGACGTTGCCGTCACTCCGCGCCGGAGCCGCCATCGCCTCAGCGCCTATCCCTAACTTTTGCCTGAGTGATCTCCTACCTCACGCGCCTCGTGCGCTCGCTGGCCGCCTACCAGGTGGCCGATGTCGTCTCGAAGTTCATCGCCGTGCTGCTTTTGCCGGTGTACACGCGCTACGTCACGCCTGCCGGCTATGGCGAGGTGGAGCTCCTGGGCAACGGGGTGATCTTCATCAGCATCCTGGTCCGCTTCGGCATGATCGAGGCGTTCCTGCGCTACCACTTCGCCGAGGCCGACCAGGCGCGGCGCGATGCCCTGGCCCGGCGTGCGGTGGTCTTCCTGCTGATATGCACGACGCTGGTTTCCGCCGTCCTGGCCTCCCTGGCCGGGCCGCTATCACAGCTGATCCTGGCCCACCGGGATCCCACCATATTCCTCATCGCCGTCCTCGGCCTGTGGTCGTTCACCAACCTAGAACTCGCCTACGGGATACTGCGGGTGGACGAGCGTCTGCGCGCCTACGCAGCGGCGTCGCTGATCAACGTGGCCATCACTATCGTCGCCTCGGTGGTCCTGGTGGTCGGACTGAGGCAGGGTGCCCAGGGGCTGCTGCTGGGCAACTACGGGGCCACGACGCTCGTGCTCCTGGGGTTGTGGTGGACCATGCGCCACCGCCTGTTGCGAGCCGGGCGGGGTTCCAGCCGCGGCGCGCAGCGCCTCTCCGTCCTGCTCCGGTTCGGCTTGCCCACCGTGCCCGCCGAGGCGTCGGTATACGCCCTCAGCATCATCGACCGCTACTACATCTATCACCACCGCAGTGCCACCCTGGCCGGCCTGTACTCGATCGCCGTCAAGCTGGCCGGAGCGGTGGCGTTCATCGTCCGGGCCTTCCAGTACGCGTGGCCACCGCTGGCCTATTCGGTCTCCGACGATCTCGAGGCCTCTCGGCTGTATGGCCTGGTCACCACCTACTACGTGGTGGTCAGCGGGTGGGTGGTGGCGGGCTTGGCCCTGTTGGGCCGGTGGGTTCTCCGCATCCTGACGGCTCACGCCTTCTTCGGGGCCTACCGGGCCCTCCCCTGGGTTGCCCTGGGGTGGGCGCTGTACGGGTTGTGGGTGGTCTTCCTGGTGATCGCCGGGCGAGCCCGCGTCACCACGCGCAACTTCCCCGCCGCTCTGGCCGGCCTGGCGGCCAATGTGATCCTCCTGGTGCTCCTCGTCCCCCCGCTGGGCATAGAGGGGGCGGGCATCGCCCTGTGCGGGGCGTACGCGGTGATGCTGACCGTGATGTATCTGCTCACTCGCAGCGCTTTCACGGTGCGATTCGAGTGGCGCCGGCTCATTCAGGTGGCGGCTGTCATGGGTGGAATCTCGGTGGCCGGCGAGTTGCTGTTGCCCACCTCGGGCGCCGTCGGCTTCCTGACTCGGGCCGGGGCATTCCTGGCCATCCCGGCGGTGCTGTGGGCGACCGGGTTCGCCCATCCCCAGGAGGCGCGACGGATCCGCGCGCTGGTCGCGCGTGCGATCTCCTCAGGAGCGGTGCGTGAGCCGGCCTGAGGTGAGCGTGGTCATGCCCTTCGGCGGCCAGCCCTGGGAAATCTCAGCCGCCCTCGAGGCGCTCGGCTCGCTGGACGCCGGGCCGGGTGACGAGCTGATCGTGGCCGACAACTCGGGCGCGTTTGCTCAGGCCGGCCCGGGTGCAGGGGATTGGGTCGTTGCCCCGGGCGCCGGGGATGTGATCGTCGCGCCGGCGCCGGGGGAGCTCTCCCCGGCTCGCGCCCGCAATGCCGGCGCCAGCCGCGCCTCGAGAGAGTGGGTCCTCTTCCTGGACGCCGACTGCCGGCCGTTGCCGGGGCTCGTGCAGGCGTATTTCGGAACGGCGATCTCGGACGACGTGGGAGCCCTGGCGGGTGAGGTGGTGGCCGCCGTCGGAGAGGGGAGCCTCGCCGCCCGCTACGGGGCGGCCCGGAACTTCCTTTCTCAGGAGGCCCATCTCCGCCATCCCTACCTGCCCCGGGCGGCCGCGGCCAACCTGCTCGTGCGAAGGGCGGCGTTTGAGCAGGTGGGAGGGTTCTATGAGGGACTGGTGGCGGCCGAGGACACGGACTTCACCTGGCGCCTTCAGCGGGCTGGGTGGCGCATCGAGCTCCGCGCCCGGGCCCAGGTGGAGCACCGCTACCGGGGGTCGCTGCGCGACCTGCGCCGGCAGTGGCGCTCCTACGCCGCCGGCCGAGCCTGGCTGGCCCGGCGCTATGAGGGCTTTGAACCCGAGCCGGCAGTGGCCCGATGGCTCAAGCGGGCACTGGCCCGGGTCAAGCGGCCCGGC
>JBPYDM010000063.1:0-14038 GCA_051986255.1 Solirubrobacteraceae bacterium | reverse complement strand
CTCCAGACCCGGGCTGAGCGCCGTTGCCGCCACCCTCTCTCCCTCTCTCTCTCTCTCTCTCGACGGCAATGCCCCAACCTCGCGACAGACAGGGCGCGTTGGGCTGTTGACGGCCCCAGGGGCGGTCAACAGCCCAGTCGGGGCAGCCGGTCGTCGGGATTGGGACGTCACCGTTGCTGCTGGCAGCCGAGATGGTCGCCGCGTGCAGCGGCTTTGACCGCCTGCTCGCCCTAACCCCTACAGGCGCCGGACCCAGGGCTCACCTCAGCCGAGCGCGGGCTGTATCTCGGCGGCGGAAGCGATAGCTCTCCAGGCGCCGGCGCGGCGCCGTGGCCACCAGCAGGCCGCCCAGCACGAGGGCCACTCCGGTCAACTGCAGCGGGGTCGGTGCCTCACTCAGGATCAGCGCCGCCAGGGCGACCGATCCCACGGGCTGAACGGTGAGCAGAACCGAGGTCATGGCCGCCGGCAGCCGAGGGAGCGAGATCGTGATCAGCAGCCACCCCATCACCTGGGAGGTGAGCGCGAGGGTGATGAGCCAACCGGCGCCGGGCCAGCGCGGGACGAGATGGGCGTCTCCGATGATCTCGCCGGCGATCACGCACAGGATCGCCGCCGTGGCCGTGGCGTCGAACAACGGCCCGGCGGGGCGCCGCGTGTCCGCGCCGCTCCGCCGGAGCATGAGCAGGAAGCCGACGTAGGCTACCCCGGCTCCGATTCCGTAGACCGCCCCCCGCGTGGCGTTGTGGCCGTACGCGTCGTGCTCGAGGACACCGGAGATCAGGACCACTCCCAGGAGGGCCAGGGGGAGGGCGGCCAGCACCTGGCGACCCGGCCGCTCCGAGAGCCACACCCAGGCCGTGAGCGGCACCAGGACCACCTGGACGTTGGCCAGCACGGTGGCCAGCCCGGCGCCGATATCGCCGATGGAGTGGTGCCATAGGATCAGGTCGGCCGCGAAGAACACCCCCGCCCCGATGGCGAGACGCCGCTCGCGCCAAGGGCGCGCGCCCAAGCGCGTGTACTCGAGCCAGGTCAGCAGCCCGAGCGCGGGCAGGGCGTAAGCGCACCGGAAAATGGCCGCCGTAGACGGTGAGGCGTGACTGAGCCGGACGAGGATGCTCGAGAACGCGATTGCCACCGCGCCCAGCACAGCGCACGTGCGCACGTTGCGCTCATCCGTCAGCCACCGCTCCATTCCTCCAGCGTACGAGGCGAAAGCTAGTGCCCCGAGGCGACACTAGTCGCGGATGACCAGAACCCCGTGACGCTCGTCGAGCGTCACCAGCCAGAGCTTGAGCGATCGGAAACGCCTCCGCGACCTTGAGACGGTCATCGAGGACACGGTGAATCCCGGGCGCAGGGTGATGACGGGCACTGTTCTCCGGCATTCGCCGCCCTTCCTGTGCGCCATTCGCTCCGCCTCCCGATCGATCTGGATCTGGAGCGCGTCGCGGCGGCGCACGAGCTCGGCCTCTTCGGCGGCCACCCGTTCGCGCTCTCGGCGCTCCGTCGCCTCCTTGCGCTTGAGCTCCTCGACCGCCTGGCGGAGCCCGGCTCGCCAGACCTGCGCATCACTCCGCAGGGTGTTGGCAAAGAACAACAGCGTGGCCAGCTCCGCCCTGAGCTCATGCTGATCCAGGGTTCCAGAGGGCGCCCGAGCCGCGCGTCCACGCAGCGCCGCCAGCTGCCGCCAGAGCTCGTCCCGTCCGGGCAGGCCCGACCCCGGAGCGTCTTCGAGAGGGCCGGGGCTCAGGGCCATCTCGGTAGCCGCCGCCTCGCGCTCGATCAAAGCCCGCAGAGCAGCCACCTCGGAGGCGACCGCCGCTTCAGGGACGACTCTCACACCCGGAATCGTGGCGCGGCCGGGAACTCTCGTCAATGGCGGGGCCGGAGCTAGCTCTTGGGGGGAGAGGGGCCTACTTCCAGCGTCTCGTCGGATTGAGCTCCCGCGCGCAGAATCCGCTCCCGCAGGCGGGCGGTCTCGCCGGCCGCCGCGGCCCGGGCCGCCCGCTCGTCGCTCAGCGTCACCCCGTGCGCCTCGGCCAGGTCGAGAAGCTCCTGGCGCTGTTCGTCACGGGTGGCGAAGCGGAAGAATAACCAGGCCAGCAGGATCACGGTGAGCAGCGATTCCTCGACCATCATCAGCCCTCCGGCCAGGTTCTGATCGGATAGGGCGCTCACTCCGTAAGACGCGTCGCGCAAGTGATACACGGGATAGAAGACCGTCTGGGCCCAGATCAGCACGTTGGCCAGGATGGTCCCGAGCAGGCGGACCGCGATCACGTACGCCAGCGCACCCCAACCCTGGAACCACTGCGGCTTGGGCAGCGGCCCGATCAGGGCCAGCCAGAGCAGCGCGCCGAACCACAGGAAGCTCGCGTGCTCGAGCGAGTGGACCAGGTCGTGGTTGATGGCCGCCTGGTAGAAGAAAGGGATGTGCCAGGCGTATAGATTGACCGCCCAGAGCACGAGGGCGACCATCGGCGTCGCGAGCACCCGAATGGGGCGGGTGGCCCGAATATGGAGCAGCGGCTGGAGGACCGGACCGGTCAGCCCGAGCACGATCAGCAGCGAGGCGATGTCTCCGATGACGAGGTGCTGGGCCATGTGAGCCACCAGAAGGGAGTCGGCCAGGTTGTCGGCGGGTCCGATCTGGACCCCCAGAAACAGGGCTACTCCCAGGACGAAGCACGAGACGCGCCAACTCGGGACCGGACGCCGCTCGCGGGCCAGCGTGCGCAGCCGGCGGGTGTACAGGACGAGGTACGCCACTGAGGCGATCACCGGGGGCAGGAATTCGCCCAGGTGAAGATTGTTCGAGTAGGCGCCGGCTGCGACGGTAGCGATTTGCATCAGGAGTACGAGGCGGGAGGGGCGGAGGCGGACTGCGCTGCCGCGATCTGGGCCAGGAGCGCCGAGGGGCTGGTGCCTCCCAGAACGCGCAGCCGGGGCAGGCGATACGGATCATCCGACCGGCTGGCCCATCCCGGCACGACCGTCGTCGAACCGACGTACCCGGCCGAGCGCACAGCAGCAATCACGGTCGAATCGTAGTGGCCTGACGGGTAGCAGAACCAGTTGATGGGGACGCTGTAGCGGTGGTGGAGTATCTCCCGGGCCGTGGCCACCTGGTAGTGAAGCTCCGCAGGGCTCAGGGTAATCAGGTCCGCGTGGCTGATGCCCTGGGTGTCCAGCTCCCAACCGGACGCCAGCAGCCCTCGGACCTGGGCGTCGGTCAAACCCCCCTGGGAGGGGGGGAGTCCGGTCAACTGAATGTTCTCCACACCCACCCAGCCGAGCCGCTTCAGCACAGGCAAAGCGTTTGTGTACTGGGACTGATAGCCGTTGTCGAAGCTGAGCACGATCGGCTTGCCCGGGCCCAGCGGCGCCCCTCGCGTCCAGTTCGCCTGGAGCTGATCGAGCGTCACCGCATGCCAGCCGGCCGCCTTCAGCGCCTCCATCTGGGCAGCAAACTCTTGCGCCGGCACGTACAGCCCGGGATAGCGCGCGCTGGCGATCGGGGGGTTGATCACGTGGTACATGAGGATCGGTACCGTGGCGTGGCCGGGTCGGCCCGTTCCACGGCCGGCGTCTGGGGCGCCGCCAGGCTTGTTCGACCCCGACCGTTGCTGCGTACCTACCGTGCGCTGGCCGCGCAAACCGGCGCTCGAGGTCGATCTACCGCCACCGCCCGCCGAGGCCGCGACCACGACGGCGGCTATGACCACCACCAAGACCAGTGCCCCGAACGCGGCCAGACGACCGCGCCTGACCCGGGCACTGCGGGCCTGAGCGCGCTGCCGGCGACGGGCCTCCGCGTCGTGGTAGCTCATCCACCCCCCGACGGTACCGAACGCCGATCCGCTTCATCGACCCTTCACAGACCTTCAGGGAATGCTTACCGAGCGCTGGGTAGTCTCTGACGTGTGAGAAAACTCGGTTTCGCGATCATCCCTCTCGTCCTGGTGCTTGCCGCCTGCGGCAGCAGCAGCAACACGACCTCAACGACGAAGGCCGCTGACAACTCGTCCACCTCGAGCGGCGTGGCGCTGTCCGCCCGGTCGGTGAAGGGCCTCGGCACGGTCCTGGTGAACGGTCAGGGCCGGACGCTGTACACCTTCGTCCCGGACAAGGCCAACAAGGTCACGTGCACGGGTAGCTGTGCCGTCGTCTGGCCGCCGCTCAAGATCGGCGCCGGGCAGAAGCCGTCTGTCTCAGGCGGGGTTAAGGCGTCCATGGTCTCGAGCCTGCCCGACCCGGCGGGAGGCCGAGTGGTCACCTATAACGGCTGGCCGCTCTACCTCTACCAGGTCGATCAGATTGCTGGCACCGACCACGGGCAGGCGCTGAACTCCAGCGGCGGCCTCTGGTACGCCATCCTGCCCTCGGGCACCCAGATCACCAAGCAGGTCAAGCAGACCACCGGCGCCCAAGGCTACTGAGCTCCCGCGTCCCGGGCCGAAGGAGTCTCGCCGCGTCCCGGGCCGAAGGAGTCTGCCCCCCGGCCCGGCCTCGCTGCGCCTGCGATAATCAGCCCCGATGGCGGCTGAGCTGGGCGCAATCCTGGTCCCGATGGTGACTCCCTTCGACGCGTCGGGCCGGGTTGACGAGGATGCCGCGGTCAGGCTGATGCACCACCTCGTGGAGCGTGGCGCCGACGGGCTCGTGCTCTGCGGGACCACAGGCGAGGCGGCCACACTGAGCGACGACGAGCAGCTCGGGATGATTGCGCTTGCGGTCCAGGAGATGGGCGACCGATGCACGGTCGTCGCCGGCGTGGGCTCCAACGACACCCGGCACGCCGTTCATCTGACTGAGCGGGCGACTGAGGTGGGCGCCGACGCGATGCTCTCGGTCAACCCGTACTACAACCGCCCGAGCCGGCGGGGAATCATCCGTCACTACGAAGAGGTCCACCGCGCCACCGACAAGCCGATCGTTCTCTACAACATCCCTCAGCGGACGGGCTCGGACATGACCAATGACCTGCTGGCCGAGCTCGCTGGGCTCGACCGGGTGGTCGCGGTGAAGCAGTCCAATGCGGCCAACTTGGCCAAGATCGACGGCCTTCAGATCTACGCGGGCAACGACGACTTGTTCGTCGATGTGCTGGATCTGGGCGAGGCCGGTGGGATTCTGGTGGCTGCACACCTGTTTGGCGAGGAGCTCCGCCGGATGGTCGACGAGCCAGATCACAGACACGAGATCGACACGGGACTCCGGGACGTCTATCGCGACCTGGCTGTAGCGCCGTTGGCCTGTTCCACGAAGGCGGCGCTCAATCTGATCGGGCTCGCCGTCGGCGGGCCTCGCCTCCCCTATGTGGAGCTCGACGAGCGTGAGCTCTCGATTGTGCGGGCGATGCTAGAGCGCCACGGGTTGCTCCACTCGCTGACGGCGTGAACACCCGCACCCTCGGCCCGGGAGGCTGTCAGTGAACGGCCGCACTCTCCGCGTCCTTCCCCTGGGCGGGCTGGGCGAGATCGGCAAGAACATGACGGTGATCGAGTACGCCGGGCGGATCGTCGTGGTCGATTGCGGACTGCGGTTTCCCACCAGCGACATGCTGGGCATCGACCTGGTGCTGCCCGACTTCAGCTACCTGCGCGACCGGGTGGACGACGTGGAGGGGATCGTGGTCACGCACGGCCACGAGGACCATCTGGGAGCGCTCCCCTGGGTTCTGAGGGAGCTCGGTCAGGACCTTCCGGTGTACGGCGGCCCGCTGACCATGGCCATGGCTCGCTCCAAGCTCGATGAGCACCGCCTGCGAGAGGTGGCGGTGGACGACCTGGCGCCCGGCCAGGAGCTGGCGCTTGGGCCCTTCAGTGTCGAGCTGGTTCACATGACCCACTCCATCCCCGACTCCTGTGCGGTGCTTGTCGGCACCGAGCTGGGCCGCGTGCTGGTAACCGGGGATTACAAGTTCGATCAGACCCCGGTGGACGGCCCTCCGGCTGATGTCTCCCGGCTGGCCGAACTGGGCCGTGACGGCGTGCTCCTGCTCTGCGGAGACTCGACCAACGCCGACCGCGTGGGTTTCTCCCCCTCCGAGCGCGAGGTGGGGCCGCACCTCCAGGAGGTGTTTGCCCACGCTACAGGACGGATCATCGTGACGAGCTTCGCTTCAAACATCCACCGGGTCCAGCAGGTGGTGGATGCGGCCGCCGCCCTGAGCCGCAAGGTGGCGCTGGTGGGACGCTCAATGCGCAAGAACGTGAACATAGGGCGGTCGCTGGGCCACATCGAATTCCCCGAGGGCATACTGATCCAGCCCCAGGAGGTGGAGGACTGGCCCGACGAGAAGGTGGTGGTCATCTCGACCGGATCGCAGGGGGAACCGTTGTCAGCTCTGCGCCGGATGGCCCACAACGACCACCGAGCGATCAAGCTCCGCCGGGGAGACACGGTGGTGTTCTCGGCCACGCCGATTCCGGGCAATGAACGCGCGGTGGGGGAGACGATCGACCGGCTCTACCACATCGGGTGTCAGGTAATCACCCCCCGCGAGGCGCCGGTGCACGCCTCGGGACACGGTTACCAGGAGGAGCTCAAGCTGATGCTCAACCTCGTCTCACCCAGGTACGTGCTGCCGGCCCACGGCGACCACAAGCGCCTGCACCTCCACGCTCAGCTCGCCGCGGCGGTGGGCATCGATCCCGACCGCGTGTTCACTGGGGAGAACGGGCTGCCGCTCGAGATCGACGAGACCGGTGCCCGTTTCGGGGAGCCCGAGGAGTCGGGCATGATCTTCGTGGACGGGGTGGACATCGGCGATCCGGCCGATGTGGCGTTGCGCGACCGCCGGATGCTCTCCGACGACGGGATCTTCATCGTGGTGGCCACCGTGTCCGAGCAGACCGGGGAATCGGTCGTGACCCCTGAGGTGATCTTCCGCGGCGTGCCTTTCATCGATCAGGTCGACGGGCTGGTCCAGGAGATCCGGGACGAGGTCGAACGCTGCCTGACGCGCGCGGTGGCCGACGGCATCCGGGAGATCGACCTGCTCCAGCGGGAGCTCCACGACGACCTGGCGGCGTTTGTCTACGACCGTCTGCGTCGGCGGCCGATGGTGCTCCCGGTTGTGGTCGAGGTGTAGGCGCGGTCTCCGTCGCCCGGTCGCTCGCGGCCGTTGGCCTCGTCGTCTACGCGCCCAGTGGGCAGCTGGACCACGAATCGTGCCCCGGTCCCGCTTTGTCCCGTGCTCAGTGTCACCACCCCGCCGTGGGATTCCACCACCGCGCGCACGATTGACAGGCCCAGCCCTGACCCGCGGGCGCCATCGCCGCCGCCCCGGACGAAACGCTCGAACACCCGGTCGGCCAGGTTGGGAGGAATACCTGGTCCGCTGTCCTCCACCACCACCATCGCATCGCCATTTGAGCTGGACGTCGAGGCGGAGATGCGGGTACCCGGAGGCGTGTGCTTCACGGCGTTCTCCAACAGGTTCAACACCATACGGTGCAGGTCGTCACGGGCGCCGGATAGCCTCACCGGACGGGCGTCGATCACCAGGTCGTGACGCTCCGCCATGGGCCCGATCTCCGACGCCGCCTCCATGAGCACGTCGGCCAGCTCGCAGGGTACGCGGGTGGCGAAGCGCTTGGCGTCGGCCCTGGCCAGCAGCAGCAGGTCTCCCACCAGCCGGCGCATCCGCCGAGCTGAACGCAGCGCCGCCTGAGCGGTCTCGGCCTGCTCGCCCTGGAGCTCTTCGGAGAGCAGCTCCAGGCTGGCCAGAACGCTGGTCAGCGGGGTGCGCAACTCGTGGGAGGCGTCGGCCACGAACTCGCGCTGCCGAGTGAGCATGGCCTCGGTCCCGCTCCGGGCCGCGTCCAGGCTCTGAAGCATCCCCTCTAGCGTCCGGGCCAGCTCGGCCACCTCGTCGTCGGCCTTGGGCAATGGCACGTGGCGGCTGGGGTCACGCGTGCGCTCGATCTCCCGGGCTGCCTCGGTCAGCTCCACGATCGGCCTGATGGCCCGCTGGGCGGTGGCCAGCCCAGCCAGCAGCGCCAGCAGCGTGCCCCCCAGGACGCCCAGGAGCAGGAAGAACTGCACCCGGGCGATGGTGTGGTCGAGATCCGACAGTGGCCTGGCGTAGAGAAGGAAGGCATGATGCTCAGGCCCAGCCCCTTGAACGCGCACTTGGTTGATCACCACTCGGTAGCCCGACTCCTGATGCACCCCGATCCCGCTGGGAGGCGGAAATGCCGGCTCGCCCCGGAACTGATTGGCGGTCTTTGGCTTGAGCACGGCGTCCTGGAAGCAGAACAGCTTGCCGGCGCCGCTGTAGATCCTGATCTGGGCATGCTCCGCGGCGGCAAAGTCGCTCAGGTCGGGTGATGCATTCGCGCAGTCGAGCTGCCGTCCGTTGGCCAGCCAGTAGATGCTGAGCTGCCGAGCCAAGCGGTCCGCTGCAGAGTGAACATCGTTGTTGAAGCTGCCCCGCACCTCCTTGGTCGTGAGGACCCCCACCAGCGCCGCGAACGCAGCCAGAATCACGAACGTCAGGGCGGCCGACCCGCCCGCCAGCCGCCAACGGACGGGGATCGTCCTATACGCGGAGAACGTAGCCCGCGCCGCGGATCGTATGGAGGAGCCTCTGCTCTCCACCGGCCTCAAGCTTCCTTCGCAGATTGGACACGAACACCTCGATCGTGTTCGTCATCGAGAACGGATCGTAGCCCCACACCTCGTCAAGGAGGCGCTGGCGCGAGATGACAATTCGCTCGTTGCGCATCAGGTACTCCAGAAGTTCGAACTCTCGCTGCGTCAGGTCGATCCTTCGCCCGCCTCGGGACACCTCGTGAGTGTCCGGGTTCAGCCGCAGATCTCCCACGGTCAGCGCCGCCTGGCCTCGGGGCGGCCGCCGGCGCAGGAGCGCGCGCAGCCTGGCCAGAAGCTCCTGGCGCTCGAAGGGCTTGACCAGGTAGTCATCGGCTCCCGCGTCGAGGCCCGCTACCCGGGCCTCCACCGCGTCACGGGCGGTTAGGACCAGGATGGGAACGTCGTCTGACCGACGCAGGCGCCGGGCCACCTCGATGCCATCCAGGCGGGGCAGCCCCAGGTCCAGGATGATCAGGTCCGGCAGGAAGGCGTGCGCCTCGTCCAGAGCCGCGACGCCATCGCCCGCGATTTTGACGTCGTATCCCTCCAGCCGCAGCGAGCGCTGAAGGACCTGGGCGATCGCCTCGTCGTCTTCCACGACCAGGACTCGCGGTGAGCGTTCGTAGTCCGGCATCTTGTTTAGGAATGGTACGAGTCCCGGTGGAGCAGGAGGCCGTGGGCGGCCGTCGAAGCCATCTGTTCGGACATGCCAGCGCGCACGCGAAAGAAGCGCGCCACGCCGCTGCGGCGCGGTGCCGGCCGTCGAGGCCGCCGTTCGCCGCTGGGCTCACTTCGCCGCCCGTGGGGTTGGCAGCTGGCGCCCCACCAGGTGGACGTGCTGGCCCTGGCCCTGATCGCGGCGGGCATCTTCCTGGGCGCCGTGGCCTACGGCCACGTGTCCGGCGGCCCCGTGGGCAACGGGACGATGAACGTGTTCCGCTTCGTGCTCGGAGCCCTCGGCTACGCCGTCCCGGCGACGCTCGTGCTGTCCGGGGTACTCCTGCTGGCCCGGGAGCTGCGTCCCCCAGGGAGGCCCCTGCGCAGCGGTGCCCTGTGCCTGACTGCGGCCATCACCCTCATTCTGGCCTCGGGGCTATTGGGCATCGGACCCGGACCCCTCCACGGCCGGACCTTCTGGCGTGCCGCCGCCTTCCGGACCCGCGGCGGGATCGTCGGGCAAGCGGAGTTCTGGGCCTCCTCGCACCTGCTCTCCACCATCGGGGCCGAGATCCTGGCCCTGTTCCTATTTCTGGCCGGCTTGATCCTGCTCACCGGCGCGGGAGTGGCCGGGGTCCTGCGCGTCACCCGCGATGGCTTCGCCGGGACCGGTCAGGCGCTGCGGCGCACGAGCGAAGAGCTGGCTCACACGATGGCCCGGCGGGCGTCGGTCCCCGAAGAGGGGCAGGGATTCTCCTCCCCGCTGTTGCCCCCGGAGCCGGACACCTCCGAACTGCTGGTCCGGGCCACGCACGTCGAGGCGCCGGGCGTGGAATCGTTGGGCTCCGACGGGCGTGGCGAGGACGGCGCCGCCGGAGCGGCCTCGCCCCTCGCTCCCGAGGAGCATCTCCGGTCTGCTGTGGAGGAGGAAATCGGGGCTTCGGAGCAGGTGCCGGCCAACGATCTGACTCCCCAGGGCCGCTTCCGCGCCAGTGTGACCGACGATCCGGGCTTCGTTTGGCGGGTTCCCTCGCCCCGGTTCCTCATCCGCTCCACCGGCGAGGCGGCTAAGCCCGACACCGCCGGACAGGAGCAGGTGGCGCGGACTCTCCTCGAGACGCTCGGGCACTTCGGCGTCGAGGCCCGCGTAATCGGACGGGTCACGGGTCCGCACATCACCCGTTACGAGCTTCGCCTGGCGCCGGGGACCAAGGTCTCCAAGGTGGCCCAGCTCAAGGATGACCTGGCGTACGCATTGGCGGCCACGGACATCCGCATCCTGGCTCCGATTCCGGGCAAGCAGGCGGTGGGCGTGGAGGTTCCCAATGCCCGGCGGCGCATCGTCCACCTGGGCGACGTCTTCCAGGAGCCGCCGGCCGATTGGTCGGCGCTGTCGGTCTGGCTGGGCAAGGACATCGCCGGCCGGGCCATCGGGGCCGATCTGGCCAAGATGCCCCACCTGTTGGTGGCCGGTACCACGGGTTCGGGCAAGTCGGCCTGCGTCAACGCCATGCTTGCCTCAATTCTGCTCCGGGCCACGCCCCATCAGGTGAGGTTCGTTCTGGTGGATCCCAAGCAGGTTGAGCTCAACCACTACGAATCGATTCCCCACCTGCTCACGCCGGTAATCACCAGCCCCCGGATGGCGGCCAACGCGCTGCAGAATCTGGTCAAGGAGATGGACGGCCGCTACGGCCTGATGTCGCTGGGCCGCACCCGGGCGCTGCCCGAGCTCAACCGGGTCCGAGAGCGGCGGGGCGAGCCCCCGCTTCCGTACATCGTGTGCGTGATCGACGAGCTGGCTGACCTGATGATGGTCGCCCCGGCCGACGTTGAGGACTCGATCATCCGCCTGGCCCAGAAGGCCCGGGCCGTGGGCATCCACCTGGTCCTGGCCACCCAGTCCCCGCGAGTGGACGTGATCACCGGGATGATCAAGGCCAACGTCCCGTCGCGGATCGCCTTCGCCGTGTCCTCGCAGACGGATTCCCGCGTGATCCTTGACCAGAACGGAGCCGAGTCTTTGCTCGGTCAGGGCGACATGCTCTTCTCTCCGCTGGGGGCGGCGAAGCTCCAGCGGATCCAGGGCGCATACATCGACGAGGAGGAGATCGGCGAGCTGACGGATGCCTGGCGCCGTCAGGGAGAGCCCGAGTTCCACGAGGAGCTGCTGGACGAGGTCGTCTCGGGGGAGGGCGAGGAGGCCGAGGAGTCGGAGTTCTCGGCCGACGAGGATCCCCTGCTGGAGGAGGCAATTGCCCTGGTGGCCCAGATGGGAACGGCCTCGACATCGATGCTCCAGCGCCGTCTGCGCCTGGGCTACACCCGGGCCGGACGGCTGATCGACATGCTCGAGCGGCGAGGGATCATCTCCGGCTACGAGGGCTCGAAGCCCCGCCAGGTGCTGATCGGCGAGGCCGATGTGCCCAGGATCCTGTCTCACCTGGCCGAGGCCGACGGCGGTAGCGCTTCGGTAGGGCGGCGCGCCGAGTTGCCCGACGGGCTCTGAGCGGTAGGGTGGACGGCCATGAAAGCGGGTCAGATGGGCGATCTCCGGGTTGCCGTGCGCAGGACCCATGGCCAAGTGGGGGACCTTGGCGGCACCGTCCGGGGGCCTCGTAAGGCGCTGAGCCCGTTCAAGGCCCGTCGCTAGCCTACGAGCCGATGGA
The DNA here is from genome assembly GCA_051986255.1 of Solirubrobacteraceae bacterium. Lineage (GTDB taxonomy): Bacteria > Actinomycetota > Thermoleophilia > Solirubrobacterales > Solirubrobacteraceae > Palsa-465. The sequence continues at coordinate 2,105 of JBPYDM010000063.1, read as the reverse complement.
CGACATCGGCTCGACCCTGCGGGAAGCGCGCATCCGAGCCCGGGTGGACATCACCCAGGTCGAGGCTGCCACCAAGATCCGGGCGAAATACCTCCGGGCTCTGGAGAACGAGGAATGGGACCTGCTCCCCGGTCGGGTCTACGCCAGAAGCTTCTTGCGCACGTACGCCGACTACCTGGGCCTGGACTCGCGCATGCTCACCGAACAGTTCAAGCAGCGCTTCGAGCGGCCGCCCGAGCAGGAAGTGCGGCAGAGGTCCTCGTTGCCCCGGGACCGCGGGCGCGGGCCGTCGCGGATTCCGTCCTGGGCGCCGATCGTGTTGGTCGTGGTGGTGCTGGTCGCCGTTCTGTGGGCGGTGGGCTCGCTCAATAACAACGGTACGTCCACTCCCCCGGCTCACAACGCGCATCGAACGGGGCCCACTCACCACCCCGAACACCACGCGAGGACTCCGGCCAGCGCATCCACGCCCAGCAATGTCTCCCTCCAGATGGTGCCAACCGGCGACGTGTACGTGTGCCTGGTGAATGCCGCCGGACGAAAGCTGATCGATCAGCAGACCTACGCTGTGGGCCAGGCGATTCCCGGGGAGCATGGGCGCCGACTGCTGCTTACGCTGGGAAATAACTCCATCGACCTCAAGGCCAACGGCCGCACGATTCCAGTCGCCCCGTCGGCCAATGCCATCCGGCTGGAGATCACCGCCAAGAAGGTGTCTCCCATCCCGCTCTCGCAGACTCCAACGTGCTGACGGGCGACTCCTCTGCTGCCGCCGAGCCGCATGGATCCCTGCGAGCCGGGATCCTGGTCACCGGCACCGAGGTCCTGACGGGGATCATCTCCGACCGCAACGGGCCCTGGTTATCCGAGCGGCTCTTGGAGATCGGCGTCGATACGGCGATCATCGAGATCGTAGGGGACCGACCGGGCGACCTAGAGGCCGCGCTGCGCCACATGGCGGACGACGGGATGGCCCTGATAGTCACCAGCGGCGGGTTGGGTCCGACCGCCGATGACCTGACGGTCGAGGTGGTGTCCGAGTTCGCAGGCCGCCAGATGGTTCTGGACGCGGCGCTCGAGGCGCGTATCGAGGAGATCCTGCGCGGGATAATGCGTCGCTGGCCGAACCTGGATCCCGAGGCGATTAGGGTCTCCAATCGCAAGCAGGCAATGATCCCCGAGGGCTCGACGGTGCTCGATCCGGTGGGGACCGCTCCCGGCTTGGTGGTGCCCCCTGTGAACGGGGTTCACCCCACCGTCGTTGTCCTCCCCGGGCCACCGCGCGAGCTCCAGCCGATGTGGGAGATGGCACTGGGCACCGAGGCCCTCCAGAGCGCCATTGCCGGCGCTCCGACCTATCGCCGCGGGATGTTGCGCGTGTTCGGGCTGCCCGAGTCGGAGATCGCGGGCACGCTGCGGGCGGCCGAGGCGCAGGGCCTGGATCTCACCCCGCTGGAGATCACCACGTGCCTGCGCCGCGGCGAGATCGAGATCTCCACCCGATATCTCCCCGAGGCCCAGGATGCCTACGATGCGCTGGTGGCGTTCATCGCGGACCGCCACGGCGCTGCGCTGTTCTCGCGGAACGGCTCGACCGTCGACGAACAGGTATCATCTCTGCTGGACGGCAGGACGGTTGCCGTGGCGGAGTCGTGCACCGGCGGTCTGGTGGCCGCTCGGCTGACCGAGAGGCCGGGGTCCTCGGAGTACTTCGCCGGCGGCATCGTTGCCTACTCGAACCAGGCCAAGATCGAGCTCGTGGGTGTCGACCGCGAACTGATCATCCAGCACGGGGCCGTATCGGACGAGGTGGCGGAGGCACTGGCCACCGGCGCCCTCGAGCGGTTTGGCGCCGATGTCGGCGTCGGCGTGACGGGAATAGCCGGGCCAGGCGGGGGGTCCGAAGACAAGCCGGTGGGGCTGGTCTGCTTCTCGGTGGTGGCCGCAGACGGCGAGCGACTCACTCGCAATGCCCAGCTCCCCGGCAATCGCGGCGACGTCCGAGACCGGTCCACCACCGTGGTCATGCACCTGCTGAGACGGGTGCTGGAGGCTGGTCGGGCGGTCGGCCAGCAGCCCGCCCAGCAGCAGGCCCAGGAGTGAGC
>JBPYDM010000062.1:0-5448 GCA_051986255.1 Solirubrobacteraceae bacterium | reverse complement strand
GCCCAGCGGGCCCATGGAGAAGGGGACGACGTACAGCGTCCGGCCGCGCATCGAGCCCCGGAACAGGCCGACCAGGACCTCCCGCATCTCGTCAGGGTCCCGCCAGTGGTTTGTCGGCCCGGCGTCCTCCTCGCGGGCGGAACAGATGAACGTGCGGTCCTCGACGCGCGCCACATCCGCGGGATCGGACAGCGCCAGGTAGGAGCCCGGGCGCTTCTCCCCCGAGAGCCGGGCGAACGTCCCGGCATCGAGCAGCCGCTGGACGAGATGCTCGTACTCCGCCTCTGACCCGTCGCACCAATGAACGTCGGCTGGCTCTGTCAGGGCGGCCACGTCTTCCACCCACGCCCGGAGGCCTTCGTGATGCGTCTCGGCTTGATCCTTCGGTGCGGTATGAGCCATTTTCTCTGCTGCTCCTATCTTCATCTCGCCGCAACGGCCATCGCCTCTCGCCGCTGACTACCGGTGCGAGATGCTCCCGCCCGGCACAGCCGGCCGCCGGCGGCGCGAAAAGGTATGGGATTCCTAAAGGAGCCTACCCGGGCGCGGAGCTAGATGTGGCCTGGCATGTCGCCTTTCGACGGATTTGCCTGCTCGGGCGGCATTCCTGGGCGGTCCAGGCCGCCCCGCCAGCCGGAGCGGCTCTGCCTACTCCACATTCCCCTCGGCGGTCTGGAATGGGGCGCCCGGGTCCCGCCGCGGCACCAGCACTACCCGCTTGAACTCCGCCACCAGCACCCCGTCCTGGTTGTAGGCCCGAGTATGGACCTTGACCGTCCCCCGGTCGGGCTTCGACCGGGATGGCTTGACCTCCAGCACCTCAGACTCCACGAACAGCGTGTCCCCATGGAACAGCGGGGCCGGATGGCTTAGTTCCTCGGTGGCCAGGTTGGCGATTGCCTTGCCGCTCACGTCCGAGACACTCATCCCCAAGGCCAGCGAGTAGACCAGGGGACCCACTACCACGTTGCGGCCCTGCTGGGAGCGCTGGGCGTACACGTCGTTGATGTGCAGCGGGTGGTGATTCATGGTGAGCAGGCAGAACAGGTGGTCATCGGCCTCGGTAACCGTCTTGGCCGGCCAGTGCTTGTACACGGCCCCCACCTCGAACTCCTCGAGGTAGCGGCCGTAGGGATGCGCGCCCGAGGCCTCGCGCTCGGCCTGCTCCGTTTCCACGTTGTGGGTCGCGGTCATTCCTCCTCCTGAGTCGATGGTGCAGAACGGAGAATGCCAGCCTCCCGCGGCAGGGGCGCGGTTGGGGAATTTGTCTGGTCATAGCGAGACAAATTCACCACGCTCCCATAAGGCCCGCCGGCGCTCGCGGCCGAGCTGACGCTGGTAGGTTGCCTGGCGTGTCCGGCAGCTCGCGGCCGCGGATTCCGCCCCTCCCTCCCTCTGAGCAGGACGAGCAGGCGCGAGAGCTCCTGGCCGGGGTGAACGTGGCCGGGGCGCCCGATGTGCCCGCAGCCAACATCTTTGCCACGCTCGTCCGGCATCCGGGGCTGTTCCGCCGCTGGCTGCCCTTCGGGGGAAAACTCCTGACCGGCAAGCTTCCTCCCCGCGACCGAGAGCTCCTGATCCTGCGCACCGCCGTGCTCTGCCAGGCCGAGTACGAATGGGGGCAGCACCGGCTGATCGGCCTGTCCGCCGGGCTCACCGAGTCCGAAGTGGAACGCGTGCGCGAGGGAGCCGACGCACCGGAATGGGATGACTTCGACGCCGCCCTGCTGCGCGCGGCCGAGGAGCTGCACGCCGACGCACGTATCTCGGACGCGACGTGGCAATTGCTCGCCTCGCGCTTCGACGAGCGCCAGCTGATAGAGGTGCCGATGGTCGTCGGCCACTACTACATGGTCGCCTTCACGCTCAACTCGCTGGGCGTCCAGTTGGAGGCCGGCGTGCCGGGCTGGAGTCCGGCATGAGCTCACCCGAGCCGAGCTCGCCCGAGCCCGAGCCGGCCGGGCGTCTCACCGGCAAGCGCGTCCTGGTCGTCGGGGCGGGCACGCAGCCCTCGCCCGACCCCGACCCGCCGGTGGGCAACGGCCGGGCAATCTCGGTGCTGGCTGCCCGCGAGGGAGCGAGCGTCGTCTGCGCCGATCGGGAGGAGTCGGCCGCGCGCGCTACGGCGGCCTGGATCGACCGCGAGCGGGGTCAATCCGAAGTGCTCGTGGGCGACGTGACCAGCGAGGAGTCCTGCCGGGAGATGGTGACCGCCGCCGCACAGGACGGACTCGACGGACTGGTCCTGAACGTGGGCATCGGCCGCGGACGCTGGCTCGGCGAGACCAGCGCGGCAGATTGGGACCTGGTCTTCGCCGCCAACCTCCGGGGCCACTTCCTGGTGGCCCGCGAGGTTCTCCCGACCATGCGCGAATCAGGCTCGATCGTGTTCATCAGCTCGGTGGCCGGGCTCAGACCGGGCAGTCGGATTCCCGCCTACGACGCTTCCAAGGCGGGGCTGATCGCCCTGTCGCGCCACACGGCGATCGAGGGGGCGCGCCGCGGCATCCGGGCCAACGTGGTGGCCCCGGGATTGATCGACACGCCGATCGGACGCCGGGCCTCCGCGGACCGTCCGTCCCGCGACCGTACCCCGATTCCCTTCGGCCGCCAGGGAACGGCCTGGGAGGTGGCGGCTGCGGTCATCTTCCTGCTCTCGGCCGAGGCCGGATACATCACCGGGCAGACGCTCGCCGTGGACGGCGGTCTCAGCTTGATCTGATCGTCGCTAGCGTTCATCGGGCAACACAACTAGGAGACGGACCTTGCGAAACCCTCGTGACTTCGGAAAGCCCCTGGCCATCGGCGCCCCCACACCGGTCCTGGAGATCCCGTTCAGGCCCTCCCGGATGATCCATTTCCTGGACTTCTCGAACGAGAAGATGGTGGCCAAGGTGCCCGACATAGCTCCCACGGTGGACATCCTGCTGGGCAACCTGGAGGACGCGATACCCGTGGATCGCAAGGAGGCTGCCCGCGAGGGACTGATCCGGGTCGGGCGGGAGATGGAGCTGGGCGAGACCCAGCTCTGGACGCGGGTCAACAGCCTGGAGTCGCCGTGGGTCCTGGACGACATCGTCACTGTGGTTACCGAGATCGGGGACAGGCTCGACGTGATGATGATCCCCAAGGTCGAGGGCCCCTGGGACATCCACTACGTGGACCGGCTGCTGGCCCAGCTGGAGGCCAAGGCCGGCCTGGAGCGTCCGATCCTCATCCACGCCATCCTCGAGACCGGCCTAGGGGTGGTGAACGTGGAGGAGATCGCCACGGCCAGCCCGCGCATGCAGGGGATGAGCTTCGGCCCGGCCGATCTGGCCGCGTCTCGCCGGATGAAGACCACGAGAGTGGGCGGCGGGCATCCCGGCTACCGAGTGATTGAGGATCCCGATCCGGACAACCCCGAGGCGCCTCGGGCCACGGCGCAGCAGGACCCCTGGCATTACTCGATCGCCCGGATGGTGGACGCCTGTACGTCGGCGGGGATCCTCCCCTTCTACGGGCCCTACGGTGACATTCGCGACACGCTGGGCTGCGAGACCCAGTTCCAGGCCGCCTTTCTGCTCGGCTGCGTGGGCGCGTGGTCGCTGCACCCCGCCCAGATCGAGATCGCCAAGAAGGTGTTCAGCCCGCCACCGGAGGAGGTGCTGTTCGCCAAGAAGGTTCTCGAGGCCATCCCGGATGGCCGGGGGGTGCACATGATCGACGGCAAGATGCAGGACGACGCCACCTGGAAGCAGTGCAAGGTGATGGTCTCCCTGGCCGAGATGCTGGCCCGCAAGGACCCCGAGCTGGCCGAGGCCTACGAGTTCGAGCCCGCGGCCGTGTAGGCGGGGGCTGCTGCCCGAGCGCGCTCTCGGCCCTCAGGGATCACCCGCTTGCGCAGGTCGTACTCGTAGACGTAATAGTCGAGCTGCATCGTGTGGCGCGGGCGCTGGCTGTAGTGGCGCACGTAGCGTCGCTCGTCGCGGCGGATCTCGCGCTGCATCTCGGCCGAATCGGGCGGCGCCCAGTCCCCCGCCAGCCACCGCCCGGCCAGCTTGGATTGGCACTCGGCGAACGGGAAGATGGTGGGGATGGCCTGGCCGAAGCCGACGAAGGCTAAGTCGTCAATCCCCGGCTTGAACATCCGCTTGTACAGGGGCAGGACGTTGCCGGGAGCCGAGATGAAGTCGGGGTCAAAGAAGGGGAAGCTGATCTGGTACCCGGTGGCGTACACGATCGCGTCGACCCGCTCGACGCTGCCGTCCTCGAAACGCACCCGGTCGGCCAGTAGGTCGGTCACGTTGGGCTTGGCCACGGCGTCGCCGGAGCCCAGCCGAAGCAGCAGCTCGCTCGAGACCGTGGGGTGCGCCTCCAGGAACTGGTGGTTGGGAGTGGGCAGGCCGAAGTCCTCCATCCGGCCCGACACCAACCGGGGAAGCATGCGGGCGAATCGGCGCTGGAGCCCCAACGGAAGACTCGGATTGGTCTTGAACACCTGGTCGGCGGGTCGGCCGAAGACGTACTTGGGCACCACCCACGCCCCACTGCGCGTGGAGATGAACACTTGCTCGGCCACGCCCTTGCGGGCCAGCTCCGAGGTGATGTCGACCGCGCTGTTCCCGATGCCCACCACCAGCACCCGCTTGCCCACCAGGTCGAGCGGGTTGCTCGGGTCGATGTAGTGGTGGGAGTGGATGGTCTCCCCGTCGAAGTGGCCCGGGAAGTCCGGATAGGAGGGATCCCAGTGATGTCCGTTACACACCAGCAACGCATCGAATAACTCCTCCACCGCCCCGTCAGGGCCGGACACGCTGATCCGCCAGCCCCCGTCCTGGAGGCGCTCGGCGTGCTCGACCCGCGCGTTGAAGCGGATCCGATCACGCAGGCCGAAGCGATCCGCGTACTCACTGAGGAACTGCTTGATCTCGGTGTGGTGCGGGAAGTCGGGGTAGCGCCCGTCCATGGGGAAGTCCTGAAAGCTGATCGCGTTCTTGGACGTGTCGATGTGCAGCGACCGGTAGGCCGAGGAGCGCCCGTTGGGGTTTTGGAAGTACCAGTTCCCGCCGAGGTCGTCCGAGGCGTCAAAACAGGTGTGGGGAATCTGCCAGTCACCCAGCGCCTTGGTCGCCGTCAGGCCGCTGACACCGGCTCTGATTACGCACGTGTTGGGATGATCGAACATGGCTAGCTGACCGGCGGCGCGTCCGGATCAGTGGCAGCGCTTCGCGGGTCGATCAGGATCTTCGCATGCCCATCGGGATTGGCCAGGGCCTCGAAGGCCCGAGCGACGCCGTCAAGCCCGATCGTCCCGGTGATTAGAGGCCGGGGATCGACCTTCCCCTCGGCCAGCATATGTAGGGTGTCGCGGAACTCGAGCGGGCTGTAGCCGAAAACGAACCGCAGGTCGAGCTCTTTGTTGACGGCCATCGCGGGCGTAAAGCGATCCTCGCCCACGCACACGCC
>JBPYDM010000061.1:0-5623 GCA_051986255.1 Solirubrobacteraceae bacterium | reverse complement strand
GGCAGAGGCCCTTGAGTCTGGAGCCGTCCGTTGGATCCCACCGAAGGGCTCACGAAGCCCAGCAGATGGCTGTCGCTGGGCGAGTTGTAGAGCCAGACGGCATAGGCGTTATGCGCGCTGTTGGGCGTCAGCCCGGTGGCCACGATGGCCACTGCGTCGTTGCCAGCTTGGCGCACGACCTCGGCGATCCCCTTGGCCTTCCCGCTCGAGGGCGGATTGAGGTTGACCTGGGCGAGAAGCTGAGGCTTGCTGGTGGTGGTGCCGGCGGTGGTCGTGGTTGTGCCGGTGGTGGTGGTGCCGGTGTGGGCCGCCGTGGTCCCCGTTTTTTTGTTACCGCCGCTGGTGAACACCAGCGCCAGGACCACGCCCAGCACGATGATGACCGCGCCGGCGAGGACCACCCGGCCCCCGCGGCGGGAGGCAGGACGCCGGGCTCCGGGCTCGGGGCGGCCTTCTGCGCGCTCCTGGACCGGCTCGGGCGCCAGGGCCGGAGCGGCAGCCTCGGGCTCCCGCTTCGGTGCCTCGGCTGGACTCCCCGCCGGGATCTCAGGCAGCGGCCTTGAGGCGATCGGCTCGAGCTCGGCGGCGACCACACGTGCCCACGCCCGCTCGGCCGGCGAGGTGCCCAGGCGATCGCGGACCTGCTCTCTGACGCGCGGGGGAAGTGCTCCCAGGAGATAGTCGGTGATCAGGGCCCGACGTTCCGCGGGCACCCCCGCGTCTGGACCCAGGGCGTCCAGCGCGCTCAGGGCCCGCTGCCTCACGTCCGAGCGATCGATCGAGAGCAGCTGTGCGATCTCGTCGTAGGTCCGACCCCGGCGCAAAACAAGCTCGAGGACGGCGCGCTGATCGGGAGGAAGCGATTCCACTGAGGCCATAGCAAGATCAAGCGTAGTGGGTGTCCCCTCGGCACGGCGAGGGTCCTCGCGCCGTCGGTCTAATAAGGTCACAGCCCCGTGCAGAGCCCGCCCCACCCGCTTCCGGGCTTCGACGGCCTCTACGGGCTGGAGGTCCTGGAGGTCTCCGATGACCGGTTGCGCGGTCGCGTCGTGGTGCGCGATGACCTCAAGCAGGCCTACGGCCTGGTCCACGGCGGGGTCTACGCGGCCATCGCGGAGAGCCTGGCCTCGATGGGCACCGCGCTGGCGGTGGCCCGCGAGGGCAAGGTGGCGGTGGGTCTGTCCAACCAAACTAGCTTCCTGCGCCCGGTCACGGAGGGCGCGATCGAGGCCGTGGCCCTGCGCAAGCACCGGGGCCGGACGACCTGGGTGTGGGAGGTCGAGATGGCAGATCAGCGGGGGCGGCTATGCGTGCTCAGCCGGATGACTGTTTCCGTCCGAGAACGCTGACGGGACGGCGCGGCCGGCTTGCTGGGCACCCGGTAGCCGGCGGAGCTCTCAGCGGGGAGCTCCCCGGCCCAACCAGTAGGCCGCGAACTGGCTCAGGTGCGGATCACCAGGGTGGCGCACCCGGATCAGGTGGGTCCAGGCCAGGCCGACAAACCCCTCGGTTCCGGGCTGGGGCGAGAGGATCACGGCCTGCCCGGCAGCGGCCAGGGAAGGCGTGAACGCGCCTGCCACCGAGTTGGCCAGCGAGAGCAGCGCCCCCGGAGGGCGATGGGTGCCGTACATGATCACCACGTTCCCCAGGGCCAGCGCAGACAGGAGCTGGTCGTCTCCCAGCTGAACCTGATCGCGGGTCACGGGCCGCACGAAGTGCGGCCCGCTGGTCGGCGGGTCGGAGTCGTAGGGAGGACGAAGGGTCCCGGGGGTGAGGGCGGTGTTGCCCAAATCCCGGAACCTCTGACCAAGCGCCGCGGAGCCCGAGAGATTGGCGTTGTCCCGGCTCTGGAAGAATCCGGAGAGGAGCGCGATTAACCCGAAGGCCAGGGCCAGCGACGCCAGGATGATGGCCAGACGCTCGAGCAGCCTCATCCAACCGCGCGGACGCTCCGGCCGCGCGAGGACCGCCTGGAGGATCCGCGCCCGCGCGGCGGCGCCGCAGCGTCCACCAGCTCGCGGATGGCCAACCGCAGCTCGTCGGCCAGCATCTCCAGGTCGGCCAGGGAGTCGTAGTCGCCCGAGAGCCCAAAATTCATCTGCCCGTTGTAGCTCATGATGGCGATTCCCAGGGCGGTGTTCTCGGCCAGCGGGACCATGGGATAGATGGCCTGGAGCTGTTGCCCGAGCAGGTACAGGGGGATCTGAGGGCCCGGCACGTTCGTGACCACCAGATTGAACAGCCGCTGCCGGGCCTGGAGACGGGCGGCCTGCGACGCGATGGTGGTGGGCGCGAACCCGGACAGACTGGTCAGCACCTGGGCGCCAATCGCCTGACCGGACTCCTTGACCTCCCTCATCGACTCGGTGACCGTGTGCAGGCGCTGCACCGGATCGAGGATCCCCACCGGCAGGGGCGCCCACATGGCGGACACGCGATTGCCCAGGGCCCCGCGCTCGACATCCGCCCGGACCGATACCGGGACCATGGCCCGTAACGTCACGTCGTCCGTGTCCTCGCCGTACAGCCGGAGGTAGCTCCCCAGGCCACCTGCCACCGCGGTCAGGACGACGTCATTCACCGTTCCGCCGAGGTGGTTCTTGACCGCTTTGAAGTCGTCCAAGTCCCCGTCCACCCAGGTGAAGCGTCGGTGTGGCCCGACCGGTACGTTGAACCGGCTGGGAGGTGCGGTCTGAACGCCGGCCCAGGCCAGGGCGCTCAGCCCGACCAATCCCTGACCCAGCCGCGCGGCCATGGCCCGCGGGCCGCGCAGGGTCGCCCGCACGCCGCGGACGACCTCTCCGGGCACGGTCATCCGTTCCAGGAGCGCATCGGCCAGGAGCTGAGCGGAGGAAGGCAGCGGGCGTGGGGTCCACTCGTGCTCTGCGGGCGCGACCGGCATCGGCTCCGGCGAGGTGTCAAACAGGACGTTGAGGATGTCCACGCCCGAGATTCCATCCACCAGGGCGTGGTGGGTCTTGGACAGGAGGGCGAAGCGCTCGTCGCTCAGCCCCTCGACCATCCACATCTCCCAAAGGGGCCGCGTGCGGTCCAGAGCCTGGGAGAACACCCGCCCGGTCAGACGCTTGAGCTGAGAGTCTGCTCCCGGCTCGGGCAGGGCGGTGTGCCGGATGTGGTAGGCGACCTGGAAGTACGGGTCGTCCACCCACACGGGCCGTCCCTGGCCGTAGGGCACAAAGGCCAGCCGTTGCCGGTAGCGGGGAACCAAGTGAAGCCTCGCCCGGACCGTTTCCAGCAGCTCCTCGTACGCCGGTGCGGGCCCGTCAAATACCGCGCAGGCGGCCACGTGCATATGAGACGCGCCCTGCTCGAGGTGAAGGAACGAGCTATCCAGGCCCGAAAGCCGATCGGGGTTGGCCATCGCCTGATTCTTGCAGGATGGGCTCGAGGTTCGAGGATGGGCTCGAGGTTCGCGGGCGAACCACCCATAGGAAGTGTGACCTGTGTCACACAAAGTCATGAGGGTGGCTGCGAGCCTCCTTCACCGATTCGGCCCGCCGAATCGCTGCTGCCCGGTGCGGCGGCGAGCGGGGAACCCGTTGCCAGGCGTCTGATTTCCCGGCCTGGCTGGGGCGAATCAACCGCCAGCCGGCCCGCCGGCTGTCCGCGGTTGTAGTGGTGGATCGGGACAGCGTGCCGTGATCCCTCACGAGCCCGTCAGCTAACTCCGCAGGCAGGAGGGTCGACCACTAACAGGAGGTCTCGAATGAGACGCAGGATGCGCCTGCGAACATCGACTCTGCGGCGAGCCGCGCTCGCCGCGCCCGTAGTAGCCGCTCCGATGCTCGGAGCCGGACTGGCCCAGGCGGCTGATCAGCTGTCCGGAGCCACCGCCTCCGCTGAGGCCATCAAGATGACCCTCAAGGATCGCCGGATCGGGTACGGCCATGAGGTGACCGCGACCGGCCGCGCGCCGTCCGGCGACCCAGGGCGGTGGGTGGCCCTGGACTTCGCGCCCGCGGGGAGCGCCAGCTGGCACAAGATCGCCTCCAGGAAGCTTGACGCCCAGGATCGTTTCCGGCTCCAGGCGCGCCTGCGCTATTCGGGACGAGTCAAGGTCGTGGGAGGCTGGCGACCAGGCGGGGCCGGCACCACCTCGAGCCCGCCGGCCAGCACGCCCGCAAGCGTCCAGGTCATGGGGGCGCTGCACGTGGACCCGCGGACGATCGACGACATGGGTGATCACTCGATCACCGTGTCGGGCTACCTCCAGCCGGTGCGCCCCGGGCTCGTGGTTCGTCTCCAGGCCCAGAACAGCCGCGGCGGCTGGCAAAGGGTGGCCCAGGACCTCACGAGCCGGAGGGGACGGTTCTATCTCCGCTACACACCTCGCTCGCGCCAGGAGCTTCTGCGAGTGCATTTCGTGGGGAGCCGCTCCAACGCGCCGGTGCGTGCCTCCGCCGGCAGGGTGGTGGTGTTCACCCAGAGCGTGGCCTCGTGGTACTACGACGCCGGGAGCACGGCGTGCGGGTACCACGCCACGTATGGCGTGGCCAACCTAAGCCTCCCGTGCGGGACGAAGGTCACGTTCGTCTACCACGGCCGCAGCGTGACCGCCACTGTCGATGACCGCGGGCCCTACGTGAGCGGCCGGGAATGGGACCTCAGCCAGAACACCGCCTCCGCGCTGGGCTTCAGCGGAGTGGACGACGTCTGGGCGTCGCGCTAGGAAGTATTGAATAGCAAGCCGGCCGGCGCGGTGGTGACTGCGCCGGATCGGCGGCTGCGTCTGCCCCACAGCCTACGCTGCCTTGCATGCCCGGCCGGTGCGTGGCTCACCTGGACATGGACGCGTTCTACGTCTCGGTCGAGCTGCGCCGCCGCCCGGAGCTGCGCGGCCGGCCGGTGGTCGTGGCCGGCAGCGGTCCGCGCTCGGTCGTGACCACCGCGTCCTATGAGGCGCGGGCCTTCGGCGTCGGCTCGGCCGTCCCGGCCGCCCGGGCCCGGCGGCTGTGTCCCCACGGCGTCTTCCTGACCCCGGACTTCGCCTACTACCGGGAGGCCTCCTCCGAGGTCATGGCGATAGTCCGGGCGCACATTGAGACCGTCGAGGTGGTGGGCCTGGATGAGGTCTACCTGGATCTAACCGGGCTCATGGCTCCCCGGGCCGTCATGCACGGCATCGCCCGCGAGATCGAGCGCCACACGGCGCTCAGCGCGTCCATAGGGATCGGGCCCAACAAGCTGGTGGCGAAGGTGGCCTCCGACGCCGAGAAACCGCGCGGCTTCGTGATGCTGAGCCGCGAGCAGGCTTGTGAGCGCTTCGCCGACGCGCCATGCGGGCTGCTTCCGGGAATCGGGCCCAAGACCGCGGAGCGCCTGGGCAGACTGGGAATACTCACACTGGCCCGGCTTCGGGCGGCGGAAACCGCGAGACTAGCCCAGGCCCTGGGTGGACGAATGGCGGCCGAGCTTCAGCGCCGCGCTGGGTTCGAGGACGATTCCCCCGTCACGCAGGAGCGCAAAGTGATCTCGGAATCGCGCGAGACGACGTTCTCCAGCGACGTCGTAGACGTGCGGGCACTCGAGTCGGTGCTCGAGGATCTGGTGGCTCACCTGTGCAAGGCACTGGTAGATCAGGGCCGGGGGGGCCGGACGGTGG
>JBPYDM010000060.1:0-3397 GCA_051986255.1 Solirubrobacteraceae bacterium | reverse complement strand
CGTAGCCGCCCTGGCCGCCCTGGCCACCCATGTCCTGGCCATAGCCGCCCTGACCGCCCTGCTGACCGGCCTGACCGCCCTGGCCCTGGCCGCCCTGGCCGCCTCCCATTCGCTGCTCGACAGCGTTCTCCGCAGCCTTCTCAACGTCGCCTTCCAGGCCGCCGCCGCCCTGGCCGCCCTGATTCTCCAGCGCGTCCTTGGCATCGCCGAACAAGTTGCCCATCGCTCGGAGTACCTCCTGTGCGATTTGCCGTGAAGGCGGGACTCACCCACCCATGCCACGCTCCATCTTCGGACAACGTGAGGGCGAAGAACAACCCTCCAGGTACTTTTTATGAGCGCTTCACGCGCCCACGCCCGGCCGCTTACGGCCGGAGCAACTCTCGCGACATGGTCACCGAATCGAGGAAGGCGAGGTCTACGTCCACGCCCAGCCCGGCTCCGGTGGGGACCTCCAGCCGTCCCTCGTGAAGCTCGAAAGGCGGTGTGAGGTCGCGGTGGTAGTAGCGGTCGGAGGCCGAGATGTCCCCGGGCAGCGTGAAGCCGGGAAGCGCCGCGAGGGCGAGGTTCCCGGCGCGGCCCAAGCCCGTCTCGAGCATGCCGCCACACCACACCGGCACCCCGCGGGCGAGACACACGTCATGCACCCGGCGCGCTTCGAGGTATCCGCCCACCCGGGCGGGTTTTACGTTGACGATGGAGCAGGCGCCGAGCGCGATCGCGTCTACGGCGGAATCCGCCGAGACGATCGACTCGTCGAGGCAGATCGGGGTCTTGAGCAACGCCGCCAGCCGGGCATGCGCCAGCAGCTGCTCCTCCGGGAGCGGTTGCTCGATCATCAGGAGCTCGAACGGTTCGAGCGCCGCCAGCCGGCCTCCGTCCTCGAGCGCGTAAGCGGCGTTGGCGTCGACCTGCAGCAAGAGCTCCGGCCATCGCTCCCGTACGGCCCGCACCGGCTCCAGGTCCCAGCCGGGCTCGATCTTGAGCTTGATCCTGCGATATCCCTGGTCGACGAAGGGTTCGACCGCGGCCAGCAGGGCAGGGATGCTCTGGTGGATTCCAAGCGACACACCGCAGTCCACGGCCGTACGGACTCCGCCCAGGCGCTGGGCGAACGACTCACCCCGGCCGCGCAGCTCAGCGTCGAGGACCGCCATCTCGAGCGCGGCTTTGGCCATCCGGTGGCCGCGGACCGGCCCCAACACCTCCGCAACCCGGGCCCCGTCCACGGCCGGGGTGGCGAACAGCCGCGGCAGCAGGTGCCGGCGCAGCACCTGCTCGCAGCCGTCCACGTACTCCGAGGTGTAGAGGGGCTCTGACTGCGCGCAGCACTCGCCCCAGCCCTCACCGGTGTCGGTCTCGACCCGCAGCAACAGGATGTCGCGCACGGTCTCGGTCCCGAACGAGGTCCGGAAGGGGCCCACCAGGGGCAGCGCAATACGTCGCAGCTCGACGGCGCAGAGCTTCACCGGGACCTAGCGTAGTGGCGACCCGAGGCTGCGCTCAGCAACTCAGACCTGAGAGACGACGAACGGCCGTGGGCTTCCGAAGGTTAGAGCCCAGCCGCCGCTCGCTCGACCAGCTCCGGCGTCTGGGCGCGGACCTTCTCCAAGTCCTCCTGATACTTGAGGGCCGCCCCCAGCGTCTGGTCGACCAGCGTCGGATCCAGCCGCTGCGCCCCGAGCGTGGCCAGTGAGCGTGCCCAATCGAGCGTCTCGGCGACCCCGGGCACCTTGTAGAGCTCCATGTCGCGAAGCTCGTGGACCAGCCGCGTCAGCTGCCGGGCCAGCTCCTCCGAGGCCTCGGGAGCGCGGGCGCGCACGATCGAGATCTCCTTCTCGATGGTGGGGTAGTCGATCCAGTGGTACAGGCAGCGCCGCTTGAGCGCGTCGTGCACCTCACGGGTGCGGTTGGACGTGAGGACGACGAAGGGCGGGGCCTTGGCCGTGATCGTGCCCAGCTCCGGGATCGACACCTGAAAGTCGCTCAGGAGCTCCAGCAGGAACGCCTCGAACTCCTCGTCCGAGCGGTCGATCTCGTCGATCAACAGGACCGGGGGCACCGCGTCGTCGTTGTCGATCGCATCCAGGAGCGGCCTTCGCAGGAGGAACTCGGGCCCGTAGATGGCGCGTTCGGCCAGCCGGCGGTCCTCCACGGGGGCGTCCTGCAGCATGCGGATATGGAGGAGCTGCCGCGGGTAGTTCCACTCGTACACCGCGTGGGCCACGTCGATCCCCTCGTAGCACTGGAGCCGGATCAGCCGCGCCCCCAGCACCTCGGCCATCACCTTGGCCGCCTCGGTCTTGCCGACGCCCGCCTCCCCTTCCAGGAACAGCGGCTTGCCCAGCTTGAGCGCCAGGAAAATAGCGGTCGCGAGCTGGCGATCGCCGATGTAGCGACGGTCCTGCAGGCGTGCAGAAACCTCGTCGATGGATTCTGGAAGAGCCGTCATAGAGATGAAAGAAGGCTACCGGGCGGGCCCGACGCAGCGCCGGGCCCGCCTCAGTGGCCGTCTCAGGCGGCGCTCGCGTGCTCCAACGCCCGCCGGGTCAGCACCCGAGCCAGGTGCAGCTTGTACTCAGGGGTGGCCCGCAGGTCGCCCGAAGGCTGCAGGCCGTCGGACGCGTGCTGGGCGGCATCCTCGAAGGACGCCCCCTGCGCCAGCGCCTGCTCCACCGTGTGCGCGCGGACCGGGGTCGGCCCCACGTTCGTCAGTCCCACCCGCCAGCCGCCGTCCGCCGCCTTCTGCACCATGGCGCCCACGATCGCCCAATCGAAGAGGCGTCGACGGAACTTGATGTAGTGATGCGGGCCGGGCGCGACCGGGAAGTTGATCTCGGTGATCAGCTCGGCGGGCTCCAGCGGGGTGGTGAAGACATCGAGGAAGAAGTCCTTGGCGGGGATGGTGCGTTTGTTGGTGACGATGTCGGCATCGAGCATCAAGGCCAGGGTCGGGTAGTCGCCGGCCGAATCGGCGTGGGCCATGACGCCGCCGATGGTCCCCAGGTTGCGGACCTGGTTGTCGCCCACCTCGTCCGCGATCTCGGCCAGCAGCGGCAGGTGCTCCTTCGCGGCCGCCGAGTGCTGGAGCGAGACATGGCGGGTGAGCGCGCCCACGTTCAACCGGTCGCCCTCGACCCGTATGTAATCGAGGCCGGGAATGCCGTTGATGTCGATCAGCGCCGACGGCTGCGCCAGCCGCAGCCGCATCAGCGGAACCAGGCTGTGGCCGCCGGCCAGGATCTTCGCGTCCTCGCCGTGCTGCTCCAGCAGCTGGACCGCCTCCTCGACCGAGCCCGCACGGGCGTACTCGAATGCGGCTGGGATCATGCCTCGCCTCCCGTTGCTGCGGCCGGCGCCGCCTGGTGTGCCTTTGCTTCCTGAATCGTCTTCCAGA
>JBPYDM010000059.1:0-18015 GCA_051986255.1 Solirubrobacteraceae bacterium | reverse complement strand
GATATGTCTCGGTCGAGGACTACCGCCGAGGCATCGACGGTGTGATCGACTTCCTGTCCGGCCGCTACCGGGAGATCGAGCGCTCGCTGGAGCAATCGATGCGGGCCGCCGCCGCCGACCAGCGCTTCGAAGACGCGGCCCGCGAGCGCAACCGGCTGCGGGCGGTGCGCTCCCTGCTGGAGCGCCAGCGCGTGGCCAACCAGGCGGTGGGCACCATGGACGCGGTGGCCGTGGCCGTGGATGCCGACGCCGGCGCGGCCAACGCCCAGGTCTTCCAGGTCAGGGACGGAGTCCTGTCGGACCGCCAGAGCTTCTATCTGGACAACGAGGCCGGCGGCGATGTGGCGGCGGTGGCCGAGGCGTTCATCCTCCAGTACTACGCCAGCGCCATGAGCATCCCACCGCTGCTGGTGGTCCAGCGAGAGCTCGGGCCCGCCCCTGCGCTGGCCGACGCGCTGGCACAGCGCCGCGACGGCCCGGTGGAGATCCGGGCGGCCGAGTGGGGCGACAAGCGCCGGATCCTCGAGCTGGCCGAGCGCAACGCGCGTCTGGCGCTGGACCAGGAACGGCTGCGTTCCGAGCGCCGCCGCCAGCAACGCGTGGAGGCGCTGGACGGCCTCCAGCAGGCTCTAGGGCTGGACACGATCCCGTTGCGAATCGAGTGCTTTGACATCTCCACGCTGATGGGCACCAACACCGTGGCCTCGATGGTGGTGTTCGAGGGAGGCGCGCCAAAGAAGTCCGACTACCGGCGGTTCAAGGTGCGCGAGGTCGGCTCAGACGGCGATGGTCCCGACGACTTCGCGGCCATGGAGGAGGTTCTGGGGCGGCGGATGGCCCAGTGGCAGCACCAGCGCGACGTGTCCCCCCACGACAAGGAGTACGACCCGTCGTTTGCCGCCCTGCCCAACGTCGTGGTGATCGACGGAGGCAGGGGACAGCTCTCGGCCGGGCTGCGAGCTCTGCAGGAGTTCCGGGATCGAGGCGTCGTCGTGATCTCGCTGGCCAAGAGGATTGAAGAGGTGTTCATTCCCGGCGTCAAAGAGCCGCTGCGACTCGCCCACGACACCCCCGAGCTCCAGCTTCTCCAGCGGGTGCGGGACGAGGCCCACCGGTTTGCCATCACCCACCACCGGATCCGGCGCGACCGCGCGATGCGCGCCTCGATCCTGGACGAGCTGCCCGGGGTGGGCCCGGCCCGAAAGCGGGCAATGCTGGCTCACTTCGGGTCTCCCGAGGCCATCCTCTCAGCCTCGCGCGAGGAGCTGGAGGGGGTCCCGGGTCTCCCGGGCAGGCTGGCCCGCGAGGTCTACCGAGAGCTGCACAAGACGGGGGTCTAGGCGGCTGAGCGGGCCGTGGCGTGTCGGATCTCCCACACGACCTGGTTTCTTTCGACGAGCTGCTCCTCGGAGTAGCGCACCGGGACGAGGCCATGTCGTCGCATCACCATCTCTTTGCGGCGATCGCGCCGAAGCTGGGCGGGCGTGTGGTGGTTGCCGTACCCATCGAGCTCCACGGCCAGTCCCGCCTGGCGCCAGAGCGCGTCCACCTGCCAGCCGCCCACCCAGGCATTGGTCTCGGGGAGCGGGAGATTCTCTTCCTCGCATATCTCGATGAGCAGAGCCTCGAGGCAGCTCTTGGTGAGGGCGAGGTTCGGCTGGTGGCGCTCCAGGGCGCTGCGCAGCACGTCGCCGCCGCGGGTTCCGGGCCTGATGGCCGCCGCGACCTCAGTCAGGTCCAGGAGGCCGCGGTACTCCGCGTTGGCCAGGGCCTTCCGGAGGACACGCAGCGGATTGGTGGCCGCCAGGTCGAGAAGGGTCTGGGCCACGGAGGTGACCGCGAGGCCTTTGTGCAGCGTCCGGGTCCGTTGTCGGCGGCTGTACACCTGGATGCCCGGGAGCGAGCGGCGACGCAGCGGTGTGGTCACATAAATGGTGTGTGGCCGCTCATCGCTCAGGTCGAGCCACCAGGCGGCCGTCGCGTGGCTGAGCGCGGCGCCGGGCCCGGCATAGAGTAGGGCGGCCGCCAGGTCGGCCTCGACGGTGTGCGCTTGATGGCCGACGGCATAGACCTTTGGGAGCACCCGGTGGAGGTAGCCGCCGGCGACCCACTTGGCGACCGTGCCGCTCGCTATGCCCAGCGACTCGAGCTGCGCCCGGCTGACCCGCCCAAATTGCCGGTCCGCCACCTGCGCCAACCGAATTTTGTCCCTGGGTGTCGCCATAGCGACGTTCAGAGCCATATTGCGATTCTCGGCCCGGGCCGAGTGACAAATCAAGACGTGATTCGTGACGCCTGGGCAACAAAAGCCCGTCCGCTTGCCCCGTCAAGCTTGTCGGACGTATCACAATCAAAGAGATGTCAGAGGTAGTTGAACCCGAAAAGTCCACCCCTGCTGGGGCGGACGTGCTGGCGCGGGAAGGGGCTCCCGAGGAGGCCCCTGCTAGAGACGCCGCGCCGACCTCCCTCACCGACCTGGTGATCATCACGGGTCTCTCCGGCGCCGGCAAGTCCACCGCCATGGCCGTCTTCGAGGATGAGGGCTACTTCTGCGTGGACAACCTCCCCTCGGAGATGATCCAGTCGCTGGTGGAGTTGTTCGTACACCAGGGATCGAAGGTGGCCAAGGCCGCCGTCGTGTCCGATGTTCGCGGGGGGAGCTACTTCGACGGGCTCGCCGCCATGCTCGACGACCTCAAGGCCCACGGCGTTCGTCACCGGGTGCTGTTTCTCCAGGCTTCCGACCAGGCGCTGCTCACCCGCTACAAAGAGACGCGTCGCCGCCATCCGCTTGCTCCCACGGGGAATGTGGCCGACGGCATCGCCCGGGAGCGCGAGCTGCTCGAGGCGTTGCGGGGCCGGGCTGACGTGGTGATCGACACCACCGGGCTGACCGCGGCCATGCTCCGGCGCAAGCTGGCCGACGAGATGCTGCCCAGCCAGACGCCCGGGCGCCTGGCCGTCACCTTCCAGAGCTTCGGCTTCAAGCACGGGCCGCCGCGCGATCCGGACCTGCTGTTCGATGTCCGCTTCCTGCCCAACCCCCATTACGAGCCTGATCTGCGGCCGCTGACGGGCACCGATCCGCGGGTGGTGGAGTTCATCAACCAGGAGGGAGAGCTGGACGCGTTCTACGACTACCTGCTCCCGCTGCTCGACTACCTCCTGCCCCAGTACCTCTCCGAGGGCAAGGCCCACCTGGTGGTGGCGATCGGGTGCACGGGTGGGCGTCACCGCTCGGTGGCCATCGCTGAGCACCTGGCCGAGCGCTACGGACCGAAGGCGGAGTTCCTGACCGAGGTCTCGCACCGCGACGCCCACAGGGCCATCTGATGATCGACCACGTGGGCTTCGAGGTGACCGACCTCGATACGTCGGCGCGCTTCTACGACGCCGTGTTCCGTGCCCTGGGTGCGCGCAGGATGCTGGCATCCCCCCAAGCGGTGGCTTACGGCGTATCCAGTCCGGTCATCTGGATCGTTATGCGGGGGCGGCAGCCGGGCCCGAGCTATGGTCACATCGCGCTTCAGGCCACCGGCAAGGCGGCCGTGGACGCGGCGTACCAGTCCGGCCTGGCTAACGGCGGCCGCGACGATGGCCCCCCCGGCCCGCGGGCCCAGTACGGCCCCCGCTATTACGCCGCCTATCTGCTCGACCCCGACGGGCTGAGGGTCGAGATTGCTTCGCACAGATAACAGTTAGCCTTCGGCCCGCCGCAGACCGCGGCCGGGAGCGACCCGCAGAGGATCGCCCCGTCAGCCCATCACCACGAAGGGAGCGCAGCGCGTATGGCGGTACGGGTCGGGATCAACGGGTTCGGACGTATCGGACGCAATGTGTTCCGGGCCGCGTACGAGGCGGGTGCGGACATCGAATGGGTGGCCGCGAACGACATCACGGACCCCAAGACGACCGCCCACCTGCTCAAGTACGACACCAACTACGGGCCGTTCCCCGGGAAGGTGGAGGCCACCGATACCGGCCTGCGAGTGGACGGTAAGGAGCTGCGCATCTTCGCCGAGCGTGATCCGGCCGCGCTGCCCTGGGGCGATCTGGGCACCGAGGTGGTGATCGAGTCGACCGGTCTGTTCACCGACCGGGAGAACGCGAGCAAGCATCTCGAGGCAGGCGCCAGGAAGGTGGTGATCTCCGCGGTGGCCACCGATCCCGACGTCACGGTGTGCCTGGGGGTGAATTTCGACGAGGTCTACGACCGCGAGAACCATCACATCATCTCCAACGCCTCCTGCACGACCAACTGCCTGGCTCCGATCGCCAAGGTCCTCCACCGAGCCGTCGGAATCAAGCACGGGCTGATGACAACCATCCACGCCTACACGGCCGACCAGCGCCTCCAGGACCTCCCCCACCATGACCTGCGACGCGCCCGGGCGGCTGCGGTCAATCTGATTCCGGCCTCTACCGGGGCGGCCAGGGCAATTGGTCTGGTCATACCCGAGCTGAACGGGAAGCTCAACGGCTTTGCCGTCCGGGCGCCCGTGCCCACGGGCAGCCTGGTCGACCTGACGGCGGAGGTAGAGCGCTCCACCAGCGTCGAAGAGGTCAACGCGGCTTTGCAGGAGGCCGCCGAGTCCCGCTCCCTTCAGGGACTGCTGGTCTACAACGAGGACCCCATCGTCTCAAGTGACATAGTGAAGAATTCAGCCTCATCGATTCTGGACGCGCCGCTGACTGCGGTCATGGACGACACGATGGTCAAGCTGGTGTCCTGGTATGACAACGAGTGGGGGTACTCCAACCGGGTTGCGGAGCTGGTTGGAAGGCTGTTTTGAGGACGCTCGCCGACCTCGGTGACCTTGAGGGCAAACGAGTACTGCTCCGGGTCGACTTCAACGTGCCGCTTAAGGATGGTCGGGTGGAGGACGACGCCAGGATCAGAGCGGCATTGCCCACCATCCGGGAGCTGCGCGAACGCGGAGCCCGGCTCGTCATCGCCTCTCATCTGGGGCGGCCCAAGGATCGGGAGCCCGAGTTCTCGATGCGTCCAGCCGCCGACCGGCTGGCCGAGTGCAGCGGCGCCCCGGTGACGCTGGCTCCGGCCGTGGTGGGCAACCAGGTCAAGGCGTTCGCCGGCAACCTGGTCCCGGGCGACATCCTCATGCTGGAAAACGTGCGCTATGAGCCGGGGGAGACGACGAACGATCCCGCCCTGGCGGCCCGGCTGGCTGAGCTGGCCGACGTGTACGTAAATGACGCCTTCGGGGCCGCGCACCGGGCCCATGCCTCCACCGAAGGGGTGGCCCGGCTCATGCCCGAGCACGCTGCCGGTCTCCTGCTCGAGAGCGAGGTGAGGACGCTGTCCAAGCTGCTCAAGGACCCCGACCGGCCGCTGGTGGCCGTCCTGGGTGGGGCCAAGGTGGGCGACAAGATCGGCGTGATCGAGCGGTTTGGCCAGGTGGCCGACGCGATCCTGATCGGCGGAGCCATGTGCTTCCCGTTCCTAGCGGCGGAGGGCCACGCCATCGGCCAATCGCTCTGCGCCCAGGAAGATGTCGAGCTGGCCCGGCGGGTGCTCTCCTGTAGAGAGCAGTCGCGGGCCCAGCTCGAGCTCCCGATCGACCTGGTGCTGGCTGACCGCCTGGCCGCCGAGGCCCAGCCGCAGACGATCGACGGAGTGGACGTGCCCGACGACCTGATGGGGCTGGACATCGGCCCGGCCACCGCCGAGGCATACGCGGCCCGCATCTCCGGTGCGGGGACCGTGTTCTGGAATGGGCCCATGGGAGCATTCGAGCTCGAGCCCTTCGCAGCCGGGACCCGTGCCGTGGCGGAAGCGGTGGCCGACGCGCCTGGCATAACGGTGGTGGGGGGTGGCGACCCGCTGGCCGCTGTTCACCGGCTGGGGTTGGCAGACCGGATAACTCAGCTGTCCACCGGGGGCGGGGCGGCGCTCGAGCTGATCGAAGGCAAAGCGCTGCCGGGAGTGGAGGCGCTGGCGTGAGGAGACCCCTGATCGCGGGCAACTGGAAGATGTACAAGACGGGGGCGGAGGCCAGCGCGTTCATCGACGCGGCCCTCCCCCGGTTGGCCGGGGTGTCCGGGGTGGATGTCGCCATCTGCCCGCCCTTTACGACGCTGGCCTCGGCGCTGCACTCCGTTGGGAACTCGGGGGTGAAGGTGTTTGCCCAGAACATGCATCAAGAGCCCGAGGGCGCTTTCACCGGTGAGGTCTCGCCGGTCATGCTTTCCTCACTGGGCGTCGCCGGCGCGATCCTTGGCCACTCCGAGCGGCGCGAGCTGTTCGGTGAAACCGACCGCGCGCTGGCTCTCAAGGTCCCGGCCGCGCTCGAGCATGGACTGGTCCCGATCCTATGTGTGGGGGAGACCGAGGAGGAGCGCGACGCTGGGGATACGGAGCGCAAGCTCCGCCATCAGGTGCAGGAGGATCTGGCCCGTGTCGATGTCGAGCGGCTCGCCGAGGTGGTGATCGCCTACGAGCCGATCTGGGCCATTGGCACCGGCCTGGTGGCCACCCCTGATCAGGCGCAGGAGGCCCTCGGGTTCATCCGGGCCCTGGTGGGTGACCGCTCACCCGACCAGGCCGAGCGGATTCGCATCCTCTATGGCGGGAGCGTGAACCCCGAAAACGCGGCGGACCTGCTCGCGCTCCCGGACGGGGACGGAGCGCTGGTGGGCGGCGCGAGTCTGGCCGTCGAGTCGTTTGCCTCCATCGTGGCGTGCGCGGCATGAGCGCCCCTTCGGTGGCGCTAATCGTGCTAGACGGATGGGGCCTGGCGCCCCCGGGCCCGGGAAACGCCGTGTCTCTGGCGGATACCCCGGTGTTCGACCGGTTGTGGGCCGAGTACCCCCACACCACGCTGACCGCGGGCGGGCCGGCGGTTGGGCTGCCCGAGGGACAGATGGGCAACTCCGAGGTGGGCCACCTGAACCTGGGGGCGGGAGCGATCGTCAAGCAGGACCTCATGCGAATTGACGAGGCGGTCGAGTCCGGCGCCCTGGTCGAGAATCGTGTGCTTCGCGAGGGTATGACCGGGAGCGAGTCAGGGCGCGTGCACCTGATCGGTCTGGTGTCGGACGGTGGGGTCCATTCCGGGTTTGGACATCTGGAGGCCCTGATCGGGATGGCCGCCCAGCTGGACGTGCCCGACCTGGTGGTCCAGGCCTTCACGGACGGCCGGGACACCCTGCCCACGTCTGGTGCGGGCTACTTGGAGACGGTGGAGAGGTGGCTGGTCGACGCCGGGCGGGGGCGGATCGGCTCGGTGGTGGGCCGCTATTGGGCAATGGACCGTGACCGGCGCTGGGAGAGGATCCAGCTCGCGTACGATCTGCTCGTGCACGCCCGGGCGGAGCGCAATGCACCCATTGCCAGTGCAGGTGTGAAGGTGGCCTATGAGCGCGGCGAGACGGATGAGTTCATCCGGCCGATCCTGATCGGACCCGAGGACTCGCAGATCCGGCCCGGCGATTCGGTCATCGCCTTCAACTTCCGCCCGGACCGCATGCGGGAAATCACGCGGGCGCTGGCCGAGCCCGGCTTCGACAAGGTGGATCGCGGAGGTGCCGACCCGATGACGCGCTACGCCACGATGACCGAATACGAGGAGGGGTGGCCCTATCCGGTGGCCTTCCCGCCGGAGCACCCGGCGGACACGCTGCCCCAGGTCCTGGCCCGCCGAGGGCTCCGGCAGCTGCATGTGGCCGAGACCGAGAAGTACCCCCACGTGACCTACTTCTTCAACGGGGGAGAGGAAGAGCCGTGTTCGGGAGAACAACGGGAGCTAGTCCCCTCGCCCCGGGAAGTCCCGACTTACGATCACAAGCCGGAGATGAGCGCACCGGAGGCCGCCGCGGCGTTCGTCCGCGGGTGGCGCTCGGAGACCCCAGCCTTCGGGATCATCAACTTCGCCAACGCCGACATGGTGGGCCACACGGGGGTGATCGAGGCCGCTGTCCAGGCCGTGAAGACAGTGGACGCCTGCCTGGGAAAGGTCGTGGAGACCGTTCAGGCCTCGGGTGGCGTGTGCCTGATCACCGCCGACCACGGCAACGCCGACCACATGCTCGAGCCCGACGGAAGCCCCAACACCGCCCATTCGATGAACCCTGTGCCCCTGATCCTCACCCTGCCCGGCGCGAGGCTGCGCGACGGGGGGATCCTGGCGGATGTTGCTCCGACGATCCTGGACGTGCTCGGCATCGAGCAGCCGGCGGCGATGACGGGTCGTTCGCTGATGGTGCGGTAAGAGCCGCGGTCGTCGCAGGTGGCGGTTGTCTGGCCTCTGTTGGGGTCGAGGATGCCGTGTGGCGTCACAAAGCGCCCGAATTCGCCGGCGCTTGGTGACGTCGGTGGGCCTATCGCGGTGTGGCGTCACTGAGCCGTACGCGACATGCGGGCTTTGTGACGTTGCAACCCGGCTCCGGATGACGCTGAACCGCGCGCTGGCCGACGCGCGCTCGCGACGACCGTGGTTCCTGCGCTAAACTTGACACGAAGCCACTTAGATTTCATAAGGTGGCTCAATACAATTCCTGGACAAGAGAGGGTTGCACAACATGGCACTTATCCGCTGGGAGCCGGTTCGCGAGCTGGCGACCATTCAGACCGAGATGAATCGGCTGTTCAACACGTTCTTCGAGCCCGCCCAGGCCAACGGCGGCGGTCACGGCGCTCTGCGCCGCTGGATCCCCGCGATGGACCTGGTCGACACCAAGGAGGATTTCGTCCTCCGGGCTGATCTTCCGGGCGTGAGCGAGAACGATGTGAACATCGAGCTCGAGGACAACGTCCTCACGATCTCGGGCGAGCGTAAGGCCGAGCACGAGGAGCGCAAGGACGGCTATTACCGCGTCGAGCGCGCCTCCGGGTCCTTCTCCCGCTCGCTGACGCTGCCCCAGGGCGTAGACCCGGAGCGGGTGCGGGCGAGTTTCGAGAAGGGCGTCCTGGAGGTTCACATCCCCAAGCCCGAGCAGCGCAAGCCGCACAAGGTCACCATCTCCGCGAACGGCGATGTAACGAACGCGATCGAGGGTTCGGAGCACGCCGAGCCGGCTGGTCAGACCGCGTAATCAGGCCGAGCCGGTTGGGCGGGGGCGAGACCCACGGGTCTCGCCCCCGTTTTGCATTCGGAGCCGAAGGGCTTCCACGCGGTAGGCCAGCTACGTTTGCCGGGGGTGTTCACGCTCAAGACACGCTCCCCGGACTCTCGCGCGCGCACCGGAACGCTGCACCTGGCCCACGGCAGCGTGTCCACTCCGGCGTTCGTGCCGCTGGCCACCAAGGCGTCGGTCAAGACGCTCGAAGCGCATGACGTGGCCGATCTGGGCTACGAGCTGATCCTGGGCAACACCTTCCACCTGTTCCTGGCGCCCGGGCCCGACCTGATCCGATCGATGGGTGGGCTGCACCGCTTCATGCGCTGGGAGCGGGCCATCATCACCGATTCGGGTGGGTTCCAGGTCTTCTCGATGGGCCACGGCGGCGTGGCGGATGAGATCAAAGGGCGGGGACGGCCTGGGGCATCCTCGATCCTGTCCATCCAGGAGGACGGCGTGCGCTTTCGCTCCTACCTGGATGGAAGTGAGCGCTTTCTGGGACCCGAGACCGCGATGGAGATCCAGGCCGCGCTGGGTTCAGACATAGCGCTTGTGCTGGACGAGTGCACGCCGTTTCACGTCTCCCGCGAATACACGGCCCGCTCCACGGAGCGCACGCATCGCTGGCTCG
Source organism: Solirubrobacteraceae bacterium (assembly GCA_051986255.1). Classification (GTDB taxonomy): domain Bacteria; phylum Actinomycetota; class Thermoleophilia; order Solirubrobacterales; family Solirubrobacteraceae; genus Palsa-465. The sequence goes on along the minus strand of JBPYDM010000059.1, from coordinate 8,306 downwards.
AGCGCTGCCTGCGCTGGCATGCGGACCACGGACCAGACGGCCAGGCTGTCTACGGCATCGTCCAGGGGGGCGTGGAGCCAGATCTGAGGCTGGAGTCGGCCGCGGCGGTGGCCGCCGCGGCCTGCCAGGGCATCGCCATCGGTGGCTCGCTGGGCCGGGACAAACAACAGATGCACGACGTGGTGGCCATGACCACGGCCGAGCTCGACCGGCGCGCCCCAGAGCGCGCACGTCACCTCCTGGGAATCGGGGACGTGGATGACCTGATCGCCGGTATCGAGCTGGGGATCGACACGTTCGACTGCGCCCTGCCCACCCGGCTGGGCCGGCATGGGGTGGCGCTCGTGCCCGATCCGGCGACTCGCTGGCGGCTGGATCTGGCCAAGGGCGAGCACCGGGAATCTCCTCAGCCCATTCTGGAAGCCTGCTCCTGCCCCGCCTGCGCCGAGGGATACTCCCGGGCCTACATCCACTACATGCTGCGCGCGGGCGAGTTGACCGCCCTGCGGCTGGTCACGCTGCACAACCTGCACTTCATCGCCCAGTTGATGAGGGATCTCCGCCAAGCTGTCGACGACGGGCGGTTATCCGCGGTGGCCGCCGAGCTGCGTTCAGGGGCTGGGGCCAGATCGGCCTGACCGTGCCAGGGACGGCACCCCCTACTTCGTGTACTGGCTGATCCAGCTCGAGAGCTGGTGGTAGGCGCTCTGGAAGTCGTGGGCGATGATGTGGCGGGCCCGAACCAGTGTTGGCGCGGTGCTGGACGTGATCACAATCGCCGCCACCACGGCGGCGATCACCACCAACAGCGCCGCGAACAAGGCGAATGTCCGTCCCCGGCGCCGTCTGGGTTCCCGCGCCGCGGCGGGCTGGGGGTACGGAGTGCGGGCGCGGTGATCGCCGGCGTAGGGTCGCGGCTCGAGCCGGCGGGCCCCAGCCGCCGCCACTGTGGCCGGCTCCGGCCACGATCGGCTGGCCACGCGAGTGGCCGACGTGGGAGGGTTTCGGCCGCGGGGCGTCACCCGCGTAGCGCCCGTGGCCAGCCGGGTGGCGCTCGTCCCGGCCGCTCTGCCCAGCAGGTCCCCCGCAGGCTCGAGCCCGTGGGCCCCTCGTCGGAGCGCCTCGGCGAAGCTCAGCGCGTCCGGGGGGCGTCCCTCCTGTTCGATCGACAGCGCGGTGGCCACTACCAGAGCCAGCTGGCGCGGGACGCGGTCGTTCAGCCGGTTGAGCGGCTCGGGCAGCTCGCGCTGCTGCTTGAGGGCGAGCTCCGATAGGGAGGTGGCCTCGTAGGGGAGCCTGCCCGACAGGAGCTGGTAAGCCACGACGCCCAGGGAGTAGATGTCAGCCCGGGGTCCGGCTTCCTCGCCCCGCGCCTGCTCGGGGGACAGGTACGCCGCCGTGCCCAGCACCGATCCCACCTGGGTGATGCTGGATTGATCGGTGGCGCGGGCGATGCCGAAGTCAGCCAGCTTGACCACGTCGGCGTCCGAGACCAGCAGGTTCCCGGGCTTTACGTCGCGATGCACCACTCCGTGGCGGTGGGCGTAGTCCAAGCCGCGACAGGCCTGGACGATGACCTCCACTCCCCGCTCAACATCCAGGCGGCCCTGATCGCGGAGCAGCTCGGCGCAGGAGCGACCCGAGACGTGTTCCATCACGATGAAGTGCTGGTGTTGACCCTCGTCCAGCCCGAAGTCGAACACCTGGACGATGTTGGGGTGCACCAGGCGGGCGGCGGCCAACGCCTCCCGCCGGAAGCGAGAGATGAAGGCTGGGTCGTCGGCCAGGTGCTCAGCCAGGAGTTTCAGAGCCACGTAGCGCTCCAGCCGCTCATCGAAGGCCAGGTGCACGGTGGACATGCCCCCTACCCCCAGACGGCCCTCAACCCGGTAGCGGCCGGCGATCACTTCAGGCATGGTGACCGGCTCCGCTGGCGCTGGAGCTCGAGGCGGCGCCAGCTCCGTTGCCACCCGCCTGTCCTCCGGGGTCACCGGCCTGCCCGTTGCCGCCGTCACCGGCACCGGAAGCGCCGCCGCCTCCCAGACCGCCGCCCCCGCCTGGAGTGGTGGTGGGAGTCGTCGGCGTCGTTGGTGTGGTCGGCGTGGTGGTCGTCGTGGGTGTCGTGGTCGTGGTGGGGGTGGAGCTAGTGCTCGACGCGGTAGTCGGCGTGCTGGTGCTGGTCGCTGTGGTCGTGGGCGTGTTGGTTACGGTGCTGGAGGTATTGGTGGTGCTCGGTGTGGAGGTGGACGTGATCTGCCGGCAGTCCCGGGCGGCCAACTGGGAGGCTGTCGCCACTCCGTTGAGCAGATCCTGGCGCAACGTGACGTCGACGGTGCTGGGCAAATTCAGCACCTTGTTGTTCAGCTGCGCTCCTTGAGCGGCGGCGCGAAGGCAATCGTGGCTGGCCACCGCGGAGGAGAGCTGATCGAGCTTTGCCTGGAGGGCAGCCGACTGGGTGCTCGAGAGCAGGCCGGCGCCGCCGCCACAGGCAGCTAGACACGAGACGGCGAACCCAACGCCGCCAGCCACAAACGCGCGGGGCAGGTAGCCCATCCGGCGCCTGACTTTAGACGGTGATGCGGTTTGTTTCGGGTTAGGCGGGGAGCGCGGGTCACAGGCCGAAAGCCAGCCGCTCGGCCAGCGAATCGGGCAGCCGGGCGGCCCGGATGGCCGCGGCGGCGCCGTCGACGTCGTACTCGGTCCGCCGATAGGTGGCCCGCATCTCATCCAAGTCGAGCTCCAGCCAGGCCGCCCGCGGATCGCCGTCCCGCGGCTGGCCGACGCTTCCGGGGTTAATCAGCCACTCCCCCTCGGCCACGTCGACCTCATCTCCGTCGCTCCGCGTCTGGCCGGTGGCTACGTCCCCCGCGAGGCGCGAGAAGGACAGCGCCACGTGGGAGTGGCCGATCAGGCAGACGCGGTGGGGTTGGACATCTAGGCAGAGCTCGGCCTGCAGCGCGGACAGGACGTACTCCCACACCGGGTCCCGCGGACTGGCGTGATACAGCCCGACCGCCTCGTCCAGTAGCACCGGTTCGAGACGCTCCAGATACTGGAGCGTCCTGAGACCGATGGTCTTCTGAGTCCACCGCGCGGCCAGTTCGGCCCCCCGGGAGAACAGCTCCAGGGGCAGAGTGCCCCGGACGCCCAGGTCGTGGTTGCCGGCCAGGCAGACGGCCGCGTGCCGGCGGGCCAGCTCGACGCACACGTCTGGGTCGGCCCCGTAGCCCACCAGATCGCCCAGGCACCACAGTTCCTGGCAGTCCGAGTCATCGATCTCCTCGAGCACGGATTCGAAGGCCTGGCGGTTGCCATGGATGTCGGAGACGATCGCCACGAGCATGGGTGGGGCTACAGTCTCGCGGGCATGGTCGCATCGCGCATCCGCCAGGCTGCCTGGATACTCCTTCCTCTGGGCGCGGCCGAGCTGGGCGTGCGGCTGCTCTCGCCCCGCGAGGCCATTCCGCCGCCGGCGACGGTGCCGGCCAGCGAGTTCTTCGGACCCACCGAGATCGAGCGGGGCGCCAGGTTCGTCCGCCCCCAGCTGGGCTTGGCGTTGCTCAAGGAAGCCCTCCGCCTGGGAGTGCTGGCCGGTCTGGCCGCCAGGAAACGCCGCCTGCCGGCGAACCAAGCCCAGGACCTCGCTACGGCGGCTGGCTCGGGCGCGCTCGAAGCGGCCAGACTGCTGGCGGCTCTCACTGCAGTGTCGCTTCCGGTGAGCGTCGTGCAACGCCGCCGGGCTATGGCCGTGGGACTGGATACCCAGAGCTGGCGCGGCTGGTCGGTTGACCTGGCCAAGGCGAGCGCCATCGGCGCAAGCCTGACGGCGGGCGCCGGAGCAGGCATCACGGCACTCGTCTCGCGCTATCCCCGGGGCTGGTGGGCGCCGGCGGCACTCGGCTCGGTGGGGCTGGGCGGGGTGATGGGTGCGCTGGCCCCGGTGCTACTGGACCCGCTGTTCAACGACTTCACCCCGCTGCCCGATGGGGAGATGCGCAGCGCCGTGCTGGAGCTGGCCCGGGCTGCCGGGGTGGGTGTGGGGGAGGTCTACAAGGTGGACGCGAGCCGGCGCAGCACCGCGGCTAACGCCTACGTGGCCGGCCTAGGCCCCACCAAGCGTGTGGTCCTGTTCGACACGTTGCTGGATCGCTACAGCGCGGAGGAGGTGGGGGTCGTGGTGGCTCACGAGCTGGCGCACGTCCGCCATCGCGACGTGTCGCGTGCGCTGGGCTTCTCGGCGCTGGTCGCTCCGGCGGCTGCCCTGGCCGTTCAGCGGCTGAGCGGGACGCGCACGCCGGCTGCGCCCGGAGCGCGGCGGAAGGAAGCCCCGCCCCAGACGCTCCCGGCCCTGGCCCTGGCGGCGTCGCTTGTCGTAGGCCCGGTGGGCGTCCTCTCCGGCCGCCTGTCGCGGGCGATCGAGCGGCGCTGCGACGCTGAATCGCTGGAGTTGTCGGACGCCCCCGACGCCTTCATCTCGTTCCAGCGGATGATCGCGATCCAGAACGTGGCCGATGTCGAGCCGCCGCGCTGGGTCCGGGCGCTGCTCGCCTCACACCCGCCAACCCTCGAGCGGATCGGCGCGGCGGTGGCCTATCGCGAACGTGGGGCGAAGCCGGGTTAACGCTGCTCGGAGGAACCGCCGCCGTATTCCGGCAGGTTCTTGATCCCCTCGCGGGTCTCCCACTTGGAGTAGTTGTCTCGCATCGCGTCGATCAACTCGCGCATGAACCGGGCCGAAAGGTTGATACGCGAAACCACCACTCCCGGGATTTCCTCGTCCTCGACCTCGTGATCCACTCGGGCGAACGTAATGGTGAACTCGTAGTCCGAGTGACTCACGTTGGCGAAGTTGGCGTACACGCCCTGCATGATCTCGGGCGAGAAATGGATGTTGATCCGGCGCTCTGAGCGGTCTTGGTCTTCTTCCATGTGTGCGTAGTATCCCATTGTGCGCATAATCGTCGTCGCGGTGGGCCGCATCCGCCCGCCATTTGCCGACGACGTCCAGCACTACCAGAAGCTTCTCGGCCGCCACGCCCGGCTGGAGTCGGTCGAGGTGCGGGAGGAGGAGAGGGTGGCCCGCCGCCTGCCCGAGCGGGCCTTTGTCTGCCTGCTGGACCGCGAGGGCCAGGTCATGGATTCCTTGGCGTTCAGCGGATTTATCGAGGATCGACGGCGCGAGGGGCGGGATCTGTGCTTCGTCATCGGGGGGCCATTCGGGCTGGAGATGGAAAACCCCGATCAGCGCCTGTCCCTGGGGCCGATCACCCTGCCCCACCAGCTGGCCCGGGTGGTCCTGCTCGAGCAGCTGTACCGGGCGCACAAGATCATCGCGGGCGAGCCCTACCACTACTGAGTCCCGGGTAGGGCCAAAGCGCCGATACGCTCTGCACATCGCGCACTTGAAGCCCACAGCGACGCAGGCGCGGGGACCGCTCGGGGAGCTCGAGGCCCAGGTCCGGGCGGCCGCCACGGCCGCCGCTGAAGGCGTGGTCCAGGAGCCGCCCGCCCAGCTGCGGCTGGAGCGCTCCCGCCGCTCGGGGCAGGGCGACTACTCGACAAATGCGGCCTTGCTGCTGGCCCCGGCACTCGGGGAGAGCCCGCGCGAGGTGGCCCAGCGGATCGCCGAGAAGCTCGCTGGCCTGCTGGGCGACGATCTGGAGCGGGCCGAGGTGGCCGGCCCGGGCTTTTTGAATCTGTTTCTGTCCGACAGCTGGCACCGCCGGACGCTCCAGTCCGCGCTGGCGGCCGGGGATGGGTTCGGCGGGGGCGGTGCCGAGCCGCCCGAGCACATCCTGATCGAGTTCGTCTCGGCCAATCCCACCGGCCCACTGGTGGCCGCCAGCGGCCGTCACGCGGCCTATGGGGATGCCCTGGCCCGGATCCTCGAGCACCAGGGACACGCGGTCTGGCGGGAGTACTACTTCAACGACGCGGGCAACCAGATCCGGCTGCTCGGAGAATCGGTCCTGGCCCGAGCCCGCGGCGAGCCGGTGCCGGAGGGCGGTTACCAGGGTGAGTACGTGCGTGAGCTTGCGCTGGCCATCCCGGACGCGGCGGAGCGGGATCCCGACGAGCTGGCCACCGAGGCGGTGGAGCGTCTTCTCGGGGAAATAAAGGACACACTCGAGCGCTACGGCGTGCCCTACGACGCTTACTTCAGCGAGCGCCGCCTCCACGAGGGCTCGCCGTCTGCGGTCGAGCGGGTGCTGGCGGAGTTGGAGGAGGCCGGCCAAACCTATCGGGCCGAGGGTGCGACCTGGCTGCGCACCACAAGCTTCGGGGATGACAAGGACCGGGTGGTGGTGCGCTCCAACGGCGAGCCGACCTACCTCGCCGCCGACGTTGCCTACCTCCGGGACAAGCGCGAGCGGGGCTTTGATCGTCAACTCATGCCGGTGGGTTCCGATCACCATGCCTATGTCAGGGAGCTCAAGGCCGCGATGGCCGCCCTGGGGGGTGATCCGGAGACGGTGGAAATCCCCATCCTCCAGTTCGTCCACCTCGTGGGCGAGGCGGGCTCACTGCACGCGATGTCCAAGCGGGCCGGCTCCTTCGTGAGGCTGGATGATCTCCTGGACGCCATCGGTGTCGACGCCACTCGCTTCTTCATGCTGCGCAGCTCGCACGACCGCACGCTGGAGCTCGACCTGGAACTCGCCACCAAGCAGTCGGCGGAAAACCCGGTGTACTACGTCCAGTACGCGCACGCCAGGATCGCCTCGATGCTCCGCCGCGTTTCCGCGGAGCGGCTGGAGGAGGCGATCGGACTCGGAGCGGAGTGGGGGACCGAGCCGCTCCAGGGCTCAGAGCGGGACCTGATCAAGCGGATCGCATCGTTCCCTCAGGAGGTGAGCGAGGCGGCCCTGCGCCGCGCTCCCCACCGCATTGTGGCCTACTGCCTGGACCTGGCCCGGGACTTCACCACGTTCTATGAGCAATGCCGTGTGGTCGGGGTCGAGCCGCGGCAGCTGGAGTCCTTCCGGCTGGCCCTGTCACTGGCCGCGCAGCGGACGATCGCCAGCTCGCTCGGGCTGCTGGGCGTGAGCGCTCCGGAGTCGATGTAGGGCCCGTTGGACCGGCTCAGCCGCTGAACCGGCTTAGCTCGTCCTCCAGGCGCTGGGACTCGCCCGGAGTCAGCGCCAGCGAGGAGTTCGGTCCGGCGGCCGCCTCAGCAGCCCTGGCCCGGCTCCGGGCCCGCCAGCGCGGCAGCGTGAACAACAGAATCGCGATTCCCACAGCCACCAGCGCGGGCGGAAGCACGTAGAGCGACAGGGAGAACCCGTGAGCGGGCGGCCTGCCCAGCACCGCCGGCCCGTACTGGGCCACCAGCTTGCGCTCGACCTCCGCCTTGGTGTCGCCCTGGTTGATGAGCATCGTGATGTAGCTGCGCTCCTGGTCGGCCTCCGGGGACTGGGCCACGGCCAGCGACTCGTTGCACGCCACGCACATGACGTCGTTCTCGATTTCGGTCAATGACGCCCGCGCTCGGGCTCCCAGCCCTGAGGCCGGAAAAGCGAGCAGGCCGACCAGGCCGAGGAGAGCGGCGATCCGCAACCGCCTCATACGCGACCGGCCAGAATCGGTGGCAGGACCTGGGCCAGCCAGGTGTTGTTCAGCTGGTAGCGCCGGACCGCGGCCACGCGTCCGCGCCGGTCGATCACAAACGTCTCGGGCACCCCGTCTGAGCCGAACGAGCGGACGAAGTTGCCCGACACGTCACGGACCACCGGGTAGGTGATGTGGTTCTGGTGAACGAACGTCTCCGAGGCGTTGGAGTCGTCCAGATAGGTGACGCCCAGGACGGTGCCGTCATGGCGGACGAGCATGCGCTGCTCACGCTCCAGGATCGGGGCCTCCGCCTGACACGGCTGGCACCAGGAGGCGAAGACGTTCACCACGATCACCTTCCCGTGCAGCTCACGCAGGCTCTCGCGGCCAGCCGCTCCGAGGATGGGTAGGGCCATGGTGTCGCTCGGGGCCAGGGGATGGACACCGCGCGCTATCTGGGAGTCGATCGACGTGTTCTCGCCCTGGCTCGACACGCCGAAGGCCAGCAGGGCCAACAGGGCCACGGCAAAACTCAACACGAGACCGGGTATCAAGAGCCGGCGCATTAGCCCATCTAGGGTAATACTCGGCTCACGCGACTCAGCGCACCGCCAGCCGACGTAGCGGCGTCCGTCGATCAGCTAACGGGTCCGCCGTTGCACCTGCTCAGACGATGATGGGCTGACTGGCCCTTGCTTGTTCCCGTGCGCGTTGGGGTTGCCGCCGTGGGCATTGGGATTAGTTTGGTGGGTAAC
>JBPYDM010000058.1:0-6629 GCA_051986255.1 Solirubrobacteraceae bacterium | reverse complement strand
CGCTTGCCGGGCTGCTGGACGGCGGGCATGGGGATCTCGAAGGCCGTGGCATAGCCGATGTGTCGCGCCTCGTCGGTCAGGAACATCTCGTCGCCGGCCAGCCGCTCGCGGTAGTAGGCGCGAAACGTCTCATACGTCTCCGGGCACTGCGTCCGAGGCAGTCCGAACAGCTCGCCGAAGCGCAGGTAGTCCTGCCAGAGCTCCTCGCGCTCTCCGTCACTCAGGCGGCGCACGAGCAACTCGTAGAAGCACTGTGCGGAGTCGGCCATGACCGCCACCGTCCAGAGCATCAGCGGCGGGTCCAGAGCTGAGTAGGGTGTGCCGGCGGGGACGGGACCGGCGTCCTCGGGAATCAGCCCGCGCACCGCTTGATGGAGCTGGGCCACGTAGGCCAGAACCCGGTTCGCCTCCTCCCGGGTGCCGAAGAAGATCTTCTCGAACGCCTTTCCGGTGTGGGCCAGCCGGTTGAACGGAGTCAGCTTGGCGTGCGAGTGCAGGCTGGTCCCCACGTAGTTGAGCGGCGCCAGCGCCCCGATGCACAACGCTCGCTGCCCGTACATCAGCCCCACCAGGTGCTCTTCGTGGACCTGGCGGAGCAGCGACTGGCCGCGGGGGAAATAGCCGTCATCTGCGCGCGGCCCGCCGGGCATGGCCGGAAAGGCTACTTCGCTCCGCGCGGCTGAGTAGCCCGTAGGCGTGGCATGCTGCGCGCGATGCCTGGGGTGATCGAGCGCTACCGGGACCGGCTTCCGTTCGCCGCGGATGACCCGGTGATCTCGCTGGACGAGGGGTCAACCCCCCTCTTGCCGGCTCCCGGGCTATCCGAACGGGTGGGAGCCGAGGTGTGGCTAAAGATCGAGGGCTCCAACCCCACCGGCTCGTTCAAGGACCGAGGCATGACCTGTGCGGTTTCCGCGGCCGTCCGCGAGGGCGCCCACGCGATCATCTGTGCTTCCACCGGTAACACCGCCGCCTCGGCGGCGGCCTACGCGGCCCGGGCCGGCCTGCAAGGGGCGGTGATCGTGCCCGAGGGCAGGATCGCCGCGGGCAAGCTGGCCCAGGCGCTGATGCACGGCGCTCGCGTGGTCGCACTGCGGGGCGGGTTTGACCAGGCGCTGGCGCTGGTGCGCGAGCTGGTCGACCGGCACCCGCTGGCCCTGGTCAACTCGGTGAACGAGTTCCGGATCGAGGGCCAGAAGACGGCGGCGTTCGAAATCGCCGACGAACTTCCAGGTGGCCCCGATGCCCTGTGCATCCCCGTGGGCAACGCCGGGAACATCACGGCCTACTGGCGCGGATTCACCGAGATCGGCTGCCGTCCCCGCATGCTGGGGTTCCAGGCGGCGGGCGCTGCCCCGCTGGTGAACGGCGCGCCCGTGGAGAATCCGCAGACCGTGGCCAGCGCCATCCGGATCGGAAATCCCGCGCGCTGGGAGGACGCCATGGCAGCCATGACCGCCTCGGGCGGCGCGATCCGCGCGGTCACCGACGAGCAGATCCTCGACGCCTACCGCCTCCTTGCTTCGCGCGAGGGGGTGTTCTGCGAGCCGGCCTCGGCCGCTGGGGTGGCGGGCCTGATCGAGTACGGCGCGGGCGATGCGCAGCGCGTCGTCTGCGTTCTCACCGGTCACGGTCTGAAGGATCCCCAGACGGCACTCGATGAGGCAGCGGCGGTGGTGGGTTGCGACCCGGACCTGGCGGTCGTCGAGCGGGCGGTGCTGGGATGACGAGCTCGCCGGTCGAGCGGGCGGGGCTCGAGTGACTCTCCGGCGCCGGCGGCTGGTGCGGGTCCCGGCCTCCTCGGCCAACCTGGGCCCAGGCTTCGATGCTCTGGCGGCAGCTCTGGCTCTCCAACTCGAGCTGGAGGTCAGGGAGACCGGCACGTTTGCCGTGCACACCGAGCTCGATGTCCCCCGCGACCGCAGCAACCTGGTCGTGCAGGGGTTTGAGCGCCTGCACAGCGCCGAGGGCTTCGAGTTCGCCATCACCTCGCAGATTCCACTCACCGGTGGGCTCGGCTCGAGCGCCGCAGCGCTGGTGGCCGGTCTGATGGCGGCCGATCACCTGTTCGAGCTCGACGCCGACCTGTTCGAACTGGCCAGCGGGCTCGAGGGACACCCGGACAACGTGGCCGCGGCACTCGAGGGTGGGTTCGTGATCTGTGCCGGTGGGCGGCGAAGCCGGTTTGAGCCGCCGATGGGACTGGAGGCGGTCCTGGTCGTCCCGTTCGAGCCGGTGGTCACCCAGGCCGCGCGGGCGGCCCTGCCGCAGGAGGTTCCGCTGGGCGATGCGGTGTCTAACGTGGCGCATGCGGCCACGCTGGTGCTCGGTCTGGTCAACGCGGACTGGGAGCTGATCTCCGCTGGCCTGACCGATCGCCTGCACCAGCCGGCACGGTCCCACCTCTACCCGCGCTCGGCGGCTCTGCTCGAGCGGGCGCCGGAGCTGGGTGCTCTCGGGGCCACCATCTCCGGGGCCGGGCCGAGCGTGCTCGTGTGGTGCCAGTTTGAGCAGACCGGGCGGGTCCTGGACGCGCTCGAGCGCGAGACCTCCGGCTGGGCCAGCGTCACGCGGGTCACGTTCGAGTCCCGCGGGGCGGACGTCCAGGAGCTTTAGAGGCTCTTAGGTCTCAGCTCACCCGTTCCCGCCGGACGGAGCCCAGCTCGTCGCGCAGCGTCTTCAGCCGGCGGCGGGGCGGCTCTAGGTCCAGGCGCCGCAGGATCTCATCGGCCACCTCGAGGTAATCGGTGGCCAGGTCGGGGCGATAGTCGAGGATCGACTGGGCCCGCTCGGCTGACTCGGCGTAGGCGATCGAGGCCCGGATGGTCGGGGGAAGGAGCTTGCCCTCGAAGTGCTGGCGCAGCGACTCGTAAGCCTCGCGGGAATGGCGCGTCCGCATGTCCGCGATGTTGAGCACCACCCCGACCCACACTAGGTCGGGATTGAGGTTGTCCCGCGCCAGCTCGATCACCTCGAGCGCCTGTTCGACGCCCTGCAGGGCGAAGTACTGAGCCTCCGCCGACAGAAGCGCATAGTCCGAGGCGACCAGGGCGTTGACCGTCAGCAGTCCCAGAGACGGCGGGCAGTCGATCAGGACCAGGTCGTAGTTGCCCTTCACCTGGCGCAGCGCCTTCTTGAGCACCAGCTCCCGGCCCATCCGTCCCCCAAGCACGAGCTCGGCCTCGGCCAGCCCGAGATTTGCGGGCACTATCCCATCGTGCACGGCCTCACTCATGCTTGCCCGATCGGACAGGACGTCGCCGATGGTGGGGGCCGCATCCGGCGGCACGTCGACGTAATCAGACAGGTTGCCCTGAGGGTCGAGGTCCACCGCCAGTACGTCCAGGCCGAGCCGCCGGTACACATCGGTCAGCGTGCGCACAGCCGTCGTCTTGCCCGTGCCACCCTTCTGCGAGAGCACCGAAATCGTGGCCGCCATCTCGCCGGGTGACTATAGGCCAGCCGCCCGGCGGCCGAAGCCGGGTCAGCACGAGCTGGCGTCGCTCAGGCCGGTTCGTCGTCCGTCAGGCGCGAGAAGCGCACACCGGACACCGCTTGGAGCTCGAGGAAGTACAGGCGGTGGCGCCCTATGACGACCTCGTCACCGTCGGCCAGCGTGCTCCACTCCACGCGCTCACTATTGACGAACACGCCGTTGAGGCTGCGGTCGTCGAGCACTCGGAGTCCATCGGGCTGGCGCACGATCAGGGCATGACGGCGGGACACCGTGGGATCGTCGAACCGAATGTCGGCCGCCAGGCTGCGTCCGATTCTGGTCCACTCTCGCCCCAAGGCATAGGCCACCACGTCCCCGTCGTCGTTCCGGTAGGCCAGGTACTGGCCCGGATCGGTCAGGCCGTCGCGAACCTCATCAAGCCAAGCCTGGTCCTGGACCTCCGGAGTGATGTCTACCGCGCTTGTTTGCGCGGTGGTGAACAGCGAAGCACGAACGAAAGAATCCCCACCACAGTTCGGACACGTGGGGAGCTCATCGACCGCGTCAAGCGAAACTGGATAGTCGCAATCCGTGCAACGAAACGTGCCCGTTCCAGCCACGTTGCCCGACATCCACGCTTTCATCTGGAACATCTCCTGACTACGGGGCACCGACCCCAGCAGGTACCCGGGTCGAGCAATGGTACACCGTCAAAGTTCACATCGCCGCCGAATTTGCGCTCCGATCTCCCGAATATCCGCCCGTCGTTGCCAGGCGCGGCGCGGTCCGCGATGCCCTCGAGCCGGGCAGGATCCGCAGCCCGGACGACGAAGGAAGCTGCGTGAACCCTTCCTTTCAGACAGACGGTGAGATGACCGAGCTCGAGCTGGCCCTGCTGCGCCGCGGGGTGGAGGAGCGGGCGGTCGGGCGGGATAACTGCTGGCGCTGTCACCGCTCGCCGCTGATCGGCGAGTGGCTGTACCTGTACCCAGCCGATCGCGTGCTCTGCGAGCTGTGTCGTCCGCTGCACCGCGAGCCACCCGCGGGCTCACGCCTTGTGCACACGCCCGCTTTCGGCCACACGATTCGCATCCTGGACCAGCGCGCCGCGTAGGCCGAGAACCACCGGGTTCTCGGGGGCGACCCCGGCCGCATGCCCCAGCGGCCACATACAATCCCTGCGCCGTGGATGCCTTCACCGTCTCGACGACGATCTCGAGGCCACGCGAGGAGGTGTTCGAGTACCTCGCGGACATCGCCAACCAGGCCGAGTTCTCTGACCATTACCTGGTCCACTGGCACCTGCTGCGCGAGGAGTCCTACGGAGTGGGCGCCGGCGCGCGCTTCCGCGTTCAGGCTCCGCTCAACCGTTTCTCCTGGGCCGACCTGAGTATCGCTGAGATCCGGGCGCCCTACCGGATCGTCGAGCGCGGTCGGGGCGGCAAATTCAACCGTGTCCGCATCCTTGCCATCTACACGCTGCTCGAAGGACCGGGCGACACCACCCGGGTGGAGTTCACGCTGGAGACCGAGCCAGCACTCCTGTCCGACCGGCTGATCGAGGCTCTGGGCGGCCGCAGCTGGCTCAAGCGCAAGGCCAGGAAGGCTCTGAGGCGGCTGAGGGCGATCCTGGAGGAGGGGCGCGACCGGGGTCGCCGGCCCACCGTGGCCGCGCGCTGAGGCCCTCAATTACACTTCGCCGCGGTTTGCTGCTCGTCCTATTGCCCGTTTGCGCCGTCCGCTGATCCTCATCTGCGGCCTGGCCCTGATTCTCGGCGCGAGCGCCTGCGGAAGGGTGGACGATCCTCCCACGGCCGACAACGATGGCGTATATGTGCAGGCCGGGCCTATCACGTACCAGCTGCAGATCTCCCGTCTGCTCAACCAGTACTCCACCGAGGACTCGCACTACGTCAAGGGGGTGCCCGCGGGCCTGGGCTCGCTCAACTCCTCCCAGCTCTGGTACGGGGTCTTTCTGTGGGCCAAGAACCAGACCAACCGGCCCGCGAAGACCACCGACAACTTCGACATCGTGGACACGGTGGGCAATCACTACTACCCGCTCCACCTGAACACGACGCTCAACCCGTATGCCTGGACCGCCCAGTCGCTCGCCCCTGGCCAGACGGTGCCGGCGCCGGACACGCCGGCCTCGTGGGGTCCCACCCAGGGCGAGCTGCTGCTGTTCAAGCTCAACGAGTCCGTTTACAGCAACCGCCCCCTCACGCTGGAGATACGCTCGCCCACCACCGGAAAGCTGTGGGCACGGATCTCGCTCGATCTCTAGCGTCGCGAGTCAGAAATTAGGCGACACCGGCTAGCCGTGGAGTCCGGCCAGTAATACCTGCCGCACCGCCGGGGCTGCCGTGGCTTGTTCGGCCTCCGACTAATCTCCGCCAGATGACCACCCTCGACTGGGTCATCGTCGCGTTCGTCGTCCTGCTCGCCTTCTACGGCTACATGCAGGGGTTCCTGGTGGGAGCACTGTCGCTGGTCGGCTTCGTCGTAGGCGCGTTCCTGGGCACTCGTCTGGCCACGCTGCTGGTCCCCCACGGCGATCACTCTCGCTACGCGCCGCTCTTCGGCCTGCTGGGCGCGCTGTTGGCCGGGGGCGTGCTGGCTACCGGACTGGAAGGGGTCGGGGTGAAGGCCCGGTCGGCCCTGCGGCTACCCGGCCTGCGCACCCTCGACGGGGTGCTCGGAGCCGGGCTGACCGCCTGCGTGGGCTTGGGCATCGCGTGGATCGTCGGCGCCGTCGCCATTCAGTCCTCGGGCTCGCCCACGCTGCGGGACGACATCCAGCGTTCGTTCATCCTGGGCAAGCTCAATCAGATCCTGCCGCCATCGGGGCCGATCCTCAACGCCCTGGCCCGTTTCGACCCGCTCCCATCTGTGCGCGGACCCGCGGCACAGGTGGCCCCGCCGACGCCGGGGATCCTGAGTGCACCGGGGGTGCGAGCGGCCGCGCCGAGCGTCGTGCGGATCCTCGGTACAGCCTGCGGCCTGGGCGTCGAGGGCAGCGGCTGGGTCGCCGCCCCCCATATGGTGGTCACCAACGCGCACGTGGTGGCCGGCGAAACGAATACGACAGTGCAGGTGGGTGGCAACCCACCGTCCCTGTCCGCCGAGGTGGTGGACTTTGATCCTCATGACGACGTGGCCATCCTCCGCGTCCCTGGTCTGAACGAGCGCT
>JBPYDM010000057.1:0-7127 GCA_051986255.1 Solirubrobacteraceae bacterium | reverse complement strand
GGAGGCCCAACTGACCAACACCGACACGGGGATGACGGTAAGCGAGTCGACCCCGCTGCGCCGATGAGCGGCCAGCGAACGGGCTCGGCCGCAGACCTGGCCATCCTGATCGTCATCGCGTGCGCCGTGGTCATATGTGGCCTGATCTGGGTCTGGGGCGGGTTGGCGGGGACGATTTTCGGCCGGGGCTGGCCGGATACGGGGCCAGGAGAGCTGCTTGGGGTGTTGACCCGTCTGCCGTCCCACCTGACCAGTCCAGCGACCGCGTGGCCCGTGACCGAGCGAGCGCGCCTGCCCGGTGCCGACGGCTTCTACGCTGCGCTGACCCTTCTTTGCAGCGGAGGCCTGGCGGGCGTGCTGCTGCTCGGGCGGTTGGCGGGCACGGTCCAGTCCGGAGGTGGACGGAGCGGGGCGCGATGGGCCGGCGGCGGGGAGCTGCGAGCGTTGCGGCGGGGCAGGCGGTCCAGGAACCCAGCCAGGCTCATGGTGGGAACGCGCCGCGGGCGGCCGCTGTACGCCGAGCAGCGGCATGCGCTGGTGGCCTTCGGACCGCCGCAATCGGGCAAGTCGGCTGGCTTGGCCATCCCGGCGCTGCTCGAGTGGCAGGGACCGGCCGTGGCGTCTTCGATCAAGTCGGATCTGCTGTCGGCCACTGCGGTCCGGCGCGGGCAGTTTGGCCCGGTGTTCGTCTTTGACCCCTTCGCTTTGTCCGGAGGAAGGTCCCATACCTGGTCTCCGCTCCACGGCGCTGATAGCTGGGACGGCGCGCTCGAAGTGGCCTGGCGGCTGACCGCGGCGGCGGAGGTCGACCACGGCTCCACCGAGGGAGGCGAGTTCTGGGCGATCGCCGCCGAGCAGCGCCTGGCCCCGCTGCTCTACGCCGCGGCCAAGACCGGAGCCGGCATCGAGGCCCTCGTGCGCTGGACGTACGGGCAGGGCGCGCGTGAGCTGGACATCGCCCTGGCCCAGACGGCCGGTGAGGCGTTCGACGAACACGAGCTGGCCGATGCTCATGCGGCCTATGACGCCGTCCGGGCCTTCGAGGCTCAGGCCGATCGCACTCGCAGCTCGATCGAGGCCACCGCCCAGGCGCTGCTGCGGGCCTACCGCTTCACCCGCGTAGCCAGGTCCGCCGCCGGGTGCGAGATCACGGCTGACCGCGTGCTCCGGGAGGCGGCCACGCTCTACCTGATTGGAGATGCCAAAACGTCCAAGCTGCTCCGCCCGATATTCCTCGCCCTGCTCCAGGAGATCGTCGATCGGGCCTACGAACGGGCCACGCTGGCCGGCGGACGCCTGGAGCTGCCGCTGCTCTTGTGCCTGGACGAGGCGGGCAACGTCGCCCCGTTGCCCAACCTGGCCGAGATCGCCTCCACCGCCCCCAGCCACAACATCCAGCTGATCTCCATATTCCACGATCTCTCCCAGGCCCGTAGCCGCTATCGCCAGCAGGCCGAGACCATGATCAACAGCCACCGGGCCCGGATGCTCCTCCCGGGCGTGGCCGACCTGGAGACGCTGCGCTACTTCGCCGGGCTGCTGGGAGAGGAGGAGATCCGCGAGGTGACCCGCACGGCCGGGGCCGGCGGCAGCACACGATCGACCGGTAGCCGCCGCCGCCCGCTGGTTGCACCCGAGGCGCTGCGCCAGCTTCCCGAGGGACACGCCGTGCTCATCTACGGGCGGCTCGCTCCTACGCGCGTCCGGCTGCGCCTGTGGTTCGAGGATCGTCGTCTCCGACGGATGGCCTCCGCCGCCCGCGAGCCGGACCCAGCATGACCTGGCCAAATGGAGACGGGGGCCACTCGGATGACCCAAGCGATGGTTGCGAGGAGCCAAAGGGAGACGGAGGCCACTGGGATGACACCGGCGCGGAGTGGGAGCAGCCCGAGCAGCGCTGGCCCCTGGCCTGGCACGGCCTATACGCCCGCGAGCGATGGCTGTGGTTCGAGCAGTTGTGGAGCGACGTGTGCGCCCTGCGCGAGCGCTACCACGTGGCCATCCGGTCGGGGTGGTGGGAAGACCAGCTTCAGGTCGAGACGCTGGCCGCGCTGGCTGCCTGGGTCGACCGCTACGACTCCGGAGAGTGGGATGACCCGCCGGGCAAGCTGGCCCTGCTCTACGACCTCGAGCGGGTGGCCGTCCTGCTCCGGGACGGCCGCGATCCGTTCGCGCCCGAGCGGGACCGGCCCGCCTTCGTGGCGCACCTGATCGAACTCGGCTGCCAGCCACCCGATGGCTGAGGCGAGCCAACGCGGCCCACCTCGCAAGCGCGACGCGCGCTCGACCAGGCCGGTTGCGCAAAGATGCGCGCCGATCGCTTGTCGTTCGCCAGCAAAGGAGATCCGATGGCACTGTCCAGGCAACGTCCAGCAGTCGACCCCACACGAGCTAGTCAGCCCGGTGACGCTGAGGGCGAGTTCGCCATCGACCTGGCGGCACCGTCCCGTCGCCTGCCAGACCGAGGTCTGGGACTCTCGCTGGCCTACGAGCTGATCTCCAGCGAACTGCTGCTGGACGGCAAGGCGAGGCTCAACCTGGCCACGTTCGTGACCACCTGGATGCCTTCGACGGCGGACAAGCTGATGGCCGAGACCGCGGACAAGAACATGATCGACAAGGACGAGTATCCGCAGACGGCCGAGATCGAGTCTCGATGCGTGGACATCCTGGCCGATCTATGGAACTCGCCCGAGGAGGAGAAGGCCACCGGCACTTCCACCACTGGGTCGAGCGAGGCGGCCATGCTGGCCGGACTGGCGCTGAAGTGGCGCTGGCGGCAGCGCAGGCAGAGCGCCCGCCAGGCCAGCGACCGGCCAAACCTTGTGATGGGCGCAAACGTCCAGGTGTGCTGGGAGAAGTTCTGCCGATACTGGGACGTGGAGCCCCGCCTCGTCCCCATGGAGGGCGATAGGTTCCATCTGGGAGCCAAGGAGGCCGTCGCTCAGTGCGATGAGAACACGATCAGCGTGGTGGCCATCCTCGGGTCGACGTTCGATGGCAGCTACGAGCCCGTAAAGGACATCGCCGCGGCGCTGGACGCACTGGAGAAGGAGCGCGGGCTGGAAATCCCGCTGCACGTGGACGCCGCTTCAGGGGGATTTGTCGCGCCTTTCCTGAACCCAGAGCTGGAGTGGGATTTCAGGATCCCCCGCGTGCAGTCGATCAACGCCTCCGGTCACAAGTACGGCCTGGTGTACCCGGGGGTGGGATGGGCAGTGTGGCGAGGACTTGAGGCCCTGCCCCGCGACCTCATCTTTGACGTCAACTACCTGGGCGGTCACATGCCTACGTTCGCGCTGAACTTCTCGCGCCCCGGAAGCGAGGTCATCGCTCAATACCTGATGCTGACCGGCCTGGGGCGGGAGGGATACGCCCGAATCATGACCGGAGCGCAGCGGGTGGCCCTCCATCTCTCACAGGGGGTCGCCGAGATCGGGCCCTACCGGCTCATCTCGGAGGGCCGCGACCTCCCGGTGTTCGCGTTCAGCCTGGCTGACCAGGGGGGCAACTACACCGTCTTCGACGTTTCTGACCGCCTGCGCCAGCGGGGCTGGCTGGTACCGGCCTACACCTTCCCGGCCAACCGACAGGATCTGAGCGTCCTCAGGGTCGTGGTCCGAGCGGGGATGACCATGGAGATGGCCGACCACCTGCTGGGCCACCTACGCGAGGAGACCAAGTTCCTGGAGTCGCTCTCCTCGCCGATGCCCGGCGAGCAGCGCGAGGCGTTTGCCCACAACTGATCGGCGTCGGTGGCCTCGGCCGGCCGCGGCGCCTGCTAGCTTGCGTCCCTGGCGGCCGGCGCCGGAGGCCGGGAGGCCGCTTGCTCTCATCTAGCAGAGCGCGCTTCGGATCAGCCACGGTCTAGCGAGCGCTCCCCGTCCCTACGTGTCGTCCAAAAACTCGAACGTGTCCAAGCACTGGTCAGCTCGGCCGAGATTGCGCGTGTTCGCCACGGTGCTCATTGGTGCTCTCTCGGTCGGTGCGCTCGTCTGGGTTGCCCCGCCGGCTCAGGTGATCGACTCAATCAGCGACATGAGCCCAACCTGGCTGATCGGGGCGGTCGCACTCGAGGTCGGGTCGTGCCTGAGCTACGTCGTTGTCTTCCGACGCTTCTTTCCGGAGCCGCCACGACCTCTCAGTCGCCAGGTGGCATGGATAGCGATGGGTGCCGGCGCCGTCCTACCCGGGGGGAACTTCTCGTCCGCGGCGACCACCGGCTGGCTGCTCCGGCATCACGGCATCGGCGCCCGTCGCCTCCTCGAGCGCTGCGGCGCGCTGTTGTGCTTCCTCACGCTGTTTGGGTTCTTCGTCAACGGCGTGGCCGGAGCTTTTTTGCTGGTGGGAGTTGGTCACGGTCCGCACGACCTCGAGCATTCGGGCATCCCGATCCTGGTCTCGCTGTTTGTCATCGGCTCGGCCCTGGCCGCAATGATCCTCGGGCGGCGCTACCGGGGACGCGGTCCCGCGGCCGCTCGTTCTGTCGCCGCGTCGCTTGAGGGCGCATGGGATTCGCTATCTGCGCCGCATTGGCGGCTGCTCGGCGCGGCCGGCTTCCTTGGCCTGGACATGGCCGCGCTGTGGGCCGCCTGCCGGGCTACGGGCCACCCCCTCGGGCTCCTCGCACTCGCGCTGGCGTATTTCATCGGCTACCTGGCCACCATGATCCCGATGCCGGCCGGCCTGGGCGTGCTCGACTCGGGGCTCGCCGGGGCGCTGGTCCTGTACGGGTTCTCCCCAGCCGCTTCGGTCGGTGCCGTGCTCGTCTACCACGCGATATCGGTGTGGATCCCCGGGCTGGGCGGACTCGTCGCGTGGCTGCCAAGCCGGCGCCGGCGGCTGGCGGAGGCGGCCGCCAGGCCCGCCCCGCCGGACCCCGCGCTGGCCGTCGGCCACTGAACGGGCTAAAGCTCTAAAGCAGCTCCCCCATCCCCCGGGCCGCCCGGCGGATCGCCGGCAGCGTCCCCGCCTCCAGCACGGCTTGGAGATCGAGGATCCGCAGGCCAAACGCATCGAGCGCCCGGCTGCCCACGATGGCGTGGCAGGGCACCCCGGACTGGCGCGTTCGGGTGGCCACCTCGGACACTGCCTTGCCGGCCAGGCTCTGCTCGTCCAGACGGCCCTCACCGGTTACCACTGCCCGGGCGACGGACATCCTGCGGTCGAATCTCAGCTGGTCGAGCACGAACGGAGCGCCCGGTAGCAGCTCGGCTCCGAGCTCAGCCCACAGGCCACCCGATAAACCTCCGGCGGCTCCGGTCATAGGAATGCCCCTGGGATCCCTGGCCATCCGTCGGGCCAGTCGATTCAGTCGCGCGGTCAGGCGCTTGACCTGATCAGGGCTCGCTCCCTTCTGGGGGCCGAACACCGCCGCCGCGCGCTCGAACGGCGTGCGAACGTCGCACAGCACGATCAGGCGGACCCCTTCCAGGCCGCCGCCGGCGCGGATGGCTCGGAGAGCCCCTTCGCCTCCGTCGGTCGTGGCGCTGCCGCCCACGCCGACGTAAACCATCTCAGCGCCGGCCTGCGCAGCGGCCATGATCAGCTCACCAGCGCCATACGTCGTGGCCGTCACGGCGTCGCGTCGGTCGGCTCCCAGCAGGCCGAGCCCACTGGCCGCGGCAGCCTCGACCACCCCGACCATTCTGCCGGCCACACGGCAGATGCCAAACGGGGCCTCGATCTTTCGCCCCAGCGGATCGGACGCCGAGGCACTAAGAATCTCGCCCTCGAGGGCGGTCACCAGGACCTGGAGGGTGCCCTCGCCCCCATCGGCCACAGGGCAGCTCTCCACCGGATACCCCGCTTCGGCGAGACCCGCGGCCATCGCCCCGGCCACCTCTCCCGCGGCCAGGGTGCCCTTGAACGAGTCAGGAGCCACCAGGATCGTCCGGGGGATCTTCACCACCGCGGGCAGTATGGTGCCGGACCGCCGGGGAAGGTCCGCGGCTCGCTCGGATGGCCGCGGTCTCGCTACCGTGGCGAGCATGCGAGTGGCCACCTGGAACGTGAATTCCCTGAAGCAGCGCCTCCCGCGACTGCTTCCCTGGCTGGACGAACGCCGGCCTGACGTCGTCTGCCTCCAGGAGACGAAGCTGGCCGACGACGCCTTCGCCGACGCGCTCGACGTCGAGCTCGATTCGCGTGGGTACGAAGCGGCGGCCCACGGTGAGGCGACCTGGAACGGGGTGGCCATTCTGTCCCGGGTGGGTCTGGACGACGTGGTGCGGGGTCTCGCCGACGCTCCAGGCTTTCCCCATCCCGAGGCTCGGGCGATCGCGGCCACCTGCGGGGGGATCAGGGTGTTCTCGGTGTACGTGCCCAACGGACGCACGCCCGGCTCCGAGCACTACCGGTACAAGCTGTCCTGGCTAGGGGCGCTGCGCGACGTGCTGGCCCGTGGCCCAGACGAGACGCTTGTGTGCGGCGATATGAACATCGCCCCCACCGATCAGGACGTGTTCGATCCTGAGGCATACGTGGGGCAGACCCACGTGACCCAGCCCGAGCGGGCGGCCCTGGCCAAACTCCAGGCCCTAGGGCTGCACGACGTGGTGCGTGATCGCTGGCCTGAGCAGCGGGTGTTCAGCTACTGGGACTACCGCGCCGGGATGTTTCACCAGGACTGCGGCATGCGCATCGACCTTGTCCTGGCCGGCGGTCCAGTGGCCGAGCGCGTGCGCGCCGCCTGGGTCGACCGGCAGGCCCGCAAGGGCAAGGGACCGAGCGACCACGCGCCGGTGATTGTCGACCTTGACGAGGCCCCGGACGGGGATATCGGCCCGGTCGTTCCGCCCCCCTCGGCGCCGGCCAGACGGGGCGCGGTCAAGCTCCCCCAGGCGCGCTGAGAGATACGCGCGCGTCGCCGCAACCCGGCCACGCCGGGCCAACCTCATCAAGGCGGCGGCCGGTCGCGGTCCCGAGACGGCTGGACGCGCTTGGGCTCGCCGGGCATCTTCGGGTAGTCGGGCGGGTAGGGCATGTCGCCCCTCCCCTCGGCCTCGTCGCGCTCGTACATATCCAGGAGCGTCTGGAGGGAGTGAGCGACGTCGTCGATGGCAGCGTGGCGATCACCCAGCTCGGCGAACCGGGCAGGCATCGTCACGACCGTGAACTGCTCGGGC
>JBPYDM010000056.1:0-5596 GCA_051986255.1 Solirubrobacteraceae bacterium | reverse complement strand
GTCCCGAGCCGGGTCGCTCACCGATACGGTCACGCTGGACTGTGCCGCCACGTGAAAGACGGCCTCCGGGGCGGCGGCGTCAATGATCCGGTCGATGGCCGCCCGATCGACGATGTCCACGACCTCCAATGTCGCCTCCAATGACACCCGGCTGGGATCTCCGGAGACCAAATTGTCGATCACGACCACTCGCTTGCCATCGGCCAGCAGCGCGTCGACCAGGTGCGAGCCGATGAATCCAGCGCCGCCGGTGACGACGACGGTGCCGCTCACCTCGCGGGGACTCCGGCCCGGGCGCGCTCATCCTGACCGCCGGAGGAGGCACGCGGCCGGCGGCGTTTGGCCCGGGGGTTGTCGTGGATGTCCATGATCTGGCGTCGGCCATCAAGTCGGAGCGCGCGAGTATATGAGCTCGCCCGAGGTCGGCGTGGGCGTCGATGATGGAACCATGTGGGCTGTGAACGGGCTCGTGGACATCCACTCCCATCTCCTGCCTGGCATAGACGACGGGCCGGCTGACCTGTCGGAATCGATCGAAATGGCTCAGGCGGCTGTCGAGTCTGGAATCGAAACGATCGCAGTCACCCCGCACGTGCGGCCTGATTTTCCCCAGGTCCGTGTCGAAGAGCTCGCGGAGCGTTGCCAGCACCTCCAGGAGGAACTCGACGGGGCAAAGGTGCGATTGCGCGTCGTGCCGGGCGCCGAGGTTTCTCTCGTGTGGGCATTGGAGGCTGATGATGAGTCCTTGAGGCTGGCCACCTATGGGCAGCGCGGCACCGACTTGCTCGTCGAGACGCCCTATGACGTGACGGGTCTGGAGCGCTTGATCGGCTCGATCCAGGCCCGCGGGTTGCGGGTGACGTTGGGTCATCCCGAGCGGAGCCTTACGCTGCAGCGCAGTGCCGAGCGGATCGAGACCCTGCGTCTGCAGGGTCTGCTGATGCAGATCAACGCGGACGCGCTGCTGCGCCGCCGGAGCAGCCCCTTGCGTAGGGTCGCGGAGCGTCTATGCCGGAATGGCCAGGCCGATGTCATCGCCTCCGATGGACATCGCGGGACTTCGTGGCGGCCGGTGACGGCGCTGGCTGAGGCCGTGGAGGCGGCAGCGGCGGTGGTTGGAGAGGCCAGGGCTCAGTGGATGGTCCGTGAAGCTCCGGCGGCCATCATTGAGGGAAGGGAGCCCGGGTCGCCGCCGCCGATCGAGACCCTGCCCCGGAAATGGTGGCAGCTGCGCTGATGCTGGGTTCGTCTACTCCGCAAGCGTCCCCAGCTCCGGTTGCTCGCCGTGCAGCTCAAAGGCCAGGAAGCGGCTGAAGATCTTGTGCGTTGGACCATGGAAGTCAGACGATCCCGTGCTGATGAGCCCCAGCTCGCGACACCGCCCGGCCAGCAGCCGCGTCTGCTCCGGCGTGTAGGTGGGGTAAAAGCATTCCACCCCGTCCAGGCCCCAGCTCCGGAAGCGATCGATCGACTCCAGCACCGCGCCGTCCTCCGAGACGTCCCAGAATGGGTGGGCCCAAACCGCCAGGCCGCGCGCGTCGTGGATCCAGCCGATTGCCTCCTCGACGGTCGGGCGGGTGCGGGGCAAGTAGGCCGGTGTGCCGGGAATCAGATAGGCGGGGATGAACCGCTCGATCGTCTCCAGGCCGGCTTGGGCAAGACGCTGCTGGTTGGCGGGATGGCTGACGACCGCGGCGGCCAGGTGCGGCCGACCCAGGACCGCGCCGGTGGCCCGACGACTCTCCAGCCGCTCCTCGTCCACGGCAAACCCCAGATCGCGGAGCCGGTCGGCCATTGCGTCGGCGCGGCGGTAGCGGTCCGCCCGCGCCTCGGCAGTGCGCTCCAGGAGCAGTGGGTCACCATGGTCGATGCCGTAGCCCAGCACGTGGAAGTCCTCGTAGGCATCCTCCACGGCCGACAGTTCCACAGCCGGGACGATCGTGGTGCCGTTTGCCGAGGCCTGGATAGCCTCCTCGACTCCCTCGACGCTGTCATGGTCGGTTAGGGCCAGGAGGTTCACGCCGGCGGCCTCGGCGGCCCGGACGACTTCGCCGGGCGGCAGCTGCCCATCGGAGTGGGTGGAATGGGATTGCAGGTCGAATCGCGGGTGTAAATCCAAGAAGGCCTGCCTTTAGAAATGTGAATCGGAAATTGCTTGTAGCATCGAGGAATGCACCGGCGGGGGTGTCGGTGGTACCCGCATTGACGATCTCCAACTCGTGAACGCATCCACGCTCACAGACCTCGGCGACGATATCGAGGCTCATATCCGCGCGCATAACTCGAAGACGCTTGTGCGCTTCGTGATGTGCGGCAGCGTCGACGACGGGAAGAGCACGCTCATAGGCCGCCTCCTCTACGAGTCGGGCTCCTTGCTGGCCGACCAGCTGGCTGGCCTCCAGGCCGAGTCCCGGGCCGTAGGCACCCAGGGAGACGATCTCGATTTCGCCCTCTTGCTCGACGGATTGGCCGCCGAACGTGAGCAGGGCATCACGATCGACGTGGCCTACCGTCATTTCTCCACCACAAGGCGCCACTTCATCGTCGCCGACACGCCCGGCCACGAGCAGTACACGCGAAACATGGTCACGGGCGCCTCCACGGCGGACTGCGCGGTCATCCTGATCGACGCGCGCAAGGGCCTGCTCAGACAGACCCGACGCCACAGCCATCTGGTGGCGCTGCTCGGGATCCGAGACGTGGTCCTGGCGATCAACAAGATGGACCTGGTGGGCTATTCCGAGAGCCGCTTCAACGAGATCGCCGAGGAGTACCGCGGCTTCGGTGCCCAGATCGGGCTCGAACGGGTGGTGTGCATTCCCGTCTCCGCACTGCGGGGGGACAACGTGTTCGGACCGAGTGGCGCTGTTCCGGGCTATCGCGGCCCGACGCTGATGGAGTATCTGGAGTCAGTGGAGGTGGATCAGGAGCGGATGCAGTCCGCTCCGTTTCGGATGCCGGTGCAGTGGGTCAACCGTCCCGATCTCGACTTCCGAGGCTACGCCGGGACCATTGCCGGTGGAGTGGTCCGGCCCCAGGATGAGGTTGTCGTTGCCCCTTCGGGGCGGCGGACTCGCGTCGAGCGGATCGTCAGCCACGAGGGGGACCAGGATTTCGCCGTGGCTGGGCAGTCGGTCACCCTGACGCTGGCCGACGAGCTGGACGTGACTCGAGGAGACGTGATCGCCCATTCGCATCAACCCCCCGGGGTGGCGGACCAGTTCGAGTCCACGATCGTCTGGATGGGTGATGACGCGATGCTCCGTGGGCGCAGCTACCTGATGCAGCTGGGGGGCCGGACGGTTCCGGCCACGATCAACCCGCTCAAGCACAAGCTCAACGTGGACACGATGGCTCCGATCGCGGCCACCAAGCTCGAGCTCAACGAGATCGGGGTGTGCGAGATCGAGCTCAGCAAGCCGATCGCCTTCGACCCCTACGTGGAGAACCGTGATATGGGCGGGTTCATCCTGATCGACCGGATCACCAACAACACGGTCGGTGTCGGAATGATCCGGGTCGCTCTTCGCCGTTCACAGAACGTTCGCTGGCAGGCCCTCACGGTGGACAAGCACGAACGCGCTGTCCAGCTGCACCAGCAGCCCAGCGTCCTGTGGCTCACCGGTCTGCCCGGTGCCGGCAAGTCCACGCTGGCCAACCTGGTCGAGGTGGAGCTGCATCGGCGCGGGCATCTGACCTATCTCCTGGACGGGGACAACGTCCGCCACGGGCTGAACGTGGACCTGGGCTTCACCCCGTCGGATCGGGCCGAGAACATCCGGCGCGTGGCTGAGGTGGCCCACCTGATGGTGGACGCGGGCATGATCGTGATCGTGTCGTTCATCTCGCCCTTCCGGGCGGAGCGGCGGATGGCCCGCTCGCTGTTTGAGTCCGGGGAGTTTTTGGAGATCCACGTCCACGCTCCGCTGGCCGTGGCCGAGGAACGGGACCCCAAGGGCCTCTACAAGAAGGCCCGCCAGGGAGAGCTGATCAACTTCACGGGGATCGACTCCCCGTACGAGGCCCCCGAGCGGCCGGAGCTGCGGATCGACACAACCGCGATGCCGCCTGCCGATGGAGCGCGGCAGGTGATCGAGTTACTGCAGAGCGCCGGGCGCCTGGCGCCGCCGGCTCAGAAGTAGCCCTCCTGCTTCTTCTTCTCCATCGATGAGGCGGCGTCGTGGTCGATCACGCGCCCCTGGCGCTCTGACGTGGTGGCGGAGATCATCTCGGCGATGATCTTGGGCAGCGTGTCGGCGCTGCTCTCGATCGCCCCGGTCAGGGGATAGCAGCCCAGCGTGCGGAAACGGACCCGCCTCTGGGCCGGCTGCTCGCCGGGCTCGAGCCGCATCCGGTCATCGTCGACCATGATCAATGCCCCCTCGCGCTCCACTATCGGTCGCTCAGCCGCGAAATACAGCGGAACGACGGGAATCTTGTGCACATGGATGAACAGCCATACATCCAGCTCGGTCCAGTTGGAGAGGGGAAACACCCGCAGCGACTCTCCCTTGCGCACGCGGGCGTTGTAGTTGCGCCATAGCTCGGGACGCTGGTTCTTGGGATCCCAGGTGTGCTGCGCGGTTCGGAAGGAGAAGATCCGCTCCTTGGCCCTGGACTTCTCCTCGTCCCGGCGGGCTCCCCCGAAAGCCGCGTCGAAGCCATGCTGGTCGAGCGCCTGCTTGAGCGCCAGCGTCTTCATGATGTGGGTATGTACATCAGACCCGTGGTCGAACGGATTGATTCCCTGCTCCCGCCCCTCCTCATTGACATGGACGATCAGCTCCATTCCTGACTCGCGAGCCATCCGGTTCCGGAAGGCGTACATGTCGCGGAACTTCCACAACGTGTCCACGTGCATGAGCGGGAACGGGGGCGGAGCCGGGAAAAAGGCCCGCCGAGCCAGTTCCAGCATCACCGAGCTGTCTTTGCCCAGCGAGTAGAGCATCACGGGCTTGCTGGTCTCTGCGACGACCTCGCGCATGATGTGGATGCTCTCGGCCTCGAGCCGCTCCAGGTGGGTCAACACCTTGGCACTGACTGCGGTGGTGGCTGTCATGACACGAAGAGTATGGCGTGCCCGGCGCCGACACCGGACCAAACCATGTTCCGGCTTGTCAGGATAAGATTTGTGAATCTTGATTCACCCGCGGGTGGGAACGCCCCCCACCTGCGAGGAGCCCACCCGCGACCAGACCACACCAGGAGCCATCGTGGACCTCAACGACACCCCAGAGCAGGCCCAATACCGGGATAAGGTCCGGGCCTGGCTCGAAGCGCACCGGGACGAGGCCCCCCCTCGATCCGGGTCCGCCGAGGACACCAACTACATCAACGCGCGGCGGGCCTGGCAGCGCAAGCTGGCCGAGGCTGGCCTCGCCGGCGTGACATGGCCGCAAGAGTACGGGGGCCAGGGCCTTGGCCCCATCGAGCAGGTCACGGTCAACCAGGAGCTCGCTCAGGTCGAGGTGCCGGGCATCCTGGACGTGATCGGGATCGGAATGCTCGGCCCCTGTCTGATCGCTCACGGCAGTGAGGAGCAGAAGTCCCGCCACCTGGGACCCATGCTCCACGGCGACGAGGTGTGGTGCCAGCT
>JBPYDM010000055.1:0-6304 GCA_051986255.1 Solirubrobacteraceae bacterium | reverse complement strand
GGCTGGCAGATCGAGCGTCATTTCGGCCGCTACGGACGGATGCGGGCCAACGGCGAAGACGGTGACCTCATCTTCACCACGCCGTATGCCAATGCCCGCCAGCTCATCGCCTGGGTGCTCGGACTCGCCGAGCACGCTCGAATCCTCGGGCCGCCGGAGCTGGTGGCGGAATTTGGCCACCGCCTGGACCTGCTGATCGAGCGCCACGAGGGCGAACCTCAGCTCGCCGCCGCCACCGGCGGCCGGGCAAATGTGGCGGCCTCCGAGAACGGAGGCGAGCCCGAGGACGCCCCCTCCTCAGAAGGTACGGACTCCGTGGATGGCGAGCCCGCGGAATCGGGCATCCGCCCCGAGCGCTTTGCTCGCCTGGTCACGCTGGCCAGCATCCTGATCGAGGCCGGACGCGCCGGGCGCCGGCTGAGCGCGGAGGAGTTAGGGCAGGCGCTCAAGGTCTCCGAGCAGGAATTGCGCGAGGACATCTCGGTGTTGAACGTGGTCAACTTCGGAGCCGGAACCTACGTCCTGTATGCCGAAATTCAGCCGGACGGGTTTGTCGAGGTGGATCCAGAGCCGTACGGAGATTCGTTCGCCCGTCCGGCTCGGCTTCTGCCGGTGGAGGCCAAGGCCCTCATCGCTGCCATCGACCTGATCGGAGAACACATCCCAGAGGGATCGCTGAGCTCGGTGCGGGCCAAGGTGGTAGCCGCCCTGGGCGAAGACCCGGCCGAGGAGGGACTCCAGTTCGCCCCGGCAGGAGGCGACGACGCCGAAATCGCATTGGTCGTGTCGCGGGCAATCGCCAAGCGGCGCCTGTTGTCCTTCGAGTACTACAAGGAGAACGAGGACGAATTCTCCACCCGGACCGTGGAGCCATACGCGCTGATCAACGGCCAGGAAGGCTGGTATGTGGCAAGTTTCGACCCGGCGCGTGACAGCGTCCGCCATTTCCGTCTGGACCGCATCAAGTCGGCCACGGTGACCGACGAGAAGTTCGATCCGCGGCCTGACGTCGATCCGGCGGCTGACGTTGACGGCTGGCCTCGGACTGGCGAGGTCCCGTCGTCTCGCCGGGCACGCATCTGGATTTCACCTGAGCGGGCCCGCTGGGCGCGGGAGGAACGCTCGGTTGTGCACGAGCTCGAGGACGGAGCCGTCATAGTCGACCTGGGGTTCGCAGGACTGGACTGGCTGGTACGGGAGGTGCTCAAGGAAGCGGGCGACGCCGTGGTGCTGTCGCCCGACGACGCCCGGGCAGCGGTGCTCTCGGCCGCCGAGGAGATCCGGGCCGGCCGGGCCAGCTTGGCTGGCTGATCTCTCGGTCGCCGGCGCCTAGGCTGGCCATCGCTCGGTCGGTACGCTGCGGCCCATGCAAGACCTGAAGGGCCTGATCCTGTCAGGAGGACGCGGCACGAGACTGCGGCCGATCACCCACACCAGTGCCAAGCAGCTCATCCCCGTGGCCAATAAGCCGGTCTTGTTCTACGGGATCGAGGCCATGGCCCAGGCCGGGATCGAGGACATTGGCGTCATCATCGCCCCAGAGACCGGGCAGGAGATCCGTTCTGCCGCCGGCGACGGCTCACAGTTCGGCGTGAAGCTCACCTACATCGTCCAGGACGAGCCCCAGGGCTTGGCCCACGCCGTGCTCACGGCCGAGTCGTTTCTGGCACGTTCGCCATTCGTCATGTATCTGGGGGACAACCTGCTCCAGGGCGGCATAGACGAGCTGGTGCGAACGTTCCGTACGAACGCCCCCGATGCCATGATCCTCCTAACCCCGGTTCCGGATCCTGAGAACTACGGTGTGGCCGAGCTTCAGAACGGGTCGGTGACCAGGCTGGAGGAGAAACCCGCCGAACCGGGGACGGACCTGGCGCTGGTGGGCGTGTACATGTTCACCGAGGCGGTTCACGCGGCCAGCCGGGCGATTACGCCGTCCGGACGTGGTGAGTTGGAGATCACCGACGCCATCCAGCGTCTGGTCGACATGGGCCTACGCGTGGAACCGCACATCGTCGACGGGTGGTGGAAGGACACGGGCCGCCTGGAGGACATGCTGGCCGCCAATCGGCTGGTGCTGGACACGATCTCCGAGAAGATCGAGGGAGATTTGATCGCATCGCAGGTGGATGGTCGAGTGGTGATTGAACCCCAGGCCCGTCTAGACCACAGCACGGTCCGGGGGCCTGCCATCATTGGTGCCGGCGCCCGGCTGGTGGACTGCTACGTCGGGCCATACACCGCAATCGGCCGGGGCTGCACGATCGAGAACGCCGAGGTGGAGCACTCGATCCTGCTCGCGGGCTCGACCGTGCGCAACCTGGCCGGGCGAATGGAGTCGTCCCTGCTGGGGCGAAACGTCACCGTCGCGCGCGACGAGCGACAGCCCCGGGCCTACCGCTTCATGGTGGGCGATAACTCCGAGGTGGGGATTCTCTGACGATGCCCTTGGCGTCCCAGGCCACGGCCGTGGCTCCGGACGAGGCCAAGTCCCGCCTGCTGGAGGCCTGGAGAGGCGAAATCCTGGCCGGCGCGGTTTACGACCTGATCGCGCGGCGGATGCCCGAGCGTGAGGCCAAGATCCTGAGACGGATGTCGGAGGCCGAAGGCGGGCACCGCAGGCGGCTGGAACAGCGGATGCAGGAACTCGGAGTCCCGGTGCCCGATCCGCGGACGGTTCGAGTCCCGCTGATACTACGACTGCAGGCCCGGGTGGCCCCGGTTGATCGGCTCTTGGCCGCCCGAGAGGCGGCCGAAGACGAAGAGGTCGACAACCTCTACAAGCGGCCCACCGGTGACCCGGTGACCGATCAGTTGCTCCGTGACATTCGCAAGGAGGAGCGTTCCCACTCGATGGCGGTGCAGGACATTCGCTCGGGCTCCTCGGACGACGAAGATGACGCCCTTCCCGCCATCCCGAGCGACGCGCCGTTCGCGCCTCCCGAAGTGAGTACCCGGCTGAACCGGATCCTGGGACGGGAGCGGTGGCATCAGACGGGTGGTGGGTGGATATCGGGCGCCATCTACGGCGCCAACGACGGACTGGCGGCTGTGTTCGGGATCGTCTCTGGCGTCTCGGGAGCCACGGGCGGTGGAACGGCGGTGCTCACGGCCGGGGCCGCCGGGGCGATCGCCTCCGCGCTGTCTATGGCCACTGGGGCGTTCCTGGCTGAGCGCTCCGAGCAAGAGGTGGTGGCGGCCAACGTTGAGCGCGAGCGGCAGGAGATCGCTGAGCACCCCGAGGAGGAAAAGGAGGAGCTATCGCTCTTCTACCAGCTCAAAGGGATCGACGAGCGCACGGCTGACGCGCTGGCCGAACGGATGTCCCAGCATCCGGACGCGATGCTGAAGACGCTGACGGCCGAGGAGTTCGGGGTCTCGGGGAGTGGCGGTGGCGGTAGCCCGCGCCAAGCTGCGCTGGCGGCTGGCCTCTCGACCGGCGCGGGAGCAGTTATCCCGGTCATCCCCTTCATCTTTCTCACCGGCACGGTGGCGATCGTTGTGGCGGCCGTCGTCTCGCTGATCGCACATTTCCTGGTGGGAGCGGCCAAGTCGCTGGTCACCCTGCGCACGTGGTGGGCCGCAGGGCTGGAGATGACTTTGGCCGGGGTGATAGTGGGCGGCGCCACGTACGCCGTGGGCCTTGCCCTACCCAGCTGACCGCTCTGACAGCCGCTCGGGCGCTAATTCCGACAACTGGCGGCGCAGCTCGGCCACCTCGGCTTCGAGCGCGCCGACTCGGGACTCGAGGGTGGCCCCACCGGTAACCAGCAGCGGGGAAGACGCATTCGGGGCTTCGGGGTACACCGGGTCCCGGTCGACGCTCGTGGGAGCGACGGTGTCCTCGTCCCCGTCCGAACCACTTGCTGCGCCCCCGCCCAGCAGCTGCTCGAACCGGTCCTCCTTCTGCCCCGGGCGGCGCCCGAGACTGCGAGCATAGCCGCGCTGACAAAGGACGTCGAGGACGCGCTCGACATCGGCCAGCGCGCCCAGGCTGGCCATCCTCTCACTCCTGGACTTGATCTCCCCCGGCGTCTGCGGTCCCCGCAACAGGAGCACGGCCAGTACGGCCAACTCCTCTCGCCCCAGCGAGAGCGCCTCCTCGGCCAGGTGGCGGTACTTGATCGCTCGGCTGCTATGGCCGCTGGCCAGCCTGGCCAGGCCGTACCGGGAGAGCCGCTGGGCGGCCTGGCGCACCGTGGATTCGTCGTAGTGGGTGACGGGTTCACGGTTGGTCAGCTGATTGCAGGCTAGGCGCAGGGCATTGACTGACAGCGGATACTGATCTGGTGTGGTCCACCGCTTCTCGATCAGAGCCCCCAGGACTCGCTGCTCAGGTGCGGTCAGCTGCCCGATGTGCACGGTGTGAGATAAAGCAGGGGAAGATTTGACAGCATATGGCGTCTATATCACCATGATGCTGATCAGGCGACTCACAACCTCCTTGCTGGCGCTGGCCGGGGTCGCGCTCGTGCTGGCAGGTTGCGGGGCGTCCAAAAGCGCCACGCACACAACCAGCCACACCACGGCGGCCACCACCAAGGCCGCCATTCCTCCCAAGCACACCATGCACCAGCAGAAGCATCACTCCGCGGCTAAGAAGCCTGTTCATCACACAACCACGGCGGCCAAGCCGGTAACCACATCGACATCGGCTCCGCCCCCCACCACCACGTCTACCCCGACCGCCACGGCTGCCGCCTCGCCCCCTCCCACCAGCACCACCCATACGACACCCCCGCCGCCTCCTCCCACCACCACCACGCACACCACACCTCCGCCGCCTCCTCCGACCACGACCACACAGCCCCAGGGCGGGGGGACCGGGTGCATCCCTCAAGGCAAGAACGCCGGCGACGGCGACAGCGACAACCACGGCGGCCCGAGCGACGGCGACGGTTGCCTCTGAGCTTGACGGCGTGAGCGAAGCGCATCGGCGCTAGCGCCGTTCGGTAGGACCCCACCGGCCTGCGGCGAAAGCCCTCTCGGTGAGCACCGGACGGCTGGAATCGTTCTCAGACGGCGTGATGGCGGTAGCCATCACGCTTCTGGTTCTGGCCATCGGCGTCCCACGGCCCGGAGGCGCGCTGGCAGCCCGGCTCGGGCACCAGTGGCCGGTCTACGCCGCCTACGTGGTCTCGTTCATGACGATCGGGATCATTTGGATCAACCACCACATCAGCATCGGCCGTCTGGCCCGCACCGATCACTCGATTCTGATGCTGAATCTGCTGCTGCTCATGACCATCGTGGTGATCCCATTCGGCACCAACCTGCTGGCCAACTATCTTCGGGCCCGCACTGGAGACCAGCTGAGCGCCGCGGTATATGGAGGGATCCTCCTGGCCATGGCGCTGGCGTTCACAGCGCTCAACGCTCAGATTCTGTTCCGGCGCCCTCATCTGCTCCGCGTCCAGCTAAACGCCGAGGAGCGTCGGCTGATCTTCCTACGCGCCTCCAGCGGGGTGATCCCGTACGGGCTGGCCACCGCGCTGGCTGTGGTGTCTCCCTACGCCACGCTAGGCATCACGGCCGGGCTGGCCGCCTTCTACGCGCTGCCGTTCGCCGGCGGAATGATCAGCTGACCGGAAGCTTGACGCTTCAGCGCCGACCGACGCGCCTCCCGGGCACGAACGGCCGCGCGCTGATCACGTCCAGCTCGGCCAGCCGCCGCCGGAGCGCCTCATTGTCCGCTCGAGGGTCCCCGGTCTGGCCGGGCGAAACCGTTCCCGAGGCCATCTCCGTGGCGAACTGGTCCAGCATGGCCATGTCCTCCTCCTCGGCCTTGGCGGCGGACGGGAGTGACTCGCCCCGCGAATACCACAGCTCGGCCTCGTATTTGGTGCACAGCACCCGTCCCAGGTGGTACTGACGCGGGTCGTACAGGACGACGACTCGCGGCTGTCCGGGGAACTTGAGCCGCCGCACGTGACGCAGCGCCTGCATGTCGTCCCCGAGTAGCGCTCGGCGGCGCCAGCGTGGCGGCTCCACGGCTACCACTCTGGGGATGGACAACAGATCTCGCGCGTGCTCGGCCAGCTCGAACTTTTCGAGCTGGCGGGGCAGCAGCAGAACGCCCAGGCACTCGGGAGGAGGGCTGTCGCCATAGCGGGCCGAGACGAGGGCCCAGCGTCCGCCGAGCGCGCTCATTCGTGGGCTGGAGCGGGTGCCGCCTGAGCTCCGGCGCTGATCGGCTGGTGGCCGGAGCCGTCGGGGCGGCCGGGCAGAAGGCTCCCGGCGCTCAGCGGGCTGAGCTCCGAGTATTTCGCGGCGGCGATATCGCTCTCGCTGACGCTCATCGGGT
>JBPYDM010000054.1:0-37641 GCA_051986255.1 Solirubrobacteraceae bacterium | reverse complement strand
GGCCGGAGTCGGAGTTCTTCGCCCGCCAACAGGAGATCGTGGAGCCGGTGACGACGTCCGAGGATGCACGCGAGGGAGCGGTGGCCTTCGCGGAGAAGCGCCCGCCCGAGTGGAAGGGCCGCTAGCCGGCACCCTCGCCGACCAGGTCTGGGTAGGCTTGATCCATCGCAGACGACGACAACCTCTTCGGCCAGGAACATGTCCGGCGCTATCGCGAGACCGACGGAGAGCACGGCTACGACTGGCGGGGCACGGAGATCCTGCTCCTGAGTACCACCGGACGTGCGTCAGGTCAGGACCGCACAACGCCGCTCATCTACCGGGCGGACGACGGCCGCTGGGTCGTCGTGGCCTCCAAGGGCGGCGCGCCCGACCATCCCGACTGGTTCAAGAACCTCCGGGCCGATCCCCAGGTCACAATCCAGGTCAAGGATGAGCGCATTCCGGTGCGGGCTCACGTGGCCGCAGGGGAAGAGCGGGAGCGGTTGTGGCGCCTGATGGCCGAGGTCTGGCCCGCGTACGACGATTACCAGCGCAGGACCGACCGCCAGATCCCCGTCGTCGTGTTCGAGCGCAGGTAGGATCCGCTCTCCTCCTGATAGCGGCGCCCGGCCGGGGTCGATAACACTCAGGTTGAGTTGTCGCGTGCCGGCTCCGTTACCGCGCTATCGCTCCTCCCCCCACAGCGTGGCCACAACATTGCGGCCGCCACCCCGATCGCGGTGCTCGCACAGGTAAATGCCCTGCCAGGTGCCCAGGGCCAGATTGCCGTCCGCCACCGGTAGGGTCAGCGACGGGCCGAACAGGGCCGCCTTGATGTGGGCGGGCATGTCATCGGGACCCTCCAGCGTGTGGGTCCAGTACGGAGCATCCTCGGGCACGGCCTCGTTGCCCCAGGTCTCAAAATCTCGGCGCACGTCGGGCGAGGCGTTCTCGTTCAGCGCCAGCGAGGCCGAGGTGTGCTGAATCATGAGGTGGAGCAGACCCACGCGAACGCGGTCCAGCTCGGGCGTCGCATCAATCACCTCCGGGGTGACCAGATGAAAGCCACGCGGGCGCGAAGGGAGCCTGATCTGCCGCTGAACCCAGATCATCGGGCCTCGCGGGCTGGGGCGCGGGCGTCGCGAGCGGGGGCGCCGGGCCGCCGTATGTGGCGTTGCCCACTCATCTCGGCCTGATATTGTGCTCGCCGCCGAATCTCCCGCCCATGTGCGGGGGAGCGGGGGAACCAAGTTTCCCCGGGGCGAATCGCCGCCTGATGGCGGCGTAGCGCGACAACTAGGCGCGAGCCCGACAGCTAACCCCGTAGGCAAACGAGGACCATGAGCTCCCGCAGGTGCACACCTAGCCGGTTGGCCCCGACCATGGTGGCTGTGGCTCTGCTGGGCGGGTTAGCCGCGCTTCCAGCCACGTCGGCCGCCGGACCGACCATCGGGCAGCTAAACCAGCAACTGAGCCAGCAGCAGTCCCGCCAGCAGCAGCTCCAATCGAGTCTGGGTGGCCTCTCCGGGCTGATCTCGTCGTTGACCGCGCAGATCGCGCTGGTGGAGAGGCGCGAAGCCGCGGTCAACCTGCAGCTGTCCCAGGACCGGGCCGCCCTGGCTCGGACGAAGGTTCAGCTCGAGCGCCAGCGTCGGCTTCTGGCGCTGTTGAAGGCACGGTTGGCCAAGGCCCGGCGGCTGCTGGCCAATCAACTCGTGTCCAACTACGAGTCCGGCAACCCGGATCTCCTGAGCGCCGTTCTGGAGTCCAACGGCTTCACCGAGCTCCTGGATCGGATCAACTTCCTCAACGACGCCCAGCGCCAACAGCAGCGCATCATCGCGATTACTAGGCGAGCTAAGGCGCAGGCCACGGCCGCCGCCATTCGGCTGGCCAGGCTTCAGGCCCGGGAGGAGCAGATCACCACGGCGGCTGCGGTCGAAGCCAAGGCCCTGGCCGGCATGAACTCGCTGCTGCACTCCAAGCAGTCCGCCCTCGAGCGGGCGCAGGCCGTGCAACGAGCGGCGCTGGCTGCCAGCCAGACGCGCGCCAGTCAGCTCCAGGCAGAGATCTCTCAGATAGAGGCCCAACAGGCGGCCGCCGAGCAGGCCGCGGCTCAGCGCGCGGCGGCCCAACAGGCCGCCTCCCAGCGGCTCGTGGCGCCGTCACCGGGCGGCGCGAGCTCACCTGCCCGGACCGGCGGATGGGTGATCCCCAACGCCATCGTGCTGTGCGAGTCAGGGGGTCAGGACCTCCCACCCAACAGCGCCGGCGCATCGGGCTACTACCAGATCATCCCCGGCACCTGGCGGCAGTTTGGCGGCACCGGCCCGGCGGCCTACCTGGCCAGCAAGGCCGAACAGGACGCGGTGGCCTCCCGGATCTGGAACGGGGGCGCGGGCGTGTCCAACTGGGACTGCGCCTCCATTGTGGGCATCCACTGAGCGGCCGCGCCGACGTGGCGACCTCTGCGCGCGTCCGCGGGCAGCGTGGTGACTTTGTCTCGCTATAGCGAGACTTTTTCTCCGGCACCAAAGCTTCACCTGTGTAGCATTGGCGTGACTGCAACCACACATGTCCGCAACCACCGGTGACGGCAACCACAGGAGCACAATGACCACGGGCACCGTGGCTCTGGCAAATGAATCCCGGTCAGACCCCGTCGAGCACCTCGACGTGCTGGTAGTCGGTGCCGGGATATCGGGCATCGGGGCGGCCTATCACCTCCAGCACGAATGCCCGGGCAAGAGCTTCGCAATTCTCGAGGCCAGGGAGGCCATCGGCGGCACCTGGGATCTCTTCCGCTATCCCGGAATCCGGTCGGACTCGGACATGTACACCCTCGGGTTTCCCTTCCGGCCGTGGGACAGCGACGTCTCCATCGCGGACGGTCCCTCGATCCTGCGCTACCTGCGCGACACGGTCAGCGAGTACGGCATCGACCGCAAGATTCGCTTCAACCAGCGGGTGGAGCGGGCCATCTGGTCAAGCGCGGATGACCGGTGGACCGTCGAGGCCCTCCGGACGGACACCGGCGAGAGGGTCCTTCTCACCTGCGGCTTCCTGTTCATGTGTACCGGTTACTACCGCTACGACCAGGGCTTCACTCCCGACTTTCCGGGCGCGGAACAGTTCCAGGGACGGATCGTGCATCCCCAGTTCTGGCCAACCGACATGGAGTACGCGGGCCAGCGGGTAGTGGTGATCGGCAGCGGCGCCACGGCGGTGACGCTCGTCCCCTCTATGGCCGAGGAAGCAGCACACGTCACCATGCTCCAGCGCTCTCCGAGCTACGTGGTCTCCCTCCCCGGCCAGGACCCGCTGGCCAGGGTGCTCCGCCGCCTGCTGCCCACCAAATGGGCTTACGGAATCGTGCGCTGGAAGAACGTCCTGCTGGGGCTCGGCTTCTACACGCTCAGCCGGCGCCGTCCGCGACTGGTCAAGCGCCTGATCCGCGCGGGTGCCGAGCGCCGCCTGCCGGCGGGCTTCGACATCGACACCCACTTCAAGCCCCGATATAACCCTTGGGACCAGCGGCTGTGCCTGGTCCCAGACGGAGATCTCTTCGAGGCCATCAGCCACGGGTCCGTGTCGCTGGTCACCGACCAGATCGAAACCTTCACCGAGACGGGAATCCGCCTCGTGTCGGGCCAGGAGCTCGAGGCCGATCTCGTGATCACGGCCACGGGTCTGAACCTGCAGCCCATCGGCGGGGCGGAGCTCGTGGTGGACGGCCGGCCCGTGGAGCTGCCGGAAGCGATGGTTTACAAGGGCTGCATGCTCTCGGGAGTGCCGAACTTCGCAATGTCCTTCGGCTATACCAACGCGTCCTGGACGCTCAAGGCCGATCTCATCTGCCGGTACGTATGCCGGATCCTCGATCACATGGAGAGGCGGGGGTACACGCGCTGCATGCCCTTCAACCGGGATCCCACGGTCACCGAGACACCGTTTGTGGACTTCACCCCGGGATACTTCATGCGCTCAATGCACAAGCTCCCCAAGCAGGGGTCCAAGCTGCCGTGGCGACTGCATCAGAACTACATGCGTGACCTGCGCTTGATCAAACGAAGCGCGCTAGAGGACGGAGCCCTCCAGTTCTCCGCCGACGGACACTGGGCGCCGTCACCGTCGCAGCCGACCGTCGCCGCTGCGGCCTGACCCGCCATGGCCGTCGGGGCCTGAGCCCACCGCCGCTCGCCCGCCTTGACCCGCCGCTCACTCGCCCTACCCTAATCTGCCGTGAGGTGGCCTCGCCCGGTGTCCGCGCCCTCTCGCCGCGTCCTGCTCGTCGGCGCCATCCTGCTGATCGCGCTCGGCCTCCGGTTGGCCGAGGTCCAGCGGACCTCCTACCGCCCGATCAATGATGCCGCCTCATATCTGACGCTGGCCAGCCAGATCGCCCACACCGGCGATTACTCGACCAGCACGGCCCCGGGCGCGGGCGCCGGGGGCACTCGGGGGCCGAGCGCCTACTTCCCGCCCGCCTTCCCCTACTTCCTGGCCGTGGTGGACCTTCTCGACGGCCACACCGCACCCGACGATCCCGGCGCGGTCCAGCCCGCCCGGATCTCCCAGGCCGTCGTGGGGACGATCATCGTCGGCCTGATCGGTCTGGTGGCGCTGGAAGCGTTCGGAGCGACCGTGGGGGTGATCGCGCTCGGCCTGGCCGCCATCTACCCGGTCCTGATCGAACTCTCGGCCCTGCTGGTGGCGGAGAACCTCTTCACCGCGCTGGTCCTGGCCGCCATCTGGGCGGCTCTCCGGGCCCGCCGGTCGGGCTCGCCCCTGCGCTGGCTCGCCGCCGCGGGGGTACTCACCGGCCTGGCCACGCTGGCCCACGTAAACGGCATCGTGCTGGTGGTGCCGCTGGCCGTGGCGTCGTGGCGGGCGCGGCCTACCGTCCTATCGCCGGCGCTCCTTCTGGCCACGACGATTCTGGGCGTCATGCCTTGGATCGTGCGTGACGCGGTGGTCATGCACCAATTCGTCCGGGTGACCGACGAGGACGGCATCACGCTGGTGGGGACATACAACCGTGCGTCGGCCGCCGACCGTCAGGTTCCTTACCGATGGCGCCTGTACTTCGACATCCCGGGCGAGCAGTCGCTGATCCGCGAGGCGCACGATCTGACCGAGCTCCAACTCTCCCAACGCCTCGAGGACCAAGCGTTCGACTACATCGGGAATCACCCCGCCTCGCCGCTGGCCGTCCTCTACCACAACACCCGCCGGATGTTCGAGCTGGCCGGATCCCGAGCGTGGAAGATCTCGGCCTCGTCGATCGACCTGCCCATCCCCACCGCCCGGATCGGGGTCCTGAGCTTCTGGATCCTCTGCCTCGTGGCCGCGGCCGGCGCGTTCACCAGAGCGGTCAGGCGCGGTCCGAAATGGCTCTGGCTGGCTCCACTCCTGCTGTGGCTGAGCGTGGCGCTAGTGAACGCCGAGACCCCCCGCTTCCGAGAGGTCATCGATCCATTCCTCATCCTGCTTGCCGCCTGCGCAGTGGCAGCGGCGGCGCGGGCGGTTGGCGATCGGCTGCGGCTCTATACCGCGTCCTCTGCCCGCCGGGATTTGGCCGATGACCGTCGCGAAGCCGCGGCCTCGGGAGCTCGGCGTAGCTCTGCTACTCGGTCGGCCAGTCAACGGCCAGGGCCGGCGTGCGCGAGCGCCGGACGCGACTGAACGAATCCAGGTGAGCCAGCGCCTGGCCTGAGCCGTAGGCGACACAGGTGAGGGGATCCTCGGCCATGAACACCGGCATCCCCGTCTCTTCGGCCACAAGATCGGAGAAGCCTTCCACCAGCGTGCCGCCTCCGGCGAGGAGGATCCCATCGCGGGCGATGTCGGAGGCCAGCTCCGGCGGGGTCCGCTCGAGCGTGTCCCGGATGGCCCGGAGGATCTCCCGGATCGGGGCGTTGATAGCGCCGCGCACCTCGGCGCCCGAGAGCTGGACCGCCGTGGGTAGGCCGGTTATCAGATGCCGCCCGCGGACTTCCATCGTCGGCTCCTCGGCCGACGATCGCACCGAGCCGACGGTCAACTTGATCCGCTCGGCCGTTTGTGATCCCACCGCCAGCTGATGGACGATGCGCATGTAGTGGGCGATCGCGTCGTCCAGTTCGTAGCCGCCCACCCGGATCGAGCGACTAACCACGATCTCGCCCAACGAGATGACCGCCATCTCGCTGGTGCCCCCACCCACGTCCACCACCATACGTCCGACCGGCTCCTCAATCTTCATGCCCGCGCCGATGGCCGCGGCGATCGGCTCCTCTATCAGGTGGACCCGGCGCGCCCCGGCCGCCAGCGACGCTTCCTCCACCGCCCGCTTCTCCACCTCGGTAACGCCCGACGGGGCGCACACGATCAACCGCGGATGGGCCATCCTCCGGTCCAGGACTTTGTGGATGAAGTAGCGCAGCATCTCCTCGGTGACCTCGAAGTCGGCGATCACGCCATGGCGCAGGGGGCGCGTGGCGGCAATGGTGGCCGGCGTGCGACCGATCATCCGTTGCGCCTCGTCCCCGACCGCGTGCACGGCGCCGGTCTCGACGTCCGATGCCACAACAGAGGGCTCGGCAACGACGATCCCGCGCCCGCCCACGTAGACCAGAGTGTTGGCCGTGCCCAGATCGATCGCCATGTCGTGCACCCCGAAGGTGGGCGCCAGGTGACGCCGGGCCGTGTCCCTGCGAGAGCCTTCTCTACGAAATCCGATGGCGCCAAAAGAGTGCCAGAAGTCCGACCCGCGTGTACAGCGCGGGCCACCAATCCGGCGGCGCGCCGCTACCGCTCGCCCGGGGGTTTACCCGGAAACTGAGATACCAACTGACCGAAGTTCAGGGCAGTCTGGACGATCCGATCCTGCTCCAGGGCGTGCGCCACCGGGTAGCCCTCGCCCGGCGAGGCGCGCTCGGGCCGCCCGATATAGCCGAACTCGAGCTGATGAGGAAGGATCTGACGCAGCCGGGCCGACATGTGCGCCCTCGCCCCCATATTGCGCGGCTCCTCCTGGACCCACACCACCTCGCTCAGGCCGGGATAGCGCTCGACCAGGGACAGGATCTCCTGCTGGGGGAAGGGATAAAGCAGCTCCACCCGGGCGATCGCCACCTCGGGTGACTCGGCTCGCAGCTGGTGCCCGACGATCTCGTAGTAGATCTTGCCGCTGCACAGGATCAGCCGGCGGACCCGCTCGGGATCCACGCCGGCGTCTGGCAACACGGGCTCGAACCGGCCGTTCGAGAGTTCTTCCAGCCGGCTCACTGCCTGAGGCAGGCGGAGCAGGCTCTTCGGGGTCAGGACGACCAGCGGGCGTTGCTTGGCGATCCGGGCCTGCCGGCGCAGAAGGTGGAAGTACTGGGCGGGAGTGGTCGGGTTGGCCACGCGGATGTTTCCCTCGGCGGCCAGCTGAAGGAACCGCTCGATCCGGGCCGAGGAGTGCTCCGGCCCCGAACCCTCATACCCGTGGGGCAGCAGCAGGGTGAGCCGCGAGGTCTGGCCCCACTTGGCCAGGCCCGAGACGATGAACTGATCCACGATCACCTGGGCGCCGTTGACGAAGTCGCCGAACTGGGCCTCCCAGAGCACCATGGTCTCGGGCGCCTCCTGCGAGTAGCCGTACTCGAAGCCCACGCAGGCCATCTCTGATAGCGGGCTGTTGTGCAGCTCCATCGGCGCCAGCGCTCCGGGCAGGTGCTGGATAGGCGAGTACTCCTGCCCCGTCTTGGCGTCGTGCAGCACCAGATGCCGCTGGCTGAAAGTGCCGCGCTCGGTGTCCTGGCCGGTCAGCCGAATCGGCAGCCCCTCGGTGAGCAGGCTGGCGAAGGCCAACGCCTCCGCGTGCGCCCAGATGATGCCCTCGCCGGTCTGGAGCGCCTCGCGCCGCTGGTCGAGCTGGCGCACGAGCTTCGGGTGGACCATGAATCCGTCCGGCACGGAGAGCAGCTCCTCGCCCAGGACCCGCAGCCGATCGGGGCTGACCGCGGTCTTAACCTCGGGCGACGGGGTACGGTCCAGCTGGTATTCGCCCGTGGCGTGCTCGACGCCCCGCGTGCCGGCGATCCGCTCCTTGAGACGCTCATGCGCGCCCGTCAACACGGCCCATACGCCATCCGTCATCTCGGTGGACTCCTGCTCTGAGACCACACCGCGCTCGATCAGCTGGCGGGCGTAGACCTCCCGCGCCGGCGGGTGCTTCTTGATCACCTGGTACATCGAGGGCTGGGTGTAGGCGGGCTCGTCGGCCTCGTTGTGCCCGAAACGGCGATAGCCGATGAGGTCGATCAGCACGTCGTGCCCGAACTCCTGCCGGAAGGCAAAGGCCAGCCGGACCGCCGAGATGCACGCCTCCACCTCATCGGCGTTGACGTGAATGATCGGGACGTCGAAACCCTTGGCCAGGTCCGAGGCCCAGACCGTAGACCGAGCATCCTCCGAGTCGGTGGTGAAGCCCACCTGGTTGTTCTGGATGAGGTGGACCGTTCCGCCGACCGTGTAGCCGTCCAGCGCCTGGAGGTTCAGCGTCTCCGCCACCACGCCCTGAGCCGGGAAGGCCGCGTCACCATGCAGGATCACCGGAATGGCCGCGTTGGTGTCTCGGACCACATGGGGGCCCTGCCGGGTCGTCTGAGCGGCTCGGGTGGCTCCGGCCACGACCGGATCCACGTACTCAAGGTGGCTTGGATTGGACTCCAGACGGACGATCACCGACTCGTCGCTCGGGAGCTGGTAGCTGCCCTGTGCACCGTGGTGGTACTTGACATCGCCCGTCCCTCCCTGTGGGATCGTGGTGATCGCCTCCAGAGTGGACGTGCCCTCGAACTCGGCGAAGATCGATTCGTATGACCGGCCCAGATTGTGGGCCAAGACGTTCAGACGGCCCCGATGGGCCATCCCGATGACTATCTCCCGCGCCCCCGCGCTCGCGCCGAGCTGGATCAGCTCGTCCAGCATCGGCACCGTCATGTCCAGGCCCTCGATCGAGAACTGCTTCTGGCCCAAATAGGCCTTGTGCATGAAGCGCTCCAACGCGTCCACCTCGGTCAGCCGCTTGAGCAGCGCCTTCTCCTCTTCGGCTCCCAGCGGCGTCCGGAACCGTCCCAACTCGATGGCCTCGCGCAGCCAGAGCCGCTGGCGGTGGGAGCCGATGTGCTCGATCTCGTAGGCGATCGGGCCGCAGTAGGTCTCCCGGAGGTGGGGCAGTGACTCGGCCAGCGTCTCGCCCGGCACGTACATGCGCAGGATGTGGGAGGGGATCCGGGCCATCAGCTCGGGGGTTAGTCCCAGGGGCTCGGGCTCGAGCGCAGGGTCGCTCTCGGGTTCGCGGCCCAGGGGATCGAGGTGGGCGGCCAGGTGACCGTGCGTGCGATGAGCCTTGAGCAGCGAGGCGGCGGCCTGGACGGCGGCCATCATCTCCTCGTCGAGCGCCGCCGGGGGGCCCGGGGTCGCGGGCGAGGGTGCCGCCGTGGCCGGGGTCGCGGGCGAGGGTGCGGCCGCGGCCGCGGCGGACAGCGGTTCCAGAACCAGACCGAGCTCGGCGAAGACGCGCTCATAGAACCCCGCCTCGCCGTGGAGATAGGCCTCTATCCGCGCCAGGAAGCGGCCCGATTCCGCCCCTTGGATGACGCGGTGATCGTAGGTCGAGGTCATGGTCATGACCTTCTCGGCCCCGATCTGAGGGCCGACCCGTTCCAAGCCCACTGGGTAGGCGATCGATCCGGTGGCCACGATCGTGCCCTGCCCGGCCATCAGCCGGGGGACGGAAGCCACAGTACCCAGACCGCCGGGATTGGTCAGCGACAGGTTGCCCCCGCTCAGATCATCAGCCGTCAAGGTGTTTGTCCGGGCCTTCTCGACCAAGTCGTTGTAGGCGTCCAGGAACTCGCTGAACCTGAGTCGCCCCGCGTCCCGGATCACGGGGACCATCAGCGTGCGTCCGCCGTCCTTGCGCTCGACGTCCACGGCCAAGCCGAGGTGGCACGCGCCG
The DNA here is from genome assembly GCA_051986255.1 of Solirubrobacteraceae bacterium. Taxonomy (GTDB): domain Bacteria; phylum Actinomycetota; class Thermoleophilia; order Solirubrobacterales; family Solirubrobacteraceae; genus Palsa-465. The sequence goes on along the minus strand of JBPYDM010000054.1, from coordinate 27,668 downwards.
TCGTCCACCCGGTACGGCTTGCCGTCCACCTCCTCGTAGTGATGGGTCATGACCGGCATGTCCTCGGTGGCCACGAGCGCGATCGCGTAGGCGATCAGGTGGGTGAACGAGACGCGCTGGCCTGCCTGCTTGAGCTGCTGACGGCGCTGCTCGAGCTCAGTGACCGTGATCGTGCGGAACGAGGTGGCGGTGGGGACTGAGCGGCTCTGGTCCATATATCGGGCCAGCGCGGCTGCGCTCCCCTTGAGCTGTGTCACGCCCCGAGCAGGGGTTGGGGATGGGGCCGCCCTACCTTCGGGGGCGGCCCTGGTGGGGATGGCCGTGGCACCGTTGCCGGCCACCGCCAGGACGTCCGCCTTGGTGATCCGGCCTGACCGCGCCGTGCCCTGGACTCCAGCCAGATCGACGCCCTCCTGGGCGGCAATCCGCCGGGCCACGGGTGAGGCGTTGGCCGCCACGCCATCCCCCGCGACAGAGCGTGCTGGATCTTCCCCCATCGTGGGGGCTTTCTCATCACGCTCCGGCGAGAAGCCAACCCCCTCGGTGTTCATGCGACCTATCACCTGGCCGACGGTCACTGTCTCGCCGTCCGCGGCCAGGATCTCGGTGATCGTTCCCGAGGCCGGGGCGGGCAGCTCCATGTCGACCTTGTCGGTTGAGATCTCCACCACCGTGTCGCCCTGCCTGACCGCGTCGCCCACCTTGACCGACCACTCGAGAATGGTTCCCTCGGTGACCGACTCGCCGCCGGTGGGCGTGACGATGTCCACGATCCGACCCGAGGCTCCGTCGCCCGCGGAGGGCGGTTGTCCACCGCCGGCCGGCTCGACTCCTTCTGCGGCTCGCTCCCCAACGCGCGAGTGTTCGGCCTCGGTGGCCGCCGCGGAGAGGGCCTCTTCGGGCGTGGCTGGCGGTGCCTCGGCCGACACTGGGCCCGGGAGTGTTCCGGCGCCATTGGTGGCGATCTCGGCCAGAACCGCGCCCACGGTGACGGCGTCCCCCTCCGCGAAGTTGACTTTCGTGATGGTTCCTGTGGCCGGCGAGGGCACCTCGGCGTCGACCTTGTCGGTGGAGATTTCGACGATCGTCTCGTCGGCCTGGACCTGATCCCCGACCTGCTTGTGCCACTCCAGCACGGTGCCCTCGGACACCGAATCGCCCATCGCGGGCATGACAACCTGCACGGTGCCGCTCTCCACTGCCATTCAGCTCAACTGTAACGGCTGGAGGGCGCTCGACCGGCGCCGTCGGCGGGCCTCCACCACGAACCCGATGCTGCCCGCGAAGGGGCCCAGACCGCCGAGTACGGCGATGGTCACGGCCAGCCAGTAGGGGATGACGTGCGCCCGGGCCGCGCCGATGCAGATCAGCGACATGGCTATCCAGAGAAGTCCGTGCGCCATGCCCAGGATGAACGTGGCTGGCTCGGGCTTACCGGCCGCGAACGCAGTCACGAGCAGCGCCAGGTAGACGGCGGAATGGATGAAAGAGACCGCCTCCAGGCGCCCGAAGGTGATGGCTCGAGGGAATCTCATGCCGCGCCGGCCAGCAGCGCGGCCATCCGGCGCAGCGGCTCGTCCGCCTCGGCAGGCCAGCGATCGATCTGGGGCGGCCACCAGGCGTACTCGTCGTGCTCATGGTCGGGAGCCACGGCCACTCCGTGGGCCAGCCAGGCCTGCCCCACGAGCAGCACCATCTCGCTGGGCAGCAGCACCAATGCCTCGACCGTCAGCCGCTCGGGGTCGACGGACCACTCCTCGCGTAACTCGCGCTGCATCGAGCTGGCCGGGTTCTCGCGCAACTCGACCGCTCCCCCGGCCCCTAGGGCCCAGCGCCCAGCCCAGGAGGCGAGCCATTGGGCCCGCCGCCCGGCCAACCAGGATCCGTCGGCCGCGCGGACCACGCACAGGACCGACAGGCTCCGGGCGCCGTCCAGCGGGAGCAGCCGCAGGGCCCACCGAGCCGGCTGGAGCTCCAGACGCAGGCGGTCCGGGCCGGCCGTGAAGCCGGCGAGCCGGGCGGCCAGCCCATCGTGGGAGGGCGAGCCCCGGGCCCGCAGAGCCTCCAGTGCGACGTCGGCGGCCTCTGTGGCGGCGGAGGGTGGCTCGAACTCGTCCTCGCGCCAGGACACGTCGATCGCCTCCCGCGCCCACGGCCCGCGGGCCAGAATGCCAGGAACATTGGGCACGGACAGACGGTACCGCCCCACGGACGGGATCCCGGTCGCTCCGCTGCCTTTCGACCCTGTGGCGCTCCGAGCCCCCGGGCGGGATAGGCTCCACCTCCCGTGGCGCGCCGCTTGAAGCACTGGGGCTGGGGTTACGAGGATGAGCAACCGTCGACCGAGGAGCTGACCGGGTTGGCGTCGGTCCTCTCGCAGCGGTTGGGCTTCGGCTCAGCCGAGCCGGAGTACCCCGTGGCGCTGGATCAGGTGTCGCTGCCCCCGAGCCGGCTGCGCCCGCCCGACTCCCTGGCCCACGTTTTCCGGCAGGACGTCTACGAGCGGGCGCTCCATGCCTATGGCCGGTCGTACTCCGACATCGTCCGCGCGTTCCGGGGCCGGTTTGACCATCCGCCTGATCTGGTGGCCCACCCAGGCAACGAGCGCGAGGTGCAGGAGGTGCTCGCCTGGGCCGGGGAGTCGGGAGCCGCGCTGATCCCCTTCGGCGGCGGCACCAGCGTGGTGGGCGGGGTCGAGGCCGATGTGGACGACCGCTACTCAGGGGTGGTGACGGTGGACCTCAAAGCGCTCGACCGCGTGCTCGAGGTGGACCCTGTCTCGGAGGCTGCCAGAATCCAGGCCGGGGCGCTGGGGCCCGTCCTGGAGGGGCAGCTGGCCGAACACGGACTGACGCTGCGCCACTTCCCCCAGTCGTTCGAATTCTCGACGCTCGGTGGCTGGATTGCCACCCGGTCAGGCGGCCACTTCGCCACGCTGCTCACCCACATAGACGATCTGGTCGAGTCGGTCCGCGCCATCACCCCCGCTGGGGCCTGGGAGTCTCGACGGCTGCCGGGCTCAGGGGCCGGTGTCTCCCCCGACCGGCTGCTCATCGGCTCGGAGGGCATCCTCGGCGTGATCACCGAGGCCTGGGTGCGCGTCCGCCCGCGTCCGCAACGGCGGGCGTCGACCGCAGTGACCTTCAACGATTTCGCCGGCGGCGTAGCGGCCACCCGAGAGTTATCCCAATCGGGCCTCTATCCAAGCAACTGTCGGCTCATCGATGCCCAGGAGGCGGCGGTCACCGGAGCGGGCGACGGGTCACGCGCGGTGCTCGTGCTCGGGTTCGAGTCCGCTGATCGCGACGTCGAGCCGTGGATGTCAAGTGCCCTGGAACTCTGCGGGGACTGGGGCGGACGGTGGGAGCGGCGGGGCACGAAGACGAGTCCCGATCGCGGGACGGAGGTGGCCAACTGGCGCCAGGCCTTTCTCCGCGCGCCGTACCTCCGGGACACATTCGTAGCCATGGGTGTGCTGTCGGAGACATTTGAGACGGCGATCACCTGGGAGCGGTTTGACTCCTTCCATGCCGGCGTCATGGCCAGCACCCGTGAGGCCGTCCGCGAGGTGTGCGGCTCGGGGACGGTGACCTGCCGGTTCACCCACGTCTATCCCGACGGACCAGCGCCCTACTACACGATCCTCGCTCCAGCCCGGCGCGGGGCAGAGCTGGAGCAGTGGCGGGCCATCAAACGGGGCGCTTCAGACGCCGTTCTGGCCGCCGGCGGCACGATCACCCACCACCACGCGGTGGGCAGAGATCACCGGCCGTGGTATGACCGGCAGCGCCCGGAGCCGTTCGCTACGGCACTGCGGGCGGCCAAGGCTGCGGTCGACCCCGGTGGTGTGCTCAACCCGGGAGTGCTGATCGACCCCTGAACGGTTTCGGCTCGACCTGGGCGCCGCCGCCTCAGAGCGTTCGTTCGTACACCCGGTAGCGCTTGACGATCTTGCCCCCCATGGCCTCCAGGCCGCGGTTCATGGCCTTGTTGTTCTCCAGGATCCATCCCGCCTCGCCCCACTTCTGCGGCGTGGCCGCCGCGGCATCGTAGGAGGCCATGTAGAGCAGCGCGGCCGTGCCCGTGTGCTGGTGCTCGGGCAGCACCCCGAGGAATCCCACCCGGACGTGGTCGATGATCCGGTTGCGGTTGAGGTAATACCACCAGCCCAGCGGCAGCAGGCGGCCGCGCATCTTCTTGTAGACCTGGTTGATGTCCGGGATGGAGATCGTCACCCCCACCGTCTGGCCATCGATCTCGGCCACCATGAACCACTCGCGGCTGTAGACCAACTGGAGCATGCGCGCGTACTCGTCGAGGTCCGCCTTGGAATAGGGGACGAATCCCCAGTTGTCCGACCAGGCGGCGTTGTAGACCTTGCCAAACTCGTCCATATCCCGCCGCAGGTGGCGCCGGGTCATCTTGCGCAGGGTGACCCCGTAATGGTCGCGGGCCCGATCGGCGATCTGGGGCAGGATGGGCAGGACCTTGTCGCGCTCTGACAGATAGAGCGCCCAGCTCGACAGGTCCATGGCCTTGGTCAATCCAACTTCCTCGCAGCGGCGCTGGTAGTACGGGGGGTGCCAGGGTTGCCGGACCACGGGGTCGAGCTCGAACCCCTCGATGAGGACGCCGCTCTCATCGTTCATCTGGAAATCCATCGGGCCGATCATCCGCTCGCAGCCGCGCTCAGCCAGCCAGGAGGTGGCGGCGCCTAGCAGTACCTCGAGCACCTCCGGGTCGTCCTCGAACTCCAGGAAACCGAACATTCCCCAGCGGCACTCGTGGTGGTCGTTGAAAGCGTGGTCGATCTGGGCGGTGATCCGCCCCACCACCCGCTGGCCGCGGCGGGCCAGAAAGTACTCGGCCTCTCCATGGGTGAAGTACGGGTTCAACCGCCGGGTGAGAAATGCGTAGCGCTCTAGCCTGAGCGGCGGTATCCAGGACGTACCGGCGTGCAGGCGGTAGGGCAGCTCCACGAACGCGCGCAGGTTTTTTATGCCGCGGACGGGCGAGACCTCGAGACGCATCGGCGCAATCCTTTCCGCAGGCCGCGAAGACACTATTGATCCAGGGCTTCCAGGCGGGCGATCACTACCTGGGCCGACGGGGCCACCGCCGCGGGCAGCCGGCCCAGCAGGTCCCGCCAAGGTGGATGGGCCGCAATGGCCGCGCGGACCTCGGCCAAAGCCAGCTCGAGATCGCCTCCCTGGGCGGCTCCGAGCCCCGCCCAGAAGCGCAGCTCGTGATTGTCGGGCACAAGCTGGCTGGCCTGCCGGTACAGAAGAGCCGCCTCGTCGTGCCGGCCCTCGCCCGCCAACTCATCCGCGCGCCCGGCCAACCTGTAAGCGGCGTGGACGTGGAGCAGCCGCCTCAGCTCCTTCAGGGGCTCGGGATGGTCCTCGACCCGCAGCGAGATCAGCGCCTCAAAGCGCCGCCCCACCGGTCCCACCACCAGCAGCGCGGAGGACTCGCGCCCCCGCAGGTCCCCGCCGGCGCCTTCGGCCGCCTCAAGCGCCACCAGCAGCCGGTCGGCCAGCGCCCCGCGGGCCCCGGTGAAGGCCTCGAGCATGGCCGGCCACACGTCCTGCGAGGCCATGATGTTGGCCTGGCAGCAAACGCCCTCCCCGATTACGTGCCCGGCGAACGGGATGCAGTCGGACCCAGTGTGCACCGCCGCCTGACCCTGGGCGTCCATGACCGCCACCTGCCGCGTCGACGCCTGGGGATCCTCGGCCAGCAGCTGGTCGAGCGTTTCCCGGGCGGAGATCCCGGTTTCCAGACGCTCCAAGGCCCGCGGCCCGTAGGACACCTCGGCATTGGCCTGGGTCGCCACCACCCCCACTCCGGGCGCGCCCCAGGGCACGATCGGCCCAACCGAGAACCAGTGCGATTGGACGGCCACACCCAGCTCCCCGGTGTGTTGATCCCGGGCCAGGATCGAGTAGGTCATGCTCGGGACCCTACTGTGCCAGGCTTCGGCGATGGGCACCATCGCCATCCTCGGTCCGGGTGGAGTCGGCGGCTTTGTGGCCGCCGCGCTGGCTCGAGCCGACGAGTCGGTGACCGTGGTGGCGCGCCGGAAGGCGGCCGACCACATCGCCCAGCACGGCCTCGCCGTCCAGAGCACCCGGCTGGGCAGCTTCACGGCCCGCCCGGAGGCGGTGCGAGAGCTGACCGAGGAGGCCGAAGTGCTCATCGTGGCCACCAAGGCCGGCGGGTTGGGCGCCGGGCTGGAGCTCATCCGGGACGTTCCGGGGCTGGTCGTGCCCCTGCTCAACGGGCTTGAGCACATGGACGTGCTCCGGGATCGCTTCGGCCCAGCGCGGGTGGCCGCCGGGACCATCAGGATCGAGTCCGACCGGCGGGCCCCGGGGCAGATCGTCCAGACGAGCCCGTTTCTCCGGGTCGACCTGGCCTCCCGCCGGCCCGAGCGCCGTCCCGATCTGGCGCGGCTGGCCCAGCGCCTGGAGAGGGCGGAGATCCCGGCCCGGGTGTGTCAGAGCGAGGCCCAGATCCTCTGGTCAAAGCTTGTGCGCCTGAACGCGCTGGCCTTGACCACAAGCGCCGCAGATCAGTCGGTGGGCGTCATCCGTACCCATCCGCAGTGGCGCGCGGCGCTGAAGGCGTGCATCGAGGAGACGGCGGTCGTGGCTCAGGCCGAGGGGGCGGACATCGACCCGGCCCCTGTACTAGCCGAGCTCGACGTTGCTCATCCCGGGCTGCGATCGTCCATGCAGCGCGATATCGCCGCCGGGCGCGAGCCCGAGCTGGATGCGATCGCGGGAAGCATCCTGCGGGCGGCTCGCCGGCACGGCATCGAGTGTCCGGAAATCTCGCGGCTCACGTTCGCGGTGGCAAAGCGCGCCGGAATCACCCCGCCCCAGGTGGCGCTCGCCTTACGAGCTTGATCTAGAACGGGCGCTCAGGAGCCGGAGCGTGCACCGGCACTTCTTCAGGCTCTGCGGCGACCGCTTCCACGATCTCCGCCTCTTCGACCTCCTCCTCGCCCTGGCCATGGAGGCCGTCGCACAGGATCCGGAACTGGCCGGTCATGCCTCCGTCGGCCTGGAGGACCAGGCCCGGAAGCAGCTCCTCGCCGTCCTCGAGGCCAAGCCGCTCGATATCAAAATGAGCCATGCCGATTCCCCAGGTGTGATGGCTCGGGTTCTCCCGGTCGTGGGCCGCCACACCCTGGCTGACCCGCTCGAGCAGCGCCGCGATCTTGGTCGGAGAAGCCATTTCAGTTTCGCTCGAGCACCTCAATCCTGTACCCGTCAGGATCCCTGACGAAGCACAGGCGCGAGCCTCCCTCCCGTACCGAGTACGGCGGACGCTCGGGCTCAATCCCCTGCTCCTTGAGGCGTTCCAGCGCCGAGTCCAGGTCGGCCGTGGTGATCGCGATATGGCCGTACCCAGTTCCCAGCTCGTAGCTGTCCACGCCGAAGTTGTAGGTCAGCTCGAGGCGAGGCTCGGGACCGTCATCGGGCAGCCCCATGAAAACGTTGATTGCCTCATCGCGAATGGGAACGCGCCCCTTCTCCTCGAACCCCAGTGCGGTGTAGAAGCCGACCGAGCGGTCGACGTCGGTGATCCGGTAGCAGGTATGGATCAGGCTCATCGCTCATCAAAGGCTACCCGGGCCCGCGCCAAGCTGCCCGCTAGCCTGCAGCCATGATCATCGAGCGCTCCATGCACGAGGACTGGCTGTCCAACACCTACCTCGTAGCCGACGAGCTGGGCTCCCAGGCGGTGATGATCGACGCGGGAGGCCCGGTGGCTCCGCTTCTGGACGTCCTGGCCAGGATGCGGCTGGACCTGACCCACGTCCTACTCACCCATCACCACCACGATCACGTGGCAGAGCTCGGGGCCGTGCTCGAGCACCATCCGAGCGCTCAGGTGCTGATCCACCCCGCCGAGCGCGAGTTCGTCCCCCAAGCCACCGGCACGATGGAGCCGGGCCAACCGGTACTGAGTGGCGCGCTCGAGATCGAGCCTCTCCACACCCCCGGCCACACTGCCGGCATGCTTTCCCTGCTGATCGGGAGCCCACCCGCTCCGGACGTTTTTACCGGCGATACGCTGTTCAAGAACTCGGTGGGGGGCGTCAGGGCACCGGGGCACACCACCTACTCGGACCTCAAGGCTTCGATCATGGACACCCTCATGGCCCTCCCACCGGCGACGCGGATCCATCCCGGACACACCGAGCCCAGCACCGTGGCAGACGAGCTCGAGCACAATCCCTTCATTCGCATCTGGCGGGGCGAGGACCTCGAGGGCCAGGAGCCGTGCCTGGCGCTGGGCCAGCCCGCCACACTGATCCTGCTGGCCACCGACTATGACGGAGGGCACAAGGCGTGGGTGCGCTGGCCCGACGGGAGCGACGACATCGTGCCCGGATCGCAGGTGGAAAGCGGTACCGGCCTGGACCAAGCCGGCAGCTAGGGAGAGGCAGTGGCGAACGACAAGATCCCCACCACGCGCGTGGGGCGGACGGCCAAGATCGGCAGCCTGGCGGCGGGACAGGCCATCCGGCAAGCCGGCACTCACGTGAGCAACGTGGCCCGCACACCCGACGGCCGACAGGCGGCGCTCGAGCGCCGCCACATCGAGGCCGCCGAGCAGATCGTCGAAGCTCTGGGCCACATGAAAGGCGCCGCCATGAAGCTCGGGCAAGTCATGAGCTTCCTCGACGTAGGCCTGGTCCCCGAGGAATACCGCGAAGAGTTTCAGCGCAAGCTGGGGAGATTGCGCGACGCCGCCCCCACCGTGACCTTCAAGGACATGCGCAAGGTCATCGAGCAGGAACTGGACGAGCCCATCCCGGACATCTTCGAGGAGTTCGACGAGGAGCCGATCGCCGCGGCCTCGATCGGGCAGGTCTACCGGGCGCGCCTGCGCTCGGAACGGAGCGAGGACAGTCGCATCCTGGCGGGCCAGGAGGTGGCGGTCAAGGTCCAGTACCCCGGGGTGGATGCCGCCGTGCGAGCCGACATGCAGAACCTGGGACTCATCCTCCGCCTGCTCAAACGGATCGCTCCGGGGATGGACCCCAAGGCGATCGGGGAGGAGATCCGCAACCGCATCGAGGAGGAGCTGGATTACGAACTGGAGGCGGCCAACCAGCGCTCGTTGGCTCGGATTTTCCGCGGTCACCCGTTCATCGCCATCCCGGAGGTCGTGCCGTCACTATCGCGTTCGCGGGTGATGGTGTCCGAGTACGTCGAGGGGACGAAGTTCGAGGAGTTCAAGGCCTACTCCCAGGAGGAGCGCGACCGGATCGGGGAGATCCTGTTCCGCTTTTACTTCGGCTGCCTGTACCGGCACCGGCAGTTCTCCGGCGATCCCCATCCCGGCAACTCGATGCTGCTGGGCGACGGGCAGATGGTCTTCCTGGACTTCGGCCTGTTCAAGCGGATGCCCCCCGGCACCGTCGAGCTGGAGATGGCGGTGGCCCGGGCCGTGATCGAGGGCGATGTGGAGACGATCATGCGCCTGGGGACCGAGACCGGCTTCTTTCCCGAGCCGGAGAAATTCAAGCCCGATCGCGTACTCGAGCACTTCCGAGCCGCCACCTCGTGGTACACGGTGGACGAGTTCATCGAGCTCACGCCGGAGTACGCCACACAGGTCCTGATCGACATGAGCGATCCGCGTTCGCAGTACTTCGGTCAGCTGCGCCACGAGTCCGCCCCTCCCGATCACATCTTCGGGCGGCGGATGGAGGTGCTCACCCTGGCCGTCCTTTCTCAGCTCCACGCCCGGGCCAACTTCCACCGGATCGCCCGCGAGTGGTTCTATGGAGACGAGCCGGCCACCGAGCTGGGACGTCAGGAGGCGGACTTCTACGCCGGGCGCCTGTCGCAGCGGCCGGGTTGACCCGGCCCGATGCGCAGCGAACCGACGCTCTCGGTGGCCTGACTACCCCGGCCCCCTCGGGTCCGCAACCCCGGGCCCCGTGAGGGTGACCCTATAGCACCGGAGACCTGATGGCAAGGAGAGGGCGGGCCAGTGCCTGGCGCGGCAGCTCCCCGAGCGCCCAGCGGGACGTCGCGCGGCCGGCACTCAAGTGGGACGTGGGGAAGAGCTGCCCAGCAGCTTGCCGGCCTGATCCAACGCTTGGGCACTCACGTAGCGCGGTCGCACACGGAGGGTCATCGCGGTCTCAAATCCGGTTGCCGACCAGCGGCCCAGCGCCCTCAGGCGCTTAGGAGTTGGCCCGCCCTCCAGTCGCCAGGCAGCTACCTGAGTGGCCCCATTCCAGCTGGCGTAGACCCACACGCCCCGGTGGGCTGTGGTGGACAGCACCATGGCCGGTCGGGTCAGTGGCTGGCCGCTCCATGGAGACCGGAATGTCCGGTAGGACTTCACTCCGAGCGCGAACATACCGCTGAAGATCTGACGACCGCCGGGGGCGTACTCGGAGAAGTCCGGCTCGCCACCCCAGCCCACGAAGACATCGTGATTGGGCAGGATCTGCATGCTCCCAGCCTCCGAGGCCAGCAGAGGTGGAGCGTGGGTGTAGCGCCTGACCAGCGTCACGGTCATGGTTCTCGGATCGATCCGCAGGACCTTGGCCGAGGACTGCGGCTCCTCCTGGGGCGAATCGGCGTCGTCGAACAGGCTCAGAGTGTCGTTGTGGAGGCGGGCATCGTGCTGCCACTCAAACCTCGTGCCTGGGGCCATTTTGAAACTGGATCGCTTTCCCCCCAGGCTCCAGATCACCTGTCCAGTGGCTCGGTCGATTTTGTACACGGCCCATGTGTTCCGGTCCGAGATCAGCAGATCACCTCCAGGCAGTTGCTGTATCGAGTTCAGGTGACAATAGTCATACGGCTCGGAGCCGTTTGGCTTACCTGAGTAGGAAGCGCTCAGGGGTATGTGACCAAGGGAATGCCACTCCCAGAGGAGCTGACCGGTCTTGATGTCCAGCTCCTGGATCAGGCAATCCCAGACGGCTCCGTTCTTCGGTCCGCCGACGCTGGTCAGGTTGGCCCGTACCGGGGCCAAAGCGTCGATCAGGGCGGTGCCGCGCGCGGTTATCTGAAACTCGTGTAGATCGGGGACGTAGCCCTCGGCGCCGCGGACGGTGGCCACGGTCCGGTAGGAGCGGTTGACGATCTCATCCGTGCCCCAAACGTCGAGCCCTTGCCACCAGGTGAGCACTGGATGGCCGCGGTACCGCTGCACCTGGAGGTTGGCCGTGGCGAGGTGGGCAACCGGGTGAAACCACACCAGCTGGCCGTGGGCGTTCAGGATCATCGGTCCCAGTTGGGAGCTGCCCAGAGGCGCGAGCAGGAAATCTCCCGACGCTGGGTCGGGATCCGGGCTGACCTTGACGGCCGGGGGGTGGAGCGACGGCGCGCTGTGGAAGCTCTGAGTTGGCCCTCCCGGTGCACCGGTCGTGTGGTTCGACCGTGCATTCATAAGCTCCACCACCTGCACCCGGAACGAGAAGCTCAGCGCGTTGGCGCCCGGGTCCCCCAAGAGCCCTCCGGCTCGCCGAGACCGTAGCCACGCCTGCACGGTCACCAGCTCCCCCGAGTCAAACGGCCGGGTTGGCGTGAAAGCGGTGCCCGCCGAGTCAGGCAACTGCTTCAGGCGTCCGGTATGCGGGCCACTGCGCGAGCCGACGGCCATCAGCGATCGCAAATCCCCGACCGGTAACGATTCAAAGATGATCTCGGATGTAGGGGAGGCATCCGCGGTGCCCGGAAACGGGATCACGTGGAGAGCCACCTGGTTGTGGCCGTCCGCCGACCCACTCCAGGTCACTGCTCGGGTTTGCCCGCTAGCCCTGTTACCGGTGAGCGAATCAGCGGATCCCGCCGAGGCCAGGCCCAACATCATGACCAGCCCGGCGGCCACGGGCGCGGTCCGCCTCCACCGCCCAACACTGACCACGTGACTAGACCTCCTGGATCTGGATCAGGCTGGTCGTACCGGGACGGCCACTGGGCAGGCCGGCGGTAATGCCCACACGTTCTCCGGGCTTGACCCAGCCCAGCTCGACCACGCGGCGCGCGGCGTCGGCGATCAGCGCCTCGGTGACTTCGTGGCGGCGCATCGAGCCGGCCTGCACACCCCACATGAGACTGCACCGACGCACGGTCTCCCGGCCCGGCGACAGGGCGAAGATCGGCACCTCCGGCCGGTGGGCCGAAAGCAGGCGCGCGGAACGGCCAGAAAGAGTGGGTACCACCAGCGCCGCCAAGTGCAGTTCCCGGGCCGCGGCGGTGGCCATGTAGGCCACCGTGTAGGCCGGATCCCGTGTGTCGCGCCTGACCCGCCCCTCGTTCCAGCTCCGGTAGTCGGCCGAGCCCTCTGTGCGCTCGGCGATCGAGGCCATCATCTCCACCGCCGCCACCGGATGGGCTCCGATCGCGGTCTCCTGGGAGAGCATGACGGCGTCGGTGCCATCGAGGATGGCGTTGGCCACGTCGGCCACCTCGGCCCGGGTGGGGCGGCTGGAGGTGACCATCGAGTCGAGCATCTGGGTGGCCGTGATCGAGGGTCGGGCCAGCCGTCCGGACAGGCGCAGCAGGCGCTTCTGCACCATCGGGACATCCTGGATGGGTAGCTCGATGCCCAGGTCCCCCCGGGCCACCATTACGCAATCGGCCGCCCGGGTGATCTCCTCCGCGTTGTCCACCGCCTGCGGCTTCTCGATCTTGGCCACCAGCGGCAGTCTGGTATGCCGGCGAACGCTGGTCACGTCCTCGGCCGTGCGCACGAACGACAGGGCCACGAGGTCGACGCCGATCTCCTCCCCGAACGACAGCATGTCCAGATCCTCGGCGGGGAGCGTGTCCAGTCCGCGCGTGGATCCCGGGATGTTCAGCCCCTGCCGCGAGGCGACCGAGCCGCCGATCTCCACCACCGTGCGTAACTCGCCGTCCTGGAGCCCGATCCTCTGGACGCGCAGGCGGATGGCGCCGTCGGCTAGGTAGATGACGTCGCCCTCGTCCACGGCGCCGGTCAGACCGCGCCAGCTAACCGAGATCCGGCCTTCGTTGCCCAACTCGTCGCTCCCGCAGGCCAGGACGACCTCGTCGCCCGGCTTGAGCTCGACGATGTCGTTGGCCAGCCGGCCGATCCTGATCTTGGGTCCGGGGAGGTCCTGGAGGACGGCCACCTGTCGGCCTGCGCGAGAGGCAGCGGCCCGGACGCGCTCGGCGTTCTCGGCATGCACCTCGCGGTTGGCGTGCGAGAAGTTCAGGCGGGCCACGTCCATGCCCGCCTCCACCATCCGGGCCAACGTCTCAGGATCGCGCGAGGCGGGACCGATGGTGGCGACGATCTTGGTACGACGCACGCAACGGGAAACTACTGAACGGCGTCATCCGGTCTTTGCTGATCACGTGAAGGCGAATCGGGAAGCTCAGCCCGAGTTGCCGCTCAGCTCCACCACCTCGCCGTCGGCGCTCAGACGTCCGCCCTCCCGCAGGTCGCAGATCAGGTCCCAGTGCAGCGCGGACTCGTTGCACCCGCCGGTCTCCGGATAGGACCTCCCGAGGGCGAGGTGCACCGTCCCGGCCATCTTCTCGTCCAGGAGGGTGGATCCGGTGGGGCGAGCCACGGCCCGGTTGGTTCCGATGCCCAGCTCCCCCAAGCGGGCCGACCCCGCGTCCATGGCCAGCGCCGCCTGTAGGTAGTCGTTCCCGCGGGCCGCCTGGGCCGAGATGACCTGGCCCGCCTCGAAACGCAACTCGACTTCTTCCACCTGAACGCCGCGGTGGTTCGACGGCACCGTGAACCGGATCGTCCCGTTGGCGGAGTCCTCCAGCGGCCCGGTGAACACCTCGCCGCTGGGCATATTGCGGCGGCCGTCTGAGTTGATCCACCGGCGCCCGCCCACGTGGAGGCGCAGATCGGAGCCCGCGGCCTCGATCCGGATCTCGTCCGCCGACGAGAGCCGCTCGACCAGCTGAGCCTGCCGGCCTGACAGCTCGCGCCAGGCGGCGACCGGGTCAGGCTGATCCAGGAACAGCACCGATCGGATGAGCCGGCTGTAGTCGGCCTGGCTCATCCCGGCCTGCTGGGCCAGGGCGGCCGTGGGCCAGAGCGTGCCGCACCAGCGGCGAGATCGGCGGGCTTGCTGAAGGGGTGCCACGGCCTGGGCCACCCGAGCCATCCGGACGGGGTCGACATCCGAGAGGGCGCGGGTGTTGGCCGGAGCGTCCACGCGCAGCCAGGCGTCGGTGGCCTCGAGCTCGGCTAGCTCGATCGGCGCGTAACCGTCCAGGTGCACATCACGGGCGTGGGCGTAGAACTGCTCGGCCAGGGTGGGTGGGGAGATGCGCAGCAGGGGCCAAGCCCGCCGGTCCAGGAGCGCTCGGTGGAGCGCCAGCACAAGCGGCTCGGCCAGCGTGCTGGATACGACCATTACCTGCTGGCCGGGCTGGACATCCAGACACCAGTCGCAGAGCAGCGCGGCAAACCCGTCCGGATCGATCACGTGGTGAGCGCTCAGGGGGCGAGCGCCGCCCGCCGCAACTCCCCGGCCACGTCTCCTTGCACCGGGTTGCCGTGCCCAGCCCAGGCCACCGTGGGCTCCAGATCGGCCAGCTTGCGCATCGAGTCCCGAGCCTGGTCGGTGTCGAGGTTGAACGCCGGATGGGGCACTCGGGCACGGCCCTTGATCCCCGTCTGGGGATCAAGGGTGTAGAAGCAGTCGGTGACCAGGGCCACGCGGTCTGACTCGCGGAACAGGCCGATCTGGCCCGGCGCGTGACCGGGAAGGTCCACGATCCGGAAACCGGCGATGTCGTCCCCTTCGGCCACCGTGCCGGTGACCTCGACCGGACCACCGTCCCACACTGGCAGGAGCCGGGACAGAATCAGCCGGCCGTAGGGCCGCAGCTTCGAGAAATCGTGGTAGGGCCGGGTGGGGCTAGCAGACAGCGCGGCCTCCCGCTCGGCCTGATGGCAGTACACCGCCGCCCCGAGACCGGGGGCCGCGCCTCGGTGGTCGGCATCGGCGTGACCGAGAACCACCCTCCTTATCCCACCCATCCTGATGGCGGCGGCCCGGACGGCGCTGGTCATGGCGGCGATGCCCGCGTCGAACACGGTCAGGCCGCCCTCGTCCTCGATCAGGTAGACGTTCATCGTCTTGGCCGGGAATCCACCTCGAATGATCCACACCCGGTCGGCCACCCGCTCTGGGGGGCTGGCCGAAACACGGGAGAGCAACCGGGTGCGCAGGTTGGCCAGGTGGGTTAGTTGTGCCTGGGCGGTTGAGCCGGTCGGGGGGAGGAAGCCCAGCTGACGAGCGATCGATCCGGTGTCCACGTATGCGTCGTTGTGCCGGATCAGCTCGTCGGACACCGTAAGGACGTCGCAACCCTCGACGTCGATCTGGGCTCCGTTCGCCTCGAACCCCTGGAAGGTCCCGGGCCCGGCGAACGTTCCCCGGGCGCGCCAGCGGACGGCCGTGCGCTGGCGGGCGGTCGTGCAGTCCAGGATCTCAATGGCGAAGTCCGGAAAGGCGGCGAACAGGTTCGAGAAGTACTCGCGCACCCCCTCGCCCCCGACCACCTCCTGGTCACCTACGAACCGGTCCACGGCATCCGATGCCCACAGCGCAGTCGCCTGGTCGAGATCGTGAGCGTTCAGTGCCTCGAAGTAGCGTTTGGCGATCTCGGCGGGGGGAGCCATCTGACGCGGCGCAGTCTACGGGGCCGGAATATCGTGCGCACCCCAGCCGCAATGACCGACGAACTCCCCGTGCACCTGATATGAAGGCCCAGCGCGAGCTGGGACGCGGCGAGCGCGTCCTGCCTGGACTGTGGCGCTTGCGACTGCCCTTGCCCTGGCCAGGCGTTCCCCACGGCAACGCCTGGGCCATCGCGGCCGGATCAGGGGTGGTGCTGGTGGACACGGGCATGCACCAGCCGGGATCGCTGGCCCAGCTGGAGCGGGCCATGGAACAGGTCAACCTCCGCCTCGAGCACGTGCGTCTCGTGGTCAGTACGCACGCCCACTCCGACCACTGGGGACAGGCGGCGCCGATCGTGGATCGGGCAGGCTGCGAGTTCTGGATGCACCCCAATCACGCCCACGGGACGCAGTCGGCCACCGATCCGCAGAACATGCTGGCCCGGCGGCTGGAGGTGGGCCGCCAGAGCGGCGTGCCCCGGGCGGTGCTGGAGCGGTACGCCGAACGCTTTTCCCAGGAGAACGTCCCCTCCGGGATCGCCCAGGTGATCGAGCCCGACCGGCCGCTGGTGGACGGGGTGCAGGTCGACACCGATCTGGGAGCCTGGACCGCGTATGAGACGCCGGGGCATGCCCCCTCACACGTCTGCCTATACCAGCCCGAGCACCGGCTGCTCATCTCGGGAGATCATGTGCTCGGGCGCATCTCGCTCTTCTATGACTACGGCTGGACGCCTGATCCGGTGGCGGAGTTCCTGAGCTCCCTGGACGTGGTGGACCGGCTGGATGCCCGACTCGGGCTCTCCGGGCATGGCCGGCCGTTCGTGGACGTCCACGGCCACATCGACGGCGCCCGCCGGTTGGTGCACGAGCGCCTGCATGCGGCGCTGGGCGCCCTGTCCGATGGTCCTCGCGTGGCGGTGGAGGTCGCCCCGGAGGTTCACGGGGAGCCACTTCAGGCGGCCAACGCCGCCTGGTATCTCCAGGAGACGCTCTGCTACCTCGAGCACCTCAAACGGACCGGTCGGATCGTCAGCGAGCCCGACGGCGACGCCGTCGGGTGGCGGATCCTGTAAACGCCCCTGGCTGCCTAGGTGGAGTGGCAGATCCCCTAGCCTCCGGAGCCTGCCTCGCTCAGCGACGTCAACGTCCCATACCCCCTGCTCCGGGCCGGCGTTGGGGCGTTGACGGCACCCACCGCGGTAAACGGCCCAATCCCCTGTGAAAAGCATTGCGTTGGGCTGATTCCGGACCGCTGTGGCTCGGGTGGCCGAGTGGCGCGGCGCGTGCAGGGCGGATGATCGACCCCCGAGTGCGCCCACCTGATGGTGGACAGGAAAACCTTGACACACTCGTGTCAAGGTTGCTACATTGCCCGCCACCGTGCGCATCGACGAGATCCTGGCGGCAGCCGACGAGCCGGTCTTCTCTTTCGAGTTCTTCCCCCCCAAGACCCCCGAGGGCGAGAAGACGCTGCGCTCCTCTCTGGGAGCGCTCCGAGTCCTGGAGCCCGACTTCGCCTCGGTGACCTACGGAGCCGGCGGCTCCACCCGCGAGCGCACCGTCGAGATCACCAAGTGGATCAAGCAGGAGCTGGGAATCGAGGCGATGGCCCACCTGAGCTGCGTGGGCGCCAGCCGCGAGCAGCTGCGTCAGATCCTCCAGGACATCGAACTCTCGGGAATCGACAACGTACTCGCCCTCCGGGGCGACCCACCGCGCGGGGAGACGGAATGGCGCCCCCACCCGCAGGGGCTTCGCTACTCGACCGAGCTGGCAGCACTCATCGCCTCCTCCTACGCGTTCTGCATCGGAGCCGCCTGCTTCCCGGAGGTCCATCCGGAAGCACGCGACCTGGCCCACGATCTGCGCTTCCTACGCCAGAAAGTCGAGTCAGGGGTGTCGTTCCTGATCACCCAGCTGTTCTTCGAGAGCGAGCTTTACTTCCGCTTCCTGGAGGAGGCCCGAGCAGCTGGGATCGACGCGCCGATCATCCCCGGAGTGATGCCTATTACCGATGTCCGTCAGATCAAGACGATCACCGGCATGTGCGGAGCCACGATCCCGGCAGCGCTGCTGGATCAGCTCGAGTCCCGGGCCGATGACCCCGACGCCGTGCTCCAGCTCGGGGTCTCCTACGCCACCCTGCAGTGTGCCGAGCTCCTGGCCCGCGGAGCCCCCGGAATCCACTTCTACACGCTCAATCGCTCGCCGGCCACCCGGGCCATCCTGTCCGCGCTGAAGCTCCAGCGCCCCTGGGTCCGGCGCGAGGTGGTCAGGACGAGCTAGGCGGAGGTGAGTCTGGCCGGGCGGTTCGCCCCCGCGACCCTGAGCGCCTCCGTCCCGCGGCTGTTCTAGCGCCGATCGGACGGAGGAATGATGTCGAGTGCGTGAGCCAACCTGGGCTGACCGGCCACCTCGTAGCGCACGTCGACCTCGTCGTTGCGCTTGTACGTTCCGATCCCCCAGAAGCCGAGGAACCAGGCCCAGGCGCTCAGCTTCTCGCGGACCAGCTCCCGTCCGAAAAGCAGCTCGCCACCCGAGACCTCGTAGTCCACGCCGAGCTGCTGCAGGACACCGTTTACGTAGACCTCAAACGGCGTTCTCACGCCCGGGGGAAGTCTGACCCGCCAGCACGCCAATGTCCTCATCCCTCCTTCGGGCACACAGCCTCAAGCCCGCAGTATGCCTCCAGCCAGCCCGCGGCCAGCTGGTAGCCCCGCCGGGCCAGGCCACGCCCGCGCCTGTCTGGCACCACCCACACGCGAACCTCGGCCCGGCCCTGCTGCCAGTCCACCCCACCGATCCTCACCTCACCTCGGCAGACGTCCGCATGGGCCGCCAGGATAGTGAGCACCACCGACCGCCCGGCCAGGCGCTCCGCCTCGGCCAGCTCAGCCCGGCGCCCGAGGGCCGCCCCACTGGGCGGACGGGACTCGCCCAGCGCCCCGGGCAAGCCGGGATCGTCCTGGTAGGCGATTAGCACCTCGGGAATGTCACGCTCGGCGGTCGGGCGCAGGGTGACCTCACCGTCGCTGAGCGGAGCATCCAACTGGGGAAAGGAAGGCATCGGAGGCGGACCGTACTGTGTCTGGAATGGCCGACCTGGTCTACGGAATCCGGCGCTCGCCCAAGGCCCGACGGGTCCGGGTGAATATCGACGCCTCCCGCGGCGTCGAGGTGGTGCTGCCCCAGCGCGCCCCCGAACGCGAGGCCGCCGCCGCCGTGCAGGAGCTCCGGCCCTGGATCGAGCGCCGCCTGGCCGAGCTGGAGCGTGTCCGGGCCGCGGTGGCCGCCCGCCAGGGAACGGTGCCCTATCTGGGCCAGACGCTCAGGCTGGTCGCCCAGCCCGGGCGGACCCGGGTCCACCGGCGGGGCTCGGAGCTGCTCGTACCGGCGGGATCCGACCAGCTGTCCGCGCTGGAGCGGTTCTACCGGCGGGCGGCTCAGGCAGAGATCTCGGCGCGGCTTGACCGCGCATGCGCCCAGGCGGGGGTGGGCTACGCCCGCCTGAGCATCCGGGGCCAGCGGAGCCGCTGGGCCAGCTGCTCGCGCACCGGAACAATGAGCTTCAACTGGCGGCTGCTGCTGGCTCCCGAGCCGGTCCTGGACTACGTGATCTGGCACGAGGTCTGCCACCTCCAGGTGATGGACCACTCGCCCCGTTTCTGGAAGCTCGTGGCCGAGCGCTGCCCGGACTACCGCCAGCACGTGCGGTGGCTGCGCCAGCAGGGTCCCGGCCTCGTGCTGGCATAGTCAGAGCTTGGCTCGGACCTCGCGGGACAGGGCTGCCCAGCTGTCCTCCCCGTCGCGCGGCTCGATGATCGTCCGCCGCACGCGCCCCACGTAGGCCAGCGTGGAGCCGTCGCCGTGGACGTCTATCCCTGCCCGCACGCTGGGGACCAGGCGCTCCGGACCGGCCAGCTCGAGACGCGCGGTCACCTGCTCGCTGGGCTCAAAGCGGCGCACCTTGAGGTTGACCACGCGGTCGGTCGCCTGCCCCACCAGATCCTCAACGGAGGAACCGAGGGACGCCAGCGCCCGATCGAGGTCCCGGAAGCGCGTGCGTGTGACGCGGGGCCCGGAGCGGACCGTCAGTTGCCAAACGGCTACGAGCGCTCCCCGATGGGCACGTACTCCAGCCCCCGCTCACCGGTGTAGATCTGTCGGGGGCGGGCGATCTTCTGCTCGGGGTCGTCGATCATCTCCAGCCACTGGGCGATCCAGCCGGCTGTGCGCCCGATAGCGAACAGGACCGGGAACATCTCCACCGGCATCCCCAGTGCCTCGTAGATGATCCCCGAGTAGAAGTCGACGTTGGGATAGAGCTTTCGCTCGATGAAGTACTCGTCCTCGAGCGCGATCTTTTCCAGCTCGATGGCAACGTCGAGCAGGGGATTGGTGCCCGTGACTTCGAACACGTCGTACGTCGCCTTCTGGATGATCTTGGCCCGGGGGTCGTAGTTCTTATAGACCCGGTGTCCGAACCCCATCAGGAGTTCCTTGCCCTCCTTGACCCCCTTGATGAAGTCGGGGATGTTGTCCTTGCCCTCGACCCGGCGGAGCATGCGCAGGACCTGCTCGTTGGCCCCGCCGTGCAGCGGCCCGTACAGCGCCGCCACGCCGGCCGCCACGGCCGAGTACGGGTCGACCTGTGTCGAGCCGACGCTTCGGACAGCGCTTGTGGAGGCGTTCTGCTCGTGGTCAGCGTGGAGGATGAACAGCACGTCGAGCGCACGCTCGAGCCGAGGATCAGGCTTGTACTTGAGCTCCGCCACCCTGTAGATCATCGACAGGAAGTTGCCCGGGTAACTGAGGTCGTTGTCCGGATAGACGTACGGCATGCCCCGGTTATGACGGTACGAGAAGGCGGACAGCGTGGGCATCTTGGCCAGGAGCCTGATCACCTGGAGGTAGCGGATCTGCTCGTCCTTGATGGCGTTGGCCTCGGGATAGAACGTGGAGAGCGCGCCCACCGAGGCCAGCAGCATCCCCATGGGATGTGCGTCGTAACGGAAGCCCTGCATGAACTCCTTGACGTTCTCATGCACGAACGTGTGGATAGTGATCTCGTGGATCCACTCGCCCAGCTCCTGCTTGGTCGGCAGACGGCCATGAATGAGCAGGTAGGCCACCTCCAGAAACGTGGACTGCTCCGCCAGCTGCTCGATCGGGTAGCCCCGGTACTCCAGGATGCCCTTGTCGCCGTCGATGAACGTAATCGCCGAACGGCACGAGGCCGTAGCCATGTACGCCGGGTCGTAGCTGAGCAGGCCGAAGTCGTCGTCGTGGGTCTTGATCTTGCGCAGCTCGGTAGCCCTGATCGCGCCGTCCTCGATCGGCACCTCATACTGCTTACCCGTCCGATTGTCGGTGATGGTCAGGGTCTCGTTCGACGTGGTTGCGCTGGCGCCGTCATGTTGCTGGGTCTCGGTGGTCATAGCACTCCTGTGGCGCTCGGGGGGTGGTTGCCTGGGCGAGAAGGTTGTGGGGCCAAACAACACGATACCCGGGCCATGGGGCGCGACGCCCCATGTCACCAGCGATGTCGGGCGCGGAACCCGAGTCGGTCTAGCTGGTGGCGATCGCGGTGCCGACCGCCGCCCCAGCCAGCACCAGGCTGACCAGAATGACCGCGGCCTGGCCGCGCCTGTGATACGGGAACTCGGGCACGCTCAGCCCCACCCCGGCCAGCACGACCGCCCACACGACCAGCAAGCCGCCGGCGATGTAAAACGGGGCCTTGGACGGCTCGGTGGCCGCGAGCAGCAGCGTCGTCACGGCGGCCAGACTACCGAATCATCCGCCGGCCCCGGCTTACTTTGCCCGTCCGGCGGCCTTGCGAATACGCCGCCGGTCAGTGGCCCAGGGTGCGGGCCCTGGCCCTGACCGAGCGCACCCGAGCCGGAGGCGGCGGAGCCGGGTCGCCGTGGGGCCCTCGGCGCGGTCGCTTCGGGAACGGCCTCGGCGGGTGCGGGCGCTGGCGCTTGACGCCGCCATCGTCCTCAGAAGACGGG
This sequence comes from Solirubrobacteraceae bacterium, assembly GCA_051986255.1. Lineage (GTDB taxonomy): Bacteria > Actinomycetota > Thermoleophilia > Solirubrobacterales > Solirubrobacteraceae > Palsa-465. The sequence continues at coordinate 5,985 of JBPYDM010000054.1, read as the reverse complement.
TCATCCTCGGGCTTTTGCTTGATAGCCCACCAAACGATGACGATCAGCCCAATGAGGGGGATCTTCAACGCCAGCATCAACCACACGAATCCCCAGGTCACGACGAATCTGATGCTACCCCTATCGCGCTGGACTGTCACCCCCGATGTCTGGTATCGATCATCGGCCCCGCCAAACCCGGTCGATCAGGCCCGCAAAACGACCGGCTGCTCGCTGAACTGGGTTATCTGGTGGAGACCGGCGACGCGCTCGGCGATCTCCTCAGCGGACAACCGGGTCAGCCGCTCCACCCCGAACTCTTCGACGTTGAACGACGCCATGGCCGTGCCGTAGGCCATCGCCCGGGTCAGCAGCGCATGATCCAGCTCGGCTCCGGGGTGCGCCCCGATGTAGCCCATGAAGCCTCCTGCGAAACAGTCCCCCGCCCCTGTGGGATCGACCACCGTCTCCAGCGGGAACGCTGGCAGGGCGAAGAACCCGTCCTCGGTGAGAAGCGCCGCGCCGTACTGGCCCTGCTTGGCCACGACGATTCGCGGACCCCACTCCTTCACCTTCCTCGCCGCCCGCACGAGGTTCGGCTCTCGGGTCAACTCCCTCAGCTCGGAGTCGTTGAGCATGAGGCAGTCCACCCCGGAGATCGTCTCGATCAGCGAGTCCCGGGCGGTCTCGATCCACAGGTTCATCGAGTCCAGGGCCACGTACCTGGCCTCCCGGCACTGTTCGCGCACCGCCCGCTGCAACTCGGGCTGGATGTTGGCCAGGAACAGTAGGTCTGCCGACTTGGAGGCGTCTGAGAGCTTGGGCACGAAGTCGGCAAACACCCCCAACTCGGTCTCAAGTGTCCGGCGCTCATTGAGGTCCCAGCCATACTCCCCACGCCAGAAGAACGTCCTCCCTCCGGCGACGTGTTCGATGTCCTTGGTCCGGACCTCCCGCCGGCGCAGGACCTCGTACTCCTGCGGGCCGAAGTCGTCCCCGACCGGGCCGACCACGTGGACGACATCAAAGAAGGATGCGGCCAGCGAGAAATGGACGGCCGAGCCGCCGAGCATCCGCTCGCGGGTGCCGAAGGGGGTCTTCACCGCGTCAAACGCGATCGATCCCACCACTGTGATCGACATGAGCCGCGCAGCGTACCGGCCGCTCCGGGCAGGCGCGTAGAGTCACTGCGCAACCATGCCTCTATATGACTTCCGCTGCCGCTCGTGCGGAGAGCACTTCGAAGCTCGCAGCCCCGCGGACCAGCTCCCGGCCTGCCCGGCTTGCGGCGCTCCAGGCGCCGAGCGTCAGATTTCGGGCTTTGCCGGGCCTTTCACCGTCGGCCTGCGGGGGGCGCAGGCGCGACGCTCGAACTCCCTGCGCCGTGGCCGCGAGGAGCGGCGCGCCGAGGAGCGGGCTCGCCGGCGGGAGGAAGGCCAGAAACGAGGTGACCCGGCCAGGCCGCCCAGCCACCGGCCGGGGGATTGATCCTGGCAAACGGGGAAAGACGCGCCGGACGCAGGGCGGGGAATTGAAGATGTCTTGAAGATGTGCGCGTTTCTGCCGATGGGGTGCCTAAGCTGGAGCGCATGACGCTGATGCACTTTTCTTTGTTCCGCGGCGGAGGGCGGTCGAGCCTCCGTCGCCGGCGCGTATCCACCGAGACCCGCACCGGCGCGGCCGGGCAGGCAGCACGTCGGCCGGCCATGGGGATCGAGGTCCAGCCGGTTCACGGGCGCCATTGCATCTGCGAACGCTGCCAGCGTCAGTCGGGCACGCGCTAGACCTTCGCGCTCCCAGAGCCGCCGGCTGCGGCGGGGCTCATGCCGGCCAACGCCTCGGATTGCATCCGAGGCGCCGTTTGGAGAGCCATCTCCGGCCGAGGCGCTCGGGCCAGCGCTACACCAACGGCCAGCAGGGTCCAGCTGATCGGGTCGCTGAGAAAGTCGTCGTACACCAACGTATGCACGACCAGCCCGGCGAAGGCCGCCAGCACCGCGGCCCGCACCGGATCGCCCCGGACTCCGGGCACCAGCGTCAGAGCCGCGGCCACCAGAAGCCCTAGGTAGACGAGTTCCCCGATCACTCCTTGCTCGGCCGCGATCGTCACCGGCAGGGTGTGCGAATCGCCCACGCCGCCTGGGCTGAGCGGATGCTGGCGCAGGTACTCGCGTTGGAATGAGCCCGACCCGTAGCCCCAGACCGGGCGCTGGCCGAACATGTGGATGCCACCGCTCACCAGGCTCCCCCGGCCGCTGAACACGCCGTTGGCCCCCTGCTCGAGTCCGAACGTATGGGGCGAGATGGCCACGGCCGCGGCGGCCGCGGCCACCACACCCACCGCGACCACCACGGTCCGGGAGATCCTCCACCGCACCGCGGCCAATACGGCCAGGCCGGCGAGCAGGGCTCCCAGGCTGGAGCGCGACAGCGTGAGCACGAGTCCGACCCAGAGCAGCGCCAGCACTCCGGCGGCGGCAATCTGTTCCCGCCACCGGCGGTCGTAAAGCAACGTCACCGCCAGCACCACCATCACCAGCGCGAGGAAGCGCCCGAGAATGTTCGAGTCATAGAACAGTGAGTTGACCGCGAAGTAAGCGTGATTCTGGTTGGTCGCGATCAGCTTGGAGTTCAGGAACAGCGATCGCGTGGCGTACTCCCCGAAGCCCACAAGCGAGAACAGGACGGCCAGACCGACGGCTATCAGGAGACATACCCGGACCAGCTCGCCGGTCCACTTCAGCCGCCGGAGTAGGCAGAACCCCAGCGAGAACGGGACGTAGAAGAACACCACTTGCTGGAGGGCCAGCTGGAAATCCTCCGAGTAGGTGGCCTGAATGGCATAGAGGAGAACGTAGGCCACGAGCAACCGCTCCAGCCAAACCGCGGCCGCGGGGCCGACCCTATCGGCGCGCGCTGGGGCGCGCACGAGCCCGTCCTCCGCTCCGCTGGCCTGCCGGCGCCGGGGGAACCCGAGCGCGGAGGCAACGTAGGCCAGTGTCCCGGACGCCAGCACCACGTAGAGCGGGATGAGCAGGTTTGACGTCGTGCCTCCCACGGTGAGCGGGATCCTGAAGGGCAGTGTGAGGACCACCAGCGGGGCTGTCAGCCAGGGCCGGTGCAAGATCGGTATGGCCAGGAGGACGACTAACGCCACTCCCAGGACCACCGCTGCGACCGCCTCCAGCGGGTGGTGGTGCAGAGCGTGAAGTCGGGGCGAGTCCCACACGTCGGCCAGAAGCAGCACCGGAGCCAGGACGAGCACCGCCAGCATGGCCTGCGCTCGCGTCCTCGTCCCCCGTGCGAGCACCGCCACCCCCACGAGCGCAGCAGCGACAATAAGGCCCGCTTTGGGCAACGGACCACTAACCACGGCGTATGGGATCACACACCAATGATCCTCTACCTTCTTAGCCGATGCCCCAAGCGAAGCGGCTGCTCGCCGGTCTCCTCGCCGTGACGTGGCTGCTGAGCGGTTGCAGCAGCGTGGCGAAGCCGCCTCAGGGTCACGGCCAGGTGGACAGCCCCATCACCAATAATCCGGATCGAGTCGCCTGCCTGCGGTCGGCTCATCTGCCGGTCCGGCTGGTGGGACCCACAGCGCTCCGGATCGGCTCGCCGCCCGCCGCGGCCAGAGTGACGTTCGAGCCGACGCCCGGGGCTGCCCAGGCGCTGCAGATAGAAGGCGTCCGGTCGGCGCAGGGAGCTGAGGTCATCGGCGCCGCCCTGCTGTATCCCAACCAGGCTTCCGCCGGAGAGCTGACCCAGATCGAGAACTGTCTCTCCCAGGACGTCACCGAACCGGTCACCGGCTGATGGCCACGGTCACCGCACCCGTCCCTGACTTTCCACCCGCGGTCGACGCCCGCCACCGGCGTTGGCGCCAGCGAATTCCGCTCTGGGCTGGTGTTGGCCTGTTCCTGCTCGTGCTCACCGCGATCTCGGCGTACCTGCGCACGCGTTATATCTCGGGCCAGTTCTGGATCGACGAGGCCATCACTACGGGCATCGCCTCACATCCCCTGAGCGCCATCCCCGGCATCCTGCGCCATGACGGCTCCCCGCCTCTGTTCTACGTCCTGCTGCACTTCTGGATCAGGGCATTCGGGGCCGGCGAGGCGGCCACCCATACCCTATCGCTGCTCTTCGGCCTCCTCACGGTTCCGGTGGGCATGTGGGCAGGCTGGAGCCTGTTCGGGCGCCGGGCCGGCGTGATCGCGGCGATCCTGTTCGCCACGAATGCCTGGCTCACCCAGTACGCCCAAGAGACCCGGATGTATGAGCTGATGGCGCTCCTGGGCCTGATCGCCACGGCCGCGTTCATCCATGCCTTCGTTCATCGCCGGCGCAGATACCTGATCGTGTTCGCGGTCACGCTGGCGGCCATGCTGTATACGCACGTGTGGGGAGTGTTCTTTGGCGCGGGTGCGTTCCTGGCCCTCATCCCCGTGTGGCGGGCCAGCGACGACCGGCGTGGCCTGGTGCGTGATGCCCTGCTCGCATTCGTGGGCGCGCTGATCCTGTTCGTCCCCTGGCTGCCCAACTTCGTCTACCAGGCTCGCCATACAGGCGCCCCCTGGGCCTCGCGGCCCCGCTTCGGCGCGCCCCTCCTGATCTCGCGAGATCTCCTGGGGGGTGATCGGGTGACGACCGCCCTCTTGCTGGCCACGATCGTGGGGCTGGTTCCATTGTTCGCCCGGCGCCGTCGTGCATCGGCGCCTTCGGCGGGCCCGAGCCCGGTGACCGCGTCACCCGCTCCGACCTCGGGGGCGACCGGGGCCGTGAACGCGGTCCCCACGCCGGCGGACTCCGCGGCGTTGCCAGAGACCACGGGGCGGGAGATGACGGTTCTGTGGACGCTGATCGTGCTGCCGGTGGGGACACTGGCCGTCGCCTGGCTGGCCTCGCAGGTCTCGCCGGCCTTTGTCTCCCGCTACTTCGCCCCGGTGCTGGCCTCGCTCCTGCTTCTGGCCGCGTGGGGGTGCGCTCGGGCGAGGATCGTGGGCTGGGTGGCCATCGTCCTGTCGATCGTGTTCGTGCTTCACACCTCGGTGTACGTCCACCCGTACAAGAGCGACATGCGGGACGTGGGTGGCGAGATGGCCTCGCGCTTGCACCCGGGCGACCTGGTGATCGTGGGGCAACCTGAATCCGTGCCCCTGACCTGGTACTACCTTCCCGACGGGCTGCGCTACGCCAGCACCGTGGGCCCGGTGCGCGACCCGACGTACATGAACTGGGTGAACGCGCTGAGCCGTCTCCAAAACGCCAACCCCGCGGCGACCCTGCATTCTCTGCTGTCCGGTGTCGCGCCAGGTCAGCGGATCCTCTTCGTCCGCCCCATCACGGAGGGCGCTTACAACTGGAAGGCACCATGGACGCGGCTGGTCCGCCGCCGCTCGGCGCAATGGGGGGCCCTGCTCGCAGCGGATCCGCAGCTCAAAGAGCTGGCCTGGGCGCCGCACAATTACCGAGCTCCCGCCTGGGGCGTGGCCGACGAGGCCATCCTCTACCAGAAGCTGGCAACGTCCACATCCAAATCCAGCTGACCCATGACTTCCCGAACCGCCACCGAGTCCACCTCCGCCGCCCGCTCGCAGATCAGCGCCGAACGCCCCGTGCTCGCGCTGGGTGGTGGTCCGGCCGGGTTGACCGCAGGCTACCTCCTGGCCAAACAGGGGCACCCGGTGATCGTGCTCGAGTCCACTGACCAGGTGGGCGGCATCGCTCGCACAGAGGTGCGAGATGGATACCGCTTCGATCTCGGTGGACACCGGTTCTTCACCAAGTCCCGAGAGGTGGACGCGCTATGGCACGAGGTCCTGGGGGACGAGTTCCTCAGGCGGCCGCGACAGTCCCGGATCTATTGGAACCACAAGTTCCTCGAGTATCCGCTCCAGGGGATGGACGTGGTCCGAAAGCTCGGACCGGTTGATCTCACGAAGGCTGTGCTGTCGTATGTCGTTGCGGCGACCAAACCCAAGGGCCGAGAGGACACGTTCGAGG
>JBPYDM010000053.1:0-8432 GCA_051986255.1 Solirubrobacteraceae bacterium | reverse complement strand
CCAAGAGTCCCACGTCGTCTCCTTCCAGTGTTGGTGAAACGCCGCCGAACCCCGGCGGCCTCCGCCCGATCAGGTGGATCGATGCCCACTTGCGATTTGTGGACCATTTCCCCGGTCCCGCGTGGTGGGCGATGCCGTCAAGCTAGATGGCCCGTCGCCCGTTGTCAGTATCACGTGGGTCTCGATCAGATCTCAGGGACCCGCTCGACCAGGGAGCGTCAGCCCTCCGATACGGAACGAGACTGACGCGGGCGGCAATTCCGCCGTCGCTCGCGGTAGGTTGCCCACGTCTGAGCGAGCGACGGCAAGGAGAAGCGGGCGAATGGGACTCATGAATTGGGCCAGGCCGCGGAAAGCAAAGGTGGTGCGAGCCGTGGCGGGCACCGAAGACCTGTCCCGCCAGACGGCCTACGATCAACTCGTCAAAAAGCTGGGAATCGCCGGTGTGCCTGCTCGGGCCGTGATCGACGCGCTCCGCCCCACCAGGCAGGCCGACATCAGGGGCGGGCAGCGCGTCGAGGTGGGCGTGACCATCACCCCCACCGGCGGGCCGCCCTACCAGACCACCATCCTGCAGAGCTTCCTGCCCTCCCAGATGGAGGGGCTCTCGCCGGGTAAGGCGATCGGCGTCAAGTACGACCCGGACAATCCCACCGCCGCGCTCATCTCCAACTGGTAGGTGTCGCCCGAGGGCGCTGGGGTCGGCGCGTCTCGCGCGCCTCATCCCGCCAAGGCGTCCGGCGCGGGCCGTGTGACGCCTGGCTCCGGGGGGCACGAGCGGCTACGCTGCTTCTGTCATGGACGATGGGCCAGGTCCGCCAGCCGGTGCTCGGGGTGCGAGCGCTTCCACCCTGGCCACTCGCCTGGCCGAACGCGACCAGGGCCGGTTCTTCGGGCGTGAGGCGGAGCTTGCCTACCTAGACAGATGCCTGTCAGACGATCCTCCGGCCTGCGTCGTGTTCGTCCACGGCCCTGGCGGCATTGGCAAGAGCACTTTGCTGCGCGAGTTCGAGCGTCGGGCTCGCGCGCAGGGCTGGGAGCCCTTTCATGCGGAGGGCCGCGAGCTCACGCCCGCGCCCGATGCCCTTGAGGCGGCACTGGCCGACGCCCGGGCCAGCTCCCAGCCCCTGGTCCTGATCGACACCTACGAATGGATGAGCGGCCTCGACGGCTACCTTCGCCGGGCGCTCCTGCCATCGCTGCCCGGGAACGCGGTCATTGTCATCGCCGGGCGGTACGCGCCCGAGCCCGAATGGCTGACCGGCATCTGGGAGGGCGTGGCTGCCGAGTTGCCGCTGGCCAAGCTCTCACGGGAGGATTCCGTCGGGCTGTTGGCCGCCTACGGCCTGCGCGACCGGCGCCGGACAGCCATCGCCGAGTGGGCCCAGGGGTCGCCGCTCGTGCTGGCGCTGGCCGCCGAAGCCGCGGCCAAGGATCCCGAGTGGACGCCGGCGGTGGACGACGAGAGCCCGGAGATCGTGCGGCCGCTGATCCGGCGGCTGGTGGACTCAGAGCTCCGCGGGATGCGGCTGTCGGCGGTGGGCGTGGCCGCCATAGCGCGGGTGACCACGGTTGAGCTGCTGCGGGCGGTGCTGCCGGACAGCGACGCGGAGACGGCCTACGAACGCCTACGCGGGCTCTCGTTCAGCGAGCCGCTCGGAGACGGCCTGACCCTGCACGAACTGGTGCGCAAGGCGCTGCGAGCCGACTTCCGGGCGCGCGACCCCGAACGCGAGCGGGAGCTCCGGCGCCGGATCATCGATCACCTCTACCATCGCGCCCGCGGCGGCGATCCGCTGCTCATGATCGACATGGCCCACCTGATCAACAGCCCGACGATCAAGTGGGGGTTCGGCTGGGAGGGGAGCGTCGACTACCGGATCGACGACGTCCGGCCCGAAGACTCGCTCGAGATCGCCCTGCTGGCCCAGCAGCACGGGTTCGATGACTGGTGGTCGGTCACCCGGCGTTTCTTCGAGGAGTCTCCCGAGCGGGTGGCCGTGGCTCGTGATCGCGATGACCGCCTGTGTGGCTACATGGTCGGCATGAGCTTGGCCACCGCGCCCGAGTTCGCCTGGGATGACCCGCTGGTTGGGCCCTGGCTGGCCCACGCACGCGCCGATTCTGCGCTCGGTGAAGCCGTCCTGTGGCACGACTCGGTGGATTTCACCCGCCAGCGTGGGGGCCGGGTACAGGCCATGTTGGGGATCGCCGGGATCCTCCGCTCCGGGGTGGCCAATCCCCGCTTCGCCTACATGCCGATCAATCCGCGGGTCCCGGCCGCCCTCAGCTTTGCCCGGGCCCTGGGGGCCGAGCACCTGAAGGGCCTGGATCTGGAGCTGCCGGTCCGGCGGATCGAGTGCCACCGCATCGACTACGGGCCCGGGGGCCTGTTCGCCGCCCAGCGGGCCGTGGTGTATGCCGAACTCGGTCTGCCCGACCCGCAGAAGACACCGCCGGTGGCGCCTCTGGACGCCGAGGCGGTGCGTGACGCGCTACGCAACTTCCGGGTTCCGCACGAGTTGGCCCAGAGTCCGTTGGCCGTCGGGTCCAGTCCGGAGGAACGGGTGGAATCGGTCCGCCGGCGCCTCTGGGAGGCCGTGGAGTCTGCGTTCGGCGACACGGAGAACGAGCGCCTGCTCAAACAGGTCCTGATCCGCGGCTACCTCGAGCCGGCGTCCGGTCACGAGCAGGCGGCCCACGAGATCTCGCTGAGCCGGGCCGCGTACTTCCGGCGGCTTCGCACGGCCGCCGAGCGGGTAGCCGGGCACGTGGTGAACGGAGGCGGCGGCGGCTGAGCGGCTTCGCCCGCGGCGGGCGTGATGAATCGCCTCGAGCTTCGTAGTACCGGTGTGATCGAGACGCCGTCGGCGCTTAGCTCCGCTCCTGAGACCAGTTGGGAGCGCTTCGAGGCGCTGTATCGCTCAGCCCGTGACGATCTGCACGCGTACGTGACCACGCTCCTGCACGACCGGGCCGCGGCGGAGGACGTGGTCGCGTTGGCGTTCGAGCGCGCGTATCTCCGACGCAGAACGTTTGACCGGCGGCGCGGGGAGGAGCGGGCCTGGCTGTTCGGGATTGCTCGCAACGCCGCTCTGGACGAGCTTCGGCGGCGAAGTAGGACGTCGCGGCTGGCCGCTGACCCCGAGGATCGGGAATCCGCGGAGCAGCCCGATGACGGTCCGGAGGTGGCTCTTCGGCGCACGGCGCTGCGCGCCGCGCTCGCCCATCTTCCGGCTCGTGAGCGGGAAATCATCGCCCTCAAGTTCCACGCCGGCATGTCCAACGCCGACATGGCGCGAGTGCTCGGCGTCAGCGAATCAAACGCCGGGACGCTCCTCTACCGGACGATGCAGAAGCTCAGAAAGGCCTGTGATGAGACAACGTGACGAAAGGCCGTTGGACCCTGAGGTCGTGGCCACGCTGGATGGAATCGACGCGGCGCTGGACGGTCAGGCGGTTGATCCCGTACAGGCCGAGGTGGTCGAGTTGGCGCTGCTGCTGCGCGGGGAGCGTCCGCGGATGGACGCGGGCTTTGCTGCCCGGCTCGATCAGCGGGTTCAGCGCCGGTTCCAGCCCGCGCCCAAAGGGGCTGCTCCGACGAAGCGGCGATGGCGGCGGCGCTGGCTGTGGGCTCCGGCGGCCGGCCTGGCCACCGCCCTGGTCGGAGCCGTGGTGATCGTAGCCGCGGGGGACGATGGAAAGCCAGCCGCCTCGCCTCCCGTGCCGGCTACCCTGGCCCGTCCTGGCGCGGCGCAGAAGCTGAAGCGGGCCGCCCGCGGTGCGCACTCGCCCACCGTTGCCATCTCGTCGAACACTGGTGCGGCCGCCTCGGTCGCCAGCGCCTCGTCCCAGTCGCTGTCCACTCCACCACAACTCCTCCGCCCCTTCCTCAACGGGCGCAAGATCATCCAGAGCGCTCAGCTCTCGCTGTCCACGCCCCCCGGGCGGGTCGAGCAGGTGGCCCAGGAGGTGTTCGATACCGTCGGCCAGGCAAACGGGATCGTCAAGCAATCCACGGTTACGGCCACGGGCGGCCCAGGCGGATACGCCCAATTTCAGTTGAGCATCCCCAGCCCGGCGCTCCCCCAGACCATGGCTTCGCTGTCCACACTGCCTCACGCCCGAGTGGTCTCTCGGACGGACACCACCCAGGACGTAAATAACTCCTACCAGGCAGACCAGCGCCGTCTGGGCGACGCGCGGGCGCTGCGCGCCTCGCTGCTCAAGCAGCTGGCCGCCGCCGTCACCCAGGGCCAGATCGACAGCCTGACTACCAGGATCCACGACGCCGAGTCGGCGATCTCATCCGACGAGACGACGCTGGGTTCGTTGCAGCACCAGATCGCCTACAGCCAGGTCGCCCTGACCATCAACGCCGGAGCGGTGCCCGTCGCCAGGACGGGCTCGGGCGGGTTCACCTTGGGGCGGGCGGCCCACGACGCCGGCCGCGTCCTCACGGTGGCCGCCGGCGTGGTCCTGATCGGGCTGGCCGCGCTGCTGCCGGTCGGGCTGCTGGTGGCGCTGTTCTGGTGGATCGGCGCACGGGTGCGCCATCGCCGCCGACTCCAGGCGCTCGACCTGATCTGAGCGCCGGTCGCGGCGAGCGGGCGAGTAAAGGGCGGGCGCGCCCAGGCCCACACAACCGGTCGGGCGAGCCCCGTGTGATATCCCTGGGGCGATGGTCGCCTCCGGCGAGGACATACTTGAGCTGCTCGGTCGCGTGCCACTGTTCTCCACGCTGGTTCCCGAGGAGTTGGACCGCGTGGCCGAGGTGGCCGTACCCCGGCGCTTCCAGGCCTCACAGGTCGTCTTCCGCGAGGGGGATACCAGCGACACCTGCTACGTGATCCGCAGTGGCCACGCCCGAGCGATCCGAGCCCACCAGGACGGCCGGTCGATAACCCTGGCTCAGTTCGGTCCTGGCGACTTCTTCGGTGAGCTGGCCATGCTCGATGAAGAACGGCGCTCGGCCACCATCGAGACGCTCGAGGAAATGGAGGCCATCGCCATTCTGGGGGCCGATATGCGCCGGCTGCTGCGTCAGCATGCGGAGATCTCCGTCAAGCTGATAGCCACCCTGGGCCGCCGCCTGCGCGAGACCAACGAGCGGCTCACACGCCAGTCGTTCCAGACTGTCCAGAGCCGCGTGGCCACGGTGCTCGGCCAGTTGGTGAGCGCGGCGCAGGCCGAGGGTGCTCCCGACCGGGACGTGTTGATCAACTCCACGCAGGCCGAGCTGGCCCAGCTGGCCGGGTCCTCTAGGGAATCCGCCAGCCGTTTCCTGGCGGTACTCGAGCGGGCGGGAATAATTACCCAGGGCCGAGGGAAGTTGATCGTGCACGACCGAGCTGCTTTGGAACGATACGTCTATTAGCGACCGGGAGACAGAGTTTTCAGCCGGCGGGGTGGTCGTGCGGGGCGATGAGGTGGTGGTGATCGTCCCCGCCCGCAGCGCGCTGCACAACGAGACGCTAGCCCTGCCCAAGGGTCACCCCGACCCGGGCGAGACGCCTGTGCAGGCGGCGGCTCGGGAGGTGCGGGAGGAGACGGGCGTGGAGGCGGAGCCGATCGGGCCTCTGGGCGAGATCGATTACACCTATGAGCGTGGCGGGCGCGAGGTGTACAAGCGGGTCGCCTTCTACCTGTTCGCCTACCGGGCGGGCGAGCTGAGCCACGATCACGAGATCGCCCATGTCCTGTGGATGCCGCTTGAGGAGGCCGCTCGCTCCTTAACCCACCCCGGTGAGCGGGACATGGTGAGGCGCGCGTTGTCGTGGTCCCCGGAGGAACGGTAGGCTGGCGACCGGTGCGCGTGCTCAACTTCTACTCGTCGGTGTTCGCCGATCAGCTCCGGCGGGGCCGCAAGACGGCCACCATCCGCCTGGGTGATAAGTCCCACAAGTACCGTAAGAACGACTGCGTGCTCGTGACGATCGGGTACCAGCACTCTCCCCGCGAGAAGATTTTCAACGCCGTGATCGACCAGGTTGAGGTCAAGCGGGTCAAGGATCTCTCACCCCGGGACATCGAGCACGACAACCCGGAGTTCCGGCGCATCGATGAGATGGTGCACTTCCTGGAGCAGATCTACGGCCGTAAGGTGGATCTCGAGGACACCGTGACCGTGGTCCGTTTCTCCCAGATCATCGAGAACCCACCCGAGATGATCCGGGACCGCCTGCACGGGTTGGGCGGGGCGCAGAACTAACGACAGACTGGGCTGGCGGGTGCGGGGTCGCGCCACGCCCCAGGCTCAGACGCCGGCTATCACCCGCAACCCGGCCAGGCGCTGCGTGAGCTTCAGCGGCTCGAGCAGCCCCACCCTGCCCAGCGCCCGCGTCCCGGCGGCCATCGTGGACAGCGAGGAGCGGTGGGCACCTCGGAACACCCGGCGCTCGATCAACTCCAGGTACCAGTCGATCGTGCTGCGCAGGGTGTGGTTCAGCGAGCGGGCGCGGTATCCCAGCTCGTGGCCGGCCTTGGCCGACGAGAAGCGCCAGTTCTGGGCCATCAGCTCGTATCCCTCGGCGGCCAGGGGCCCGGGGAGTCCGAGGGCGTCTCTGACCCGAGCCACCCGAGCGACCTGCGGTGGCAGGACGACCACCGGGTGGTGAACGCCCGACAGCTGGGACACCCGGTCGATGAGGGCGGGCCACTTGGTGTTGCAGCCACCCAGGATGTACCGCTCGCCGGGCCGCCCTTTCTCGGCCGCCAGCAGGTGCCCCGTGGCCACGTCTCGGACGTCCACGAAATTCATCTCGGAGGCGATCACTGCGGGCAGCCGACCCCGCAGGTAGTTACCCACGATGCGGGACGAGTTCGGACTGGCCTGCGAGTGGCCCAGCGGTGGGCCGAGCACGTAGCCGGGGTTGACCACGACCAATTCGACGCCGTGGCGTTCGGCCGCCTCCCGCGCGACCCGCTCGCCCTCGTGCTTGGAATCCGGGTAGGTCAGACCCAGCCACTGCAGCGGGTAGCGGGTGTTCTCGTCGGCCGGCCGGCCGTCGTCGGACAGCCCAATGGCCGAGATCGACGAGGTCAGCACCACCCGACGGCAGTCCGCTGCAGCCGCCGCCTCGACGGCCACGAGGGGACCCTCGGCATTGATTCGCCAGGCCCGGTCCACCGGACGCGATCCCACGTAACCGGCCGTGTGAAACACGGTGTCCGCCCCTTTGAAGGCCGAGCGCAGGGCCCGGTAGTCGCCGATCTCCGCCTTCGCCCGCCGCGCCTGCAGGCTCGTCAGCGCGCCTGGTCGACGGGGATCACGACACGTCGCCCGGACGTCGTGCCCGTGCTCACAGAGCAACCGCACGAGGTGGGAACCGAGGAAACCCGTCGCGCCGGTCACGCACACCCGAGACATCTCTCTCCTCCTTTGTCGTCACTATCCCCTCCCGGGGGTTGGCCGGAATTGGTCGCGAGCAGCGCCCACGGGCCACTCACGCCCTGCAGTCAGCTTTTCCAGATCCGCGAACGGCAAACCGGAAATGTCGCTCGCGGTCGGCGAATGCGGCGGGCAGCGGACCAGATCAATGGCACTCGGGATACGTGAGTGCCAAGAAAGGCCTTGAAACCTCCCATATTCAAGCTATATTCTCTTTTCTTGGCACTCTGGGTGCTGGAGTGCCAAACATATCTGTTACCAGTCGGAGGTATGAATCGATGAAGCTGAAGCCCCTAGGCGATCGTCTGATCGTGCGGGCTATTGAGGAGGAGGAGACCACGGCCAGTGGCATCGTCCTGCCCGATACCGCTAAGGAGAAGCCCCAGAAGGGCAAGGTCCTCGCCGTCGGCGATGGCCGCATGAACGAGGACACCGGCAAGCGCACGCCGCTCGACGTCGCCGAGGGCGACGAAGTCCTGTACAGCAAGTACGGCGGCACGGAGATCAAGGTGGATGGCGAGGAGCTCCTCGTCCTCCGCGAGTCCGACGTGCTGGCCAAGGTCCAGAGCTAGGAGAACCTGAACAGAAATGGCACACAAAGAACTCAAGTACGAGGCGGATGCCCGTAAGGCGCTCGAGCAGGGCGTCGACGCGGTAGCCAACGCCGTCAAGGTCACGCTCGGCCCTAAGGGCCGCTACGTGGTCCTCGACAAGAAGTTCGGCGCACCTACCATCACCAATGACGGCGTGACGATTGCGCGGGAGATCGAGGTCGAGGACGTATTCCAGAATCAGGGTGCGCAGCTGGTGCGTGAGGTGGCCACCGCCACCAACGACGTCGCCGGCGACGGCACGACCACGGCCACCGTGCTGGCCCAGGCGATCGTCCGTCAGGGCCTGAGGAACGTGGCCGCGGGCGCCAACCCACTGGCCCTGAAGCGGGGCATCGAGAGGGCCGTCGACGACGTCGTCAAGCAGATCGAGTCCCAGTCGGTCGAGATCTCGGGCAAGGAGCAGATCGCTCGCGTGGCCACGATCTCGG
>JBPYDM010000052.1:0-2236 GCA_051986255.1 Solirubrobacteraceae bacterium | reverse complement strand
TGGAACGACCGCGCCGACCAGAGCGCCCACCCCGGCCGCGATGCCCATGCACAAGAGGTTGGCCGAGAGCATCAGGACGCCGGCGCCGGCCACGTCCCGTCCACTCGCCGTACTGCCGCCGCTGCGTCGCGGGCCCCCCTTTCCGAAATGGGGCGGGCGGGGACCAGTGTTCATGGGGTGAAGACGGGGTGCGCAAGGCAAGCTGGGGGCGGTATAAAGGCCGGTAAGAAGCCCGTAACCGGCCAGGCGAAGCGGGTGTGCTGCGAGCCCGCCGTGAGAACTCTAGCCGATTATTAACCTGCTGGCGCGGCCCGCCCACTGGCCCTGGGAGCGCGGGCTCGCCTGAGCGCCCAGTCCGGAATGCGCAGGCTGGGCTTGGGCAGCTGGCGCTCAGCCCACATCACGGCCAGGCCGGCCCGAGGCAGTCCGAAGGCGCCCTCATAGACCAGATACCGGGGCTCCCAGCGGGGGAAGAACTTGGCGTTGAATCGGTACAGGCTCTCGATCTGGAAAAACGGGTTGGCCAGCGACACCAGGCGGCCCAACACCCGCTCGAACCGCCGCGCCGGGCTGTGCATCCAGCGGGCAAACGTGGCGAAGTTGAGTGAGTCCTCCTGGATCCCGCGCTCCCGGAGCAGCTCGGTGGCGCGGGCCACCATGAACTCCGTCAGGCCGTTGGGCGTATCGGGGTCGCGCCGCATGAAGGACAGGGACACGGCCGGGCGGCCGTAGCAGGGCACGAAGTGGAGGACACCTCGGATGTGCTCGCCCGAATCGCGAGCCAGCACCACCAGCGTCTCCTCACCGTGGTGGCCGCGCACGGAATCCATGGCCATCGAGAAGCCCCGCTCGGGCGCTCCCTGGCGCCCCCGCTCGAGCACGACCTCGACCTCCCGGGCGGTCTGGAGATCGAGCGCGCTGACGGGCTTGAGCTCGGCGCTGTAGCCGGCCTTGCGCAGACGGGTCACCGACTGGCGAACCTTCCGGATCGGACGTCCCTCGAGCGAGAACCGATCCAGCTCGATGACCGCCTCATCGCCCAGATACAGGGTGTGCAGTCCCAGCTCTTCGTACACCGGCCGCAGCCGTTCGCTGGCGCCCACCGCGCCCAACCGCAGCCCCCTGATCCGGGCAAACCCCCTGAGCTCGTGCAGGAGCGGGACGAGTGCATCGTCCGGGCCGACGGGGTCACCGGCCAGGAGCAGGACCCCGTTCTCGATCCGGTAGCCCACGAAGGCGCGGCCCTCGGCCGAGAAGAAATAGTGCTCATCGGAGCGCAGCTTGAAGAACGAGAGCGTGTCGACGCCGTGGGCCCGCACCAGCTCGGCGGCCCGCCTGCGAGCCGCCGGCCCAGGGAGCGCACGGGGTGACGCCAGCGGCCGGAACACCACATAGGCGATGCTCAGCAGCGTGGCCAGCTCGATCAGGTGCACCGACAGGGGAATCCACGCGAAGTGGTGATGCAGGGCCGAGTGGTAGTGGAAGCGAAGCGGCCCGCGCTGCCAGCGCAGGAGGTCGCCGGTCTCGCGCAGCACCGAGGCCACCGAGTGATGGCCCTCGGAGGCCCAGGTGGCCAGGGCGGCCGCGACCAGCCCGACCAGGCCCAGCACCGGGACCCGCCAGACGGCCGAGCGCAGCGTGATCGGGTCGTGGCGGACCGGGAATCCCGCGTGGCCCACGAGGAGAACCGCGGCGGCCCCCCAGGTGATGGCCGTCTCCTCGAAGTCCAGCCCCTTGAGCAGGTCGAATGCGCCCAGGGCGAGCATCAGCAGCACGGCTGCCTCCCAGGCTCGCCGGCGGCGGTTTCTCAGATACGGTGCCACCAGGAGCAGCGCCGCCCCGGCGGGGAGGCACAGGGCGTGGAACGGACGCATGGCCTGCACGGGCTCGAGGGCCATCAGCAGGTGCCCCCGCCAGCGGATATTGGGAGTTAGGGCCGAGGCGATGTTGACCAGGCCGATCAGAGCAGCCCCCAACGCCGCCAGGGCGGGAAGCCGACGGGACAGGAAGGCCGGGTGCGACGCTTTCCGTTCGGGAGCGTGGTCGATTTTCCCCCGATATGGGGGCTTTTTGAGCGCGCTCACCCGTTTGGGCAGCCAGGACCTTGGGCGCGGCTGTCGGGACACATGCAAGCGGATGGTCTTCCTTAATAGATCGACTTGGGCGGGGATCTTCCTAAAGCTGTGCGGCGCGGGAGCGATTGGCTCGGAAGCGGGCGGCGCCACGCGGAGGTCTC
>JBPYDM010000051.1:0-3163 GCA_051986255.1 Solirubrobacteraceae bacterium | reverse complement strand
ATCCCTGGAAGCTCACCTCGAGCACCCCGTCCTCGAACTTCGCTCCGCGAGGCTCGAACGTGGCCAGCGCCGGCGGCAGCATGACCATCCGCTTGTGGCCGTCAACCCGGACGATCAGCTCCTGCCCGATCTTCTTCAGGCTGATCTCGCCCTTGCGGGCCAGCGGCAGCGACAGCCGCAGGCTGGCCTCGCCCTCTGACACCTCGAGGGTCTGGGTGACCTCGTCATGGAGGATCGCGCCTGGGTCGAGGCCGGCCGAACCGAACAGCTCCCCGCCCAGTCGGTCGAGCATCTCCGCCCCCACCACCTCCTGGTCGAAATAGGGTGCGCACAGCACCGGCAGGGGGGCGAAGGCTGATTGCACGACCTCCAGGTGCTCCTCCTAGAGGCGACGCCAGCCGTCGAAGTAGTCGCCCACCTGGGCGGGGAAGATGCGGTTCACGATCACCGCGTCGGTCAGGTAGCCGTAGAGGTTCAGGTAGGTGAACGTGCGCATGGCCTCGCCGATGACCATCTTTTCCGGGTTCATCACCAGCCGGACGCTGGAGTGAGTACGGTCGCGGAGGATCTCGTTCATCCCGATCAGGTTCTCTGACAGGCGCCGGATGTCGGCGAACACGGCCTGCGTGGGCAGGGGGATGTCCAGCAGGGATCGGGCCCAGGGCGCGGCCGCAGCCAGAAGTTGTCCCTCCACGGGGAAGACCTTCTCGATCCACCACCGGGCGACGTCGGGGAAGGACAGCAGCCGCAGTGTCTCCCCAGTTGGGGCGCAGTCCACGACGATCACCTCCCAGTCGCCGGCCTCGTGGGCCTGCTGGAGCCTCAGGAGGGAGAACAGCTCGTCCATGCCGGGCGGGACGGTCAGCTCCTCGGCCGAAATGCGGTCGACCCCCCGTTCCAGCAGAAGCTCACTGAGCCACTCCTGCACTCCTGCCCAGTGACGCTCCATCTCCTCCTGGGTGTTGACCTGCTGCGCCCAGAGGTTTTCCCCCGCCGCCACGGGCTCGCCCCCCACCGGGAGCTCGAGGGAGTCGGCCAGGCTGTGGGCCGGGTCGGTCGAGATCAGAAGGGTGGTACGACCCGCGCCCGCGCAGGCTCGCGCCGTACCGGCGGCCACCGATGTTTTTCCCACACCACCCTTCCCCGTGTACAGGATCGTACGGGCCCGCATCAGCGTACGAGTCTATGGCTCTCCGGCGTTTGGGCGATGCTACATTCGCTGCCTGCCGATGTTTAGCCGTATAAGGACGGTGCGCCTGGGGACGCTTCTGCTGGTTGTAGCGGCCTGCCTCCTGGCGGCCGGATGCGGCGACAGCAGCTCGGGAAACGCCGGGAAGCTGCTGCGCCAGACGTTCAGTGGCACCCACAAAGTGAACAGCGGCACCCTCAACGTCGCCCTGACGCTCACGCCCTCGGGCTCGCGCACCTTGAAGAGCCCCATCTCGATCGCCTTCGGTGGTCCCTTCCAGAGCCTCGGCCCGGGCAAGCTGCCTAAGTCCGATTTCACGGTCTCCCTCGGGGCGGCCAGCAGCGCAACCGCAATCGGAATCATCTCCACCGGGACGACCGGGTACGTGAGCTTCCAGGGGTCCAGCTATCAGTTGCCTTCAGCCGACTTCCAGAGGCTTGAGTCGAGCTTCTCTCAGCTCGCGGCGTCTCCGGGATCGGGTGGGAGTAAGGGCATCCTGGGCAAGCTGGGAATCGAGCCGCTGCACTGGTTGACCAATCCGTCGGTGGTGGGTACGGAGAACGTGGGCGGGACTAACACCACCCACATCCACGCCGGGATCAACGTGTCCGCGCTGCTGACCGACTTCAGCACCTTCCTCCAGAAAGCCTCCTCCCTGGGGGTCTCGGGCAGCACGAGCTTCCCGCACGGCTTGTCGCAGAGCACTATCAACCGGATCGCTGCGGAGATCCAGCATCCCACCTTCGACGTGTGGACCGGCAACGCCGATAAGACGATCCGCCGGCTTCGGATCAATCTGATCTTCCCGGTCACCGGCCAGATCTCCACCCTCCTGGGCGGGCTGAAGTCGGCCGGGATCGGCCTGAGCATGGATTACGGCGCCCTGAATCAGCCGCAAACGATCACCGCCCCCACCTCGCTCAAGCCCTACAGCCAGTTCCAGGCCAAGCTTGCGGACTTTGTGACGGCCATCCGCTCCAGCATCGAAAACGCCATCAGCGGTGGCGCGGCCAGCGGATCAAGTGGCCTGGGCGGCTCTACCACCGGCACCACCGGCGCCAACTACCAGGCCTACAGCAGCTGCATCCAGAAGGCGAACGGGAACGTGACCAAGATGCAGAAGTGCGCGCCGCTGCTCAACGGCGGCGGCTAGCGGCCCCTTACTCCTCGAGCTCGTCCGGCTCGAGCTCTTCGAGCTCCTCCTCTTCCTCCTCCTCGGACCTTTCGCCCGCCTGCTGACTCGCCTGGAAGCTCTCGAGCAGCTCGTCGCGCCGGTTCTCGTCCACGGGGACCTCGTCGGAGATCAGGACCCAGTCAGCCCCCTCGAACTCCTCCATGTTGAAGATCTCGGAGTCCAGCTCGGGCGAGTCATCCACCACCACGAGCACTTCCGTCTGGGCGTTGAAGTAGGTGCCCGGACGGTTGAGCAGCTCATCGAGCTCGAATCGGCGGCCGTCGACCATCGCACTCAGCCTACCTGGAAAGCCAGAGCGCGCGTCGCAGCGCCCATCACAGGCCGCGGAGCTTCTCGACCTCCCGCTGCACCTCGGCCTCGATATCCAGCGGGGGCTTCCCCGCCCGGACGCGGCGGTAGTTTCGGGCCTTGACCAAATCCCGGATCTCGGACTGCAACTCCGGGTCGAGCTTGGGAGGCGGAGACAGACGCGCGATCTCGCGCTCCAGGTCGAGCGGCTCCTCGCCACGCCGCCGGCGCCGGGCGTTCCGGGCCTCCATCATCTGCCTGATCTCCTCCTCGCGCTCCTGCTCGGCGCTGGCGGTGGTTGGGCTTGACGGTTTGAGCTCGCTATCACGGAGCAGCCCGTTCTTGCCAAAGTCCTGCCAGGTCTTGTGCGTGGAAAGCAGGGCGGCCAGAGCCACCACGACGCCGACCACGCACACCACCCATAGGACCGTGCCGAAGGATCCGTGCATCCCCTGGGATGTTAGGCCGGGGGGTTGGCTGCGTCAGCAGGT
>JBPYDM010000050.1:0-16548 GCA_051986255.1 Solirubrobacteraceae bacterium | reverse complement strand
CCCTGATCGGCCGGCTCTTGATGTATGACGCGCTTGCGGCCTCGTTCTCCGAGGTGCGGGTGCGGCGCGACCCTGACTGCCCCATCTGCTCACGCGACCCTTCCGAGATCAGCGATGACGAGATGGGTGTGTTCCCCGATTACGAGGCATTCTGCGCGGGGGCGCATTAGACCTGACTCGTCTGGTAAGGATTCAGGCATGGCAACCGTACGCATCCCGCCCGTTCTGCGGCCGTCGGTGGGCGGGGAGAAGGAGCTGAGCGCCCCCGGCTCCTCGGTGGGCGAGATCCTGCGCTCGGTGGCGGAGCGCCATCCGGACACCCGAGGGCAGCTGTTCGCCGAGGACGGTCAGCTGAACCGGTACGTGAACGTGTACCTCAACGACGAGGACGTCCGCGTCCTGGATGGCCTCGACACCTCGGTCGGCGAAGGTGACACGCTGGTAATCCTGCCTGCCATGGCCGGCGGGATCCTCTAGGCGCTCTTAGGGCACCTCCCCCGTGCCCCCGGCTCAACCCCCTAGCTACACTTCGTAAAGCATGGCGACGGAGCGGCTCCAGAACAAGCCCTGCGGCGGGCGGTACGGCGACATCGTCCAGTCGATCGGCCACACCCCGCTGATCGAGCTCAAGCGCCTGAGCCCCAAGGCGGGCGTGCGGATCTGGGCCAAGCTGGAATCCCGCAACCCCACCGGATCGGTCAAGGACCGGGTGGCCCGGGCCATGATCGAGGACGCCGAGGAGAAGGGGCTGATCCGCCCCGGCCAGACGATCCTCGAGCCCACGTCGGGCAATACCGGCATCTCGCTGGCCATGATCTGCTCGCGCAAGGGCTACCCGCTGAAAGTCGTGATGCCGGAGAACGTGACCCCAGAGCGCACCGGGCTGCTACGCATGTACGGGGCCGAGATCGTGTACTCGGAGGCTGCTTTCGGGTCCAACGGGGCGGTGGAGATGGCCTTGGACATGGCCGGGCGCGACGCCTCGTACTACATGCCCTACCAGTACGGCAACCAGGCCAACCCTCTGGCTCACTACGACGGAACAGCGCTCGAGATCCTCGAGGAGCTCGACGACGTGGCCGCGTTCGTGGCCGGGCTGGGCACCGGAGGCACGCTGATGGGTAACGGCCGGCGGCTGAAGGAAGAGCTCGGCGATCACGTGAAGATCGTGGCCGCCGAGCCAATGCAGGGCGAGCCCGTGCAGGGCCTGCGCTCGCTTGACGACGGCTTCATTCCCCCCATCATCGACCTCTCGTTGCTGGACCGCAAGATCTTCGTGACCAACGCTGACGCCATTGCCTTCACCCGCAAGCTGCTGGACGACGAGGGGCTGTTCGCGGGAGTGTCCTCCGGAGCGATCGCCCGCGTGGCCGTGCGTATCGCCGGGGAGCTCGACGAGGGCAACGTCGTCTTCATCGTCGCCGACGACGGCTGGAAGTACCTATCTTCTGGGATATACACGCGTCCCATCGAGGAGATCGAGAACCTGGACGCCACCGTCTGGTGGTGAGCCAGCCCAACCCCAATCGCCCGTCGGCGGGCGACGCCGCCGCCCGGACCGGCGACCAGCAGGCGAGCATGCGCTCCCGGCGCCAGCTGCTCGCCAGGGGCGGGGGCGCGCTCGTGGGAGCCGCCGCCCTGGTGGCCGGCTGTAGCGACAAGACTCTCCCGCCGTCGCATATCCCGCTGAGAAAGACCACGCCCGGTTCGCGGCAGGATGTGGACATTTTGAACGGGCTGCTGGCCAGCGAGTACATGGCGATTGCCGCCTATACGGCACTCGTTCCGGTGCTCCCCCAACCGGCCAACGTTCCCAAGCCGACTCCCGGGCCGCCGCCGCCTCCGAACCCCAATCAGCCCCTGATCCTCCGTGTCCCCTTGACCATCGCCAGCGCGCGGGACTTCCTGGGCCTGGAGGTGTCCCACGCGGGCGAGCTTGAGGGGATCGTCACCCAGGCCGGAGGCACGCCCGTCAAGCCCGAGGCCAGCTACGACCTCGGGCATCCCCAGAGCAAGGAGGAGATCGTGCGCTTCCTGCACGAGATGGAGCGCGCTCAACTCGCCGCATATCTGCACGCAGTGACCAGACTCTCGCCCGGGCGCTTGAGGGGGGCAGTCGCGGCCATCCTGGCTAACGAGGCCCAGCAGATCTTGGTGCTGCGGATGGAGCTGGGCATGTCACCCGCGCCGTCCGCCCTCGTCACGGGACAGGAATAGGAGCCCGGCGTGAAGCCCCGATTGACGCGTCGAGAGATGGCGGTGGCTGGTGGTCTCGGCGTGGCCGGCGCGTGGGCGGCCAGCCTGCCGCAGCAGGTCGAGGCAGCTTCGAGCGCGACCGGCGACGCGGCGACACCCGAGCAGGAGCTCCGGGTGCTCGAGGGTTTGCTGGGCATCGAGCAGGTGCTGGAATACGCCTACCGCCGCGTGCTCCGGTCCTGGTCGCTTGACTCCTCGACGCGGGGGGTTCTCGAGTTGGTGCTGGGACATGAGGCCGAGCACAGAGCGGCGCTCAAACGCCACATATTCGATCTGGCGAGCGGGCTGTCGCCAGCGGCCCGGCCCCCCGGCTCGTCTGCCATGTCCGACGTGGTCACACTGTTGCGGGATGCGCCCACCCCTCGGGACGCCGTTCAGGTGCTAACCAAGGTCGAGTCCCTGAGCGAGGCGAACTACTTCAACGCTATCGGTGAGCTCCACTCCCCTGATCTGGTCCTTACCGCGGCGCAGATCATGGCCAGCGAGGCCCAGCACTGGTCGCTGCTGCTCAACGTTCTCAACAAGGGCGACATGCCTCAGGTGGTTCCCAGCCCCTTCGTCAGAGGCGTAGGCGACCTGTCCACCGGCTGACCCTCGGCGTCTGCGCGGCATGGCCGAGGGAGTGGGCCAGGCGGCTGGTAGCCTCGACCTCCACCGATGCGAATTGGCTCCGACCTCTACGCGCAGATGATCGAGCACGCGCGGGCGGAAGCGCCCAACGAGTGCTGCGGGATGATCGGCTCACGCAACGGCGACGCGGTCAGCCTGCACCGGGCCACCAACGCCGCGGCGAGTCCGCTGCGCTATGAGATCGATGGCGCCGAGCAGATCCGGATCTACAACCAGATCGAGGACGCGGGGCTCGAGCTGGGAGCCATATACCACTCGCACACTCGCACGGATCCCTATCCATCGCAAACCGACATCAGTCTGGCCTTCTATCCGGATTCGCTGTATGTGATCGTGGGCCTGGCCGGGACTGATCCGAACGTTCGCGCGTACACGATCCGCGATGGTGAGGTGGCAGAGGCTGAGCTGATTGTCACCTAACGGGTCCGCCGACCCGGTAAAGGTGGCGATGGCCCGCAACCAAGCCGAGGCTGAGTTCATCCAGGCGCTCCTGAGGGAGGAAGGGATCCCGAGCGCTCTGCGCCGGACCGCCGGGTTCGATGTCCCAGATTTCCTGGCCGCCGGGCCGCGCGACGTGCTCGTCCCGCGGACCTGCGAGCTGGCGGCCCGCGAGGTGTTGCTGCAGGCCGAGCTGATCGACGAGCCTACGCAGGAGCGCTATCCGGTTGTACCGCTGCGCCTCCTGGCCTGGCTCCTGGTGGCGCTAGGCCTGGGGGCGCTGGTGGTCTGGCTGATCAGCCTGCTAGTGCGCTGAGGAGACGCACCAGCATGGTTGGCGCGCCGACGCTGCTTACACCATCACCGGCTGGCGGTCCGAGGTCACCGGCTGGCGGTCCGAGGCGATCTCGGCGATCTCCTCGGAGGCGCGCTCGAACTCCTCGTCGGACAGCACGGGTGTGCCCTCGAACGGGAGCTCGCGCGTCAGTTCCAGCCAGGACCGGCAGCCGCCGTACTCGTCGCGGACCTTCACCGTCACCGGTCGGGGAATCCGGTAGGTCCTGAGCAGGATCACGTGCAGCGGGTGGCGGCGCTTCCAAGCCAGCCGCTTCTCCGCGTAGTCGGTAGTCCAGACGTGGAACGGCGTCAGGGCATCGACCGCCCGGCGATCGGTGATTGTGTAGTGGGCCGCTACCTCGGCCCAGGCCCGGATCCGGACCCGGTCAGGCTGCGGAATCTCCAGCCCGCGATAAAGCGCGTCCGGAGAGGGCTCGTCCTCACCCCAGACCCCTTCTTCCAGCGCCCTGATCAGCTCGGGGCGGTGAGACTGGCGGACCAGCTCAGGACACTGGTGGTCGAAGGTCGGATACAGGAAGAACCGTTCGTGGTCGAGCTTGAAGTGTTTCTCGGGCTCGTGGATCCCGCCCTTTCGGAGGGTGAGGAGCTGCTCGCCCTCGGCGAGCGCCCGTACGGTCACGGCCCATTCTTTGAAGGCAATCGGCATGTATCGGAGTGTGTAAGACGATGGATTTACAGAGCAACTGCAGACACGCACCGCAGGCGCTGGTCCTCCCGCGAACCACGCTGCACCAGCAGCGACAGGACGGGGGATTCTACGCGAGGATCACAAAAACCCCAAATGTTGCTGCTAAACCGGGGTTTTCGAGACCCTTGGCCTGGCGGCGCCGCGCGCCCCAGGCCCCGTTCTGTGAATTTATCTCGCTATAGCCAGACTTTTTCTCCGGCACCACCAAACGCACAAAGCTCCGGCGGTCCCGAGCGGTTTGTGACTGTCAGGAAGGTCGCGCCCGATGCCGCGATGCCTAGCGCCCGTCCAGCCTGACGCCCGCGGCCCCCTCCAGAACCTCGATCAGCGCGGCGAAGTCCTGCTGGCCCCGGCCGCGGCCCACCCCCGCACTGAGGATCTCGCGGGTCAGCGCGGCGAAAGAGAACGGTGCTCCCGCCTCCTGCCCCTCCTCCAGGCACAACCGGACGTCCTTGAGCATGTGCTCGAGCTTGAACAGGGGCGTGAAGTCGTGTCGGCGCATCGGCCCGGCCTTGAGGTCCAGCATCGCCGAGCCCCCGGACCCGGCGGCCATAACCTGGCTCAGGGCGTCGAGGTCCACCCCGGCCCGGGCGGCCACGAGCAGTGCCTCGCCCACCACGGCGGCATTCGTGGCCGCCACGGCGTTGTTGATGAGCTTGACCATCTGGCCGTGACCCAGCGGTCCGGCGTGCACGATCAAGCCGCCCATGGCCTGGAGCACAAGCTCAGCCCGCGCGAAGGCCTCCGGCGTACCCCCAGCCATGATGGTCAGGGTCCCGTCCTCGGCTCGCGGAGCGGAGCCCGTGACCGGCGCATCCACCATCTCCAGCCCGCGTTCCGCCAGCGCCTGGGCGATGGCCCGGGTGGCCGACGGCCCGATCGTCGAGCAGTCCACGCACACGGTGCCCGGCTCGGCGGCGGTAGCCGCGCCATGCTCGCCCAAGAGGACCTGCTCGACCTGCGGGCCGTCCACCACCATCGTCACCACGATCTCGCTGGACCGGGCTGCCTCGGCCGGCGTGGAGGCCAGCGCCACTCCCTCGTGCCGCTCGACGAATGCCCTGGCGGTCGGCGCGGTACGGTTCCAGACGGTCAGCTCGAACCCCGCCCCGGACAGGTTGCCGGCCATCCGCGAGCCCATGATTCCCAGGCCCAGGAAGGCGACGCGCATCACCGGGAACCATACCCGCCGCCGCCTGGCGTCTCGATGCGGAGCCGCGCTCCCGGCTCGAGCTCGCCGGTGCTCTTGGCCGGGAGCTCTCGCCTGTCGAGCAGGTTGCGTCCGGGCTGGCCCGAGCCTCCGCCGTGGGCGCCGGCGGGCGCATGGCGCCGGCGCTCGGTGATGAGCGAGTAGCGCAGCGGCAGGAGAATCTCCAGCTCGCGGATCACGCCGTCACCTCCTCTGAATGCTCCCGAGCCACCAGACCCGCGACGCAGCGCGTACTGGATCATGCGCAATGGGAACTCCAGCTCCAGCGCCTCAATCGGGGTGTTCAGGGTGTTGCTCATGGCCACGTGCACGGCGCTCGGGCCGGGGGCGTCGGCGCACGCCCCCTGTCCTCCGGCGATCGTCTCGTAGTAAACGACGTGCTCGTTGCCCAACGTCAGGTTGTTCATCGTCCCCTGGCCGAGCGCCCGGCCGAACGCGGCCAGCACCAGATCGGCCACTCGAGAGGAGGTCTCCACGTTCCCGCCGGCCACGGCGGGCGCGACTCCGTCGGCCCGGCGGCGGGCGGCCAGCAGGCTTCCCTCAGGGACCACCACCTCCACCGGACGGTAGGCCCCGGCACTGGCTGGGATGTCGGGGTCGGTCAGGACACGGAGGGCGAAGTAGCAGGCCGACCGGGTCACCGCGACGGGGCAGTTCAGATTGCCCTCGTGCTGTCCGGCGCTTCCGCTGAAGTCGAGCGTCAGGCGCTCCCCGCCGATCGTGGCCGCCAGCTCCAGCTCTAGGTCTCCCTCGGCGGCCTCGAGCACGTCTCGAGCCCGGTAAGTTCCGTCGGGCATGGCCGCCAGACAGGCTCGGGTCCGGCGCTCGGCGTAATCGAGGATCTCCGCAAACGCCGTGGCCAGCATCTCGCCGCCCACGCGCTCGTGCAGCTCGAGCAGGCGGGCGGCTCCAACCCGCGTAGCCGCCACCTGCGCTCGCAGATCGGCCCGGCGCTGCTCGGGCCGGCGCATCTGCCGGCTCAGCTCGGCGATCGTCGCCTCATCTAACACCCGCGGTGGAATGACCACGCCCTCCTGATCCAGTGTCCGGCTGTCTGCGGGCATCGAGCCGGGGGTGGCGCCCCCCACGTCGGCATGGTGGGCCCGGTTGGCCACGAATCCGATCAGCTCCCGCTGAGCGAACACCGGCGCGATCACCGTGATGTCCGGGAGATGGGTCCCGCCGGCGTATGGGTCGTTCAGGATCCATAGCCGGTCGGGGGCGTGCTCCTGTGATAGCACCGCCTGGACCGCCGCCGGCATGGCGCCCAGGTGGACGGGAATGTGCTCGGCCTGCATGACCATCTGCCCCTGAGGGTCGAACAGTGCGCTCGAGGCATCCCGCCGCTCCTTGATGTTGGCCGAATGAGCGGCCCGGATCAGGACAGCACCCATCTCCTCGCACAAGGCCTGCGTGGCGCCGGCCAGAACTTGGAGCTCGACCGGGTCGATGGCAGGCCGGCTCATTGCTCAGCCCTCAGCCAGATCGTGCCCGTGTGGTCGACCTCAGCGGCCCAACCGGGCGGTACCAGCGCCGTGGCCTCGGGCAGCTCGACCACCGCTGGGCCGGCCAGCCGGATGCCGGCGGGCGGGGCTCCCCGAATCACGTCCGCCTCGGCCGGGCGCCGGTCGAACACCACCCGTCGGCTCGACCGCTCAGCCCCCTCGTCCTGAGCTTCGGCAGTCAGCTCGACGTTGCTTCCCGGCGTCACAGCACTGACCCGGATCGTCACCAGCTCGAGCGTCTGCGAGGGGTCCCGGTACCCGTAACGCTGCTCGTGCTCGGTCTCGAAGGCGGTCCGAAGTTGGTCTGGCGTTGCCGGCAAGCCGACCGCCACCGGGAGCTCGAACGACTGACCCTGGTAGCGAAGCTCATGGACCACCTTGATCTCGGCCCGGGGCTCGCCCAGAGCCTGGCGAGCGGAATCGGCCAACTCGCCCACGGTGGCCTCGATTGTCTCTGAGGTGAGATTCTCACCGGACAGGAACACGCTGCGCTGGAGATCCCGGCGGCGCTGAGAGACGACCAGTCCGAGCGCCGCCAGCACCCCCGATGCCCGAGGGCACAGTACGGTGGAGATACCGAGCTCATCAGCGATCGCTGCGGCGTGCAGCGGTCCAGCTCCCCCGAAGGCGAGCAGGGCATAGCGGCGGGGATCCACCCCGCGCTGGACGGTGACCACACGAAGCGCCCGGACCATCTCGGCCACGGCCACGCGGAGGATCCCCTCGGCAGCCTCCTGCGTGCTCAGTCCAAGGGACCGGCCGAGGGCGCTCACGGCGCGCTCCGCCGCGTCGAGGTCGAGCGTCACCCCGCCGGCCAGCGGTGAGCCCGAGGACAGGTACCCGAGCACGAGGTTGGCGTCGGTCACCGTGGGCTCGGTGCCCCCCCGCCCGTAGCTGGCCGGACCGGGCTCGGCCCCAGCCGAGTCTGGTCCCACCCGGAGCGCGCCCCCCGGGTCTCGCCATCCGATCGACCCACCTCCCGCTCCCACCGTGTGCACGGCCAGCATGGGCAGGTTCAGCGGCCTGCCTCCGATCTCTCCGGAGCTTTCCTCCCTGACCCCTCCGTCGTCGACCACGCACACATCACACGACGTGCCCCCCATATCCAGGCAGAGGGCTCGGTCCGCGCCCAGGGCCCGAGCCAGGAAGGCGGCCCCGGCCGCGCCGCCCGCCGGCCCGGACAGCACGGTCCACGCGGCGTGGGAAGCAGCCGCGGCCGCATCGATCAGGCCTCCGTTGGACTGCATGACCGAGGGCTCGGGTAGGCCGAGCTCCTCGGCACGCCCGGTCAGGCGGCGCAAGTAGCCCGACAGCAACGGGGACAGAGCCGCGTCAACCTCGGTGGTGGCGGCCCGCTCGAATTCCCGGAAGGTCCCCACCACCTCACTGGACAGCGAGACGTGTACATCGGGGAGCTCCGCCCCGAGCGCGCGGGCCAGCAGTTGCTCGTGCTGAGGGTGGCGGTAGGAGTGAAGGAGCGTGACCGCCACCGACTCCGCGCCGGCCGCGGCGATCTGTTCCGCCAGGGCGCGCGCGGCCTGGTCGGTGAGCGGCCGCAGCGGCCCCTCAGGCGTCGTTCGCTCCGGGGCGGCGAACCGAAGCTCATCCGGGGCCAGCGGAGCGGGCCGAGCCGCGCACAGGCGATACAACTCGGGGCGATTCTGACGCCCCAGCGCCACGATGTCGGTGAACCCTTCGGTGGCCACAAATGCCGTCCTGGCCACCTTGGCCTCGAGCAGGGCGTTGGTGGCCACAGTCGTGCCATGGGAGAAGCGCTCCACCTCGGCCGGGGAGTGGCCGGACCGGCTGAGCACGGACCGCACCGCGGCCATCACACCCTCCGACTGGTCGGCTGGGGTGGTGGGCGCCTTGCCTGTGATGAGCCGCCGCCCCGCGACCAGGACGGCGTCGGTGAACGTCCCGCCGACGTCGACGCCCAAGAGCATGGCGAAACGTTATCCGCCCGCTCTGTTCTGGGGAATCGCCCTCCGGCGGCGCACGCCGATTTGCCGCGGCCTACGCGGCCAGAACTTCCTGGGACTCCGTCTTCACCGGGGGCGTATCGGCCAGAGCACCTGCCTCCTCCTCCGTCTCAGCCAGATGCTGGTGTGAGGGGCAGTAGCCGTTGTGCGGCAGTGGCATCCGCTGGCACGGGGTGCCCTTACGGGTGCTCGCGCGGCATTGCAGCGGATTGCCGTAAGCGTCGTACCCGTTCTGCGGCAGCCGGCGAAGGAACTCGTCCGCCAGCTCGAGATACAGCTCGATCACACGCAGCACCCGCTCCTGTGCTGACATTGGGAAGTACGCGCGGATATCGCAGAACAGCGTCCGAGCCGGACGGGCGAAGTAGCGGCGGTCGGTGGCCAAACGCTCGACGGCCCCTTCGCAGGCGCGGAGAACGCGCCCGTGGTTGGTGTTAGAGCCGACGGTGTGGGGGTCCTCCGCGATCTCGTCGGCCAGCTCGCGATAGATCGCCCGGCTAAACCTGTACATGCAGACCTAAGACTCCTTTCAAACCCTGCCGTGGTGCACATCCGGGGATTGGGGGCGGAGTATCCCGCCCACGTATGAAGCGCATGAGGCTTTAGGTATTAACTGCGGGTTAACCCAAACCTGCGCGGGCGGCAAGCTCGGCGCGCGTCGCCGTGGCGAAGACGTCGCGGCGCGGCGCTGACCGGCTCCGTCACTCCCAGCGCACCAACGCGGGCGCGTCTTGCCCCGTCACCACCACATGCTGGCCATCCAGGCGATGATCGAGGTTGGGGAAGTCGCGCCGCTGGTGGGCCCCGCGGCTCTCCTGTCGCGTCATGGCGCAGAGGCCGATCAGCCGTACCAGAGGGTGCTCATCGCGGGTGAGCCGACCGAGACCCGGCGCGTCCCTCTCGAGCCCGCCGTGCTCCCACAGGGCCTGGCGGCTCTCCTGGGACGGTGGCCGGATAGGCAGGCCCCCCAGAGGCGGCGCGAGCTGCGCTTCGACCCCGTCGGCAGTCGCGCTCCGCACCTCGGTCGCGGCCGATCGGGCAGCCCGGGCCCCGAACACGAAGCACTCGGTCAGCGAGTTGGAGGCCAGACGGTTGGCTCCGTGCACGCCGGTGCAAGAGCACTCTCCCACCGCATACAGCCCCGGCAGCGTTGACCGAGCCTCGAGGTCGGTGGCGATGCCTCCCATCACGTAGTGCGCGGCAGGAGCGACCGGGACCAGCTCGCGCTCAGGGTCGATCCCCACCCGCCGCAGAGCTGCCACCACGTTGGGAAACAGCCTCGGATCCACCTCGCGCATGTCCAGGCTGACGGACGCTCGCCCGCTGAGCGTCATCTGCTGCTCTATGGCCCGCGCCACCACGTCTCGTGGCGCCAGCTCATCCACGAACCGCTGCCCGCGCGCATCCAGCAACCGAGCTCCCTCGCCGCGAATCGCCTCTGTGACCAGGAAGCCGTCCGCCCCGTCGGTCGCGACCACCGCCGTGGGATGGAACTGGACCAGCTCGAGGTCGGCCAGTGCCGCGCCTGCCCCGGCCGCCAGGAGCAGACCGCCGCCAACCGCGCCCGGTGGGTTGGTCGTCCTGGCCCACAGCGCGGCCGCCCCTCCCGTGGCCAGGACCGTGGCTCCCGCCTCGATCCGGCTGCCATCGTCCAGGACCACGCCCCGGCAGCGGCCCTCGGCCCCGAGCAGCGCCCTCGCCCGCTGGCCCTCGCGCACATCGCTCCCAGGTTCGCCAGCCGCCACCGTGCTCAGGTGCTCGATCAGTCGCTGACCCGTGGCCGCCCCGCCGGCATGCACCACCCGTCGCGCGGCGTGACCACCCTCCAGGCCCAGGACGAGCTCACCCGCACCATCCAGGTCGAACTCCATCCCCATCGCCTGGAGGTCATGAACGGCCCGCGGGGCCTCCTGGCACAGCACGCGCGCCGCTGATTGCCGCACCGCGCCGCGGCCGGCCCTGATCGTGTCCTGAAGATGGCGCTCCGGTGTGTCGTCGGGCGCTAGTGCGGCCGCCAGTCCCCCCTGCGCCCAGTACGTCGAAGACCCGGCCAGGGCAGTGGCCGAGATCAGCGTCACGCCGACTCCTTCCCGGGCCGCGCGGATGGCGGTGTACAGGCCGGCCGCGCCGGCGCCGACCACGGCAACCTGAGTGTCAGCTCGGTTCAAGGCCGTTGGCATTGCCCGGATTCAAGCCCGGTACGGTACTCGCGATGGGGAGTGTGTTCCTGGAGCATCCTTCGTCCTACCTACATGAAACCGGAGCGCACCCCGAGCAGCCAGCCCGGATCAGTGCCATCGAGGAGGAGCTGGCGCCGCGGGACTGGCTGGGATTCGAGCGCATGTCCTCGCCTGCGGTCGACCGAGGGCTCCTGACGGCGGTCCATCCTGAGAGCTACGTGGCCTCAATCGAGGAGCTGGCTGCCCGGGGTGGGGGGCCACTCGACTGGGACACGGTGATCAGCTCAGGGTCGTTCGACGCCGCCTTGCACGCCGCCGGCGGAGCGGTGCGCATGGTCGAGCTGCTGCTCGACGGCGGGGCGCAGTGGGGTTTCAGCGCGCACCGGCCACCTGGGCATCACGCCACCAGCGATCGTGCCATGGGCTTCTGCCTGTTCAACAACGTGGCCGTGGCGGCCACGTTCGCGCTCGATCAGCGAGGCCTGGAGCGGGTGATGATCCTGGACTGGGACGTACACCACGGCAACGGCACAAACGACATCTTCCACCGAAGCTCCCGGGTGTTGTTCGTGTCGATCCATCAATCGCCGCTGTATCCCGGAACCGGTCCCGCCGAGGACGTCGGCTCGGGCCCGGGAAACGGGTTTACGGTCAACCTTCCGGTGCCGCCGGGAAGTGGCGACGCACTGTTCGGTTCTCTGGTCCAGGACGTGGCCGTGCCGCTGGCCAAGGCATTTGAACCGCAGCTTGTCCTCGTGTCGGCGGGCTTCGACGCACATCGGGAGGATCCGCTGGGCAACTGCCAGGTGAGCGAGCAGGGGTTCGCCTCGATGGCCGCCTCGATGCGCACAACCTGCGAGGAGCTCAACGTGCCGATGGGATGTGTGCTCGAGGGCGGCTACGCGCTCGGTGCCCTGGGTCGTTCGGTGGCGGCCACGATGGAGGCGCTGAGCGACCTGCCCGATGGCCGGCACGCCCGCGCACAACCGGCGCTCGCCGAAACGGTCCAGGTTCGCCGGCGTCTGAGGGAATGGTGGCCAGAGCTGGCGGTGTAGGGCGCAACGCGGCCGGGACGCGTCTAGCGGGCGTCCGGAGAGCAGCCGGAAATAGCCCAATCGTGCGCATCCGAGACGTGGCTTGGGCCGTTTACCGCACTGGGAGCGGTCAACAGCCCAACGGGTTCCGCTCCCGGGGAGGATTGGGTCGTTTCCGGTCAAGCTTGTAGATCATTCCCACCGGGGGCAGCCTCTGGCACCATCTCGCCATGTCCCGAGCTGGAAATGTGCCTCCGAAGAGCCCCCACGCACCTCCCGTGGCGCAAGCTCCCGTGGGCGTGTTCGATTCGGGCGTGGGCGGCCTCACCGTCCTGCACGAACTACTGGTCTCACTGCCCAGCGAGGATTATTTATATCTGGGAGACACGGCGCGCTTCCCCTACGGCGGACGCTCGGTCGGTGAGCTGAGGGCATTCGCCATCCAGATCGCGGACCATCTGGTGGCGCAGGGGGCCAAGCTTCTGGTGGCGGCGTGCAACGCCGTAAGCGCCGGAGCACTCGAGGCCGTGCAGGATCACCTCGCGGCCAGCAGGTCGGACGTGGAAGTCATCGGGGTGGTCAGCGCCGCCACTCAGCTGGCGGTGGCGGGCAGCCGCACGGGGAGGATTGGATTGCTCGCCACCCCCGCCACGGTCCACAGCGGCGCCTACGAACGCGCGGTCGCCGCCGCCGACCCTCACGTCCACCTGGAATCGGTGGCCTGCCCCGACCTGGCGCCGATCATCCAGTCCGGCTTCCCCTTTGATGAGGAGGTGGTCCAGACGGTGCGGAATTACTGCACGCCGCTGCGCGCAGCTGAGATCGACACCGTGATTCTGGGCTGCACCCACTACCCACTGGTCGCGCCGCTACTGCAACGGATGCTCGGCCGCTCGGTGACGCTCGTCTCCTCGGGCACGGGTGTGGCCCGCAGCGTCGAGCGGGCGCTGGCCTCGCGCCACCTCCTCAACCTGCAGGCGGTGGAGGGCACCTACCGGTTTCAGTGCACCGGGGATCCGCGCGCCTTCAGGGAGTTGGGCACGCGCTTTCTGCAGATGCCCCTGGGCGACGTGTGCGAGGTGCGTTTTCACGAGAGGCTGGCAGCGTGAGCCCGGACGCCCCCGACCTGGCCACCCCGAGTCCTGACTCACCCGGGCCCGAGGAGTCGCGCAGCTATGACCGCGCTGCCCATGAGCTTCGACCGACGACCATCGAGCCCGGGTTCGTGCGCACAGCCACCGGATCGGCTCTGATCAGCATGGGGGAGACTCGGGTGATCTGCACGGCCTCCGTCCAGCCCTCGATCCCCCGGTGGCTGGCCGGGTCGGGACGGGGCTGGGTGACGGCCGAGTACGGGATGCTGCCCGCCTCCACCGGTGAGCGCAAGCAGCGGGACGTGAGCAGGGGGCGCCCTGACGGGCGCACGGTGGAGATCCAGCGGCTGATCGGACGGGCCCTGCGGGTGGTGGTCGACTTCACCGCGCTGGGAGAGCGGTCGATCTACGTGGACTGCGACGTCCTGCAGGCGGATGGCGGCACCCGGTGCGCGTCGATCACCGGCGGTCTGGTGGCGCTGCGCCTGGCCTGTGACCGCCTCCTGGCTGAGGGCGCGCTGCAACGGCCACCGCTCACCGGGACCGTGGCGGCGGTGTCGTGCGGCATGGTGGATGGGCGGGCGCTGCTCGACCTGGACTATTCCGAGGACTCAGTGGCCGAGGTGGATGCCAACGTGGTTATGACGGGCGACGGAGGGCTCGTTGAGGTACAGGCCACGGCAGAGCGCACGCCCCTCTCCCGGGCCCATCTGGACGAGTTGCTGGGCCTGGCTTCGGCGGGTATCGACAGCCTGCGGGCGCTCCAGGACCAGGCGGTGGCATCCACGGGACGATGAGCCCGTCGGGGATCTCCTCGCTCGTCCTCGGGACCCGCAACCCGCACAAGATCAGGGAGATGAGCCGGCTGCTCGGACCCGCCGGCATCGAAGTGCTGCCCCTCCCGCCGGGGATCGAGCTGCCTCCCGAGCTCGGCTCGACCTTCTCAGAAAACGCGTTCCCCAAGGCCCGGGCGGCCGCCGCGGCCACGGGGTCTGCCTCGATCGCCGATGACTCGGGCATCGAAGCGGTGGCGCTGGGCGGGGCGCCCGGGGTCAGGTCCGCTCGTTACACCGGACCGGAGGCCACCGACGAGGAGAACCTGACCAAGCTGCTGCATGAGGTCCCGGCCGGAAGCCCTCTGCGGTATGTGTGCGCGCTGGCGTACGTGGATCCAGTGGCCGGGGAGGAGCGCGTGTTCTGCGGGTATTGCCCGGGCGTGCGAGCGGTGAGCCCTCGCGGTACCGGCGGATTCGGCTACGACCCCGTATTCATCCCGGAGGAAGGCGGCGACGGGCGGACGATGGCGCAGCTGAGCGAGCAGGAGAAGGATGCGCTCAGCCACCGCGGGGATGCGGCCCGGGCTCTGCTGGGCTGGCTGGAGGCATGAGCACGGCCGGTCCCGGATCAGGCGGAGCCGCGGCCGGCCAGGCGCCGCCAAACGGCCCCCCGGTCGCGCGGTCAAAGCTCCGGGCGGCCAGCCTCTCGGTGGCCTCCAACTCAGCGCTGATCTTGATCAAGGTGGTGGCCGGCACCCTCACCGGCTCGGTGGCCATCCTGACCGAGGCGGTCCATTCCAGCATCGACCTGGTGGCCTCGATCGTGGCCTTCTTCTCAGTCCGCAAGGCGGGCGAGCCAGCCGATGAGTCCCACCGTTACGGACACGAGAAGCTGGAGAACCTGGGCGCGGCGATCGAGGGAATCCTCATCCTGGTCGGATCGGCCGTGATCTCCTTCGAGGCGATTCGCCGGCTGCTGGGGCACGGCCACGTACAGCGGTTGGGCCTGGGAATCGGCGTGGTGGCGTTCGCCATCGTGGTCAACCTGGCTGTGTCGATGGTCATCTCACGCAACGCCCGCCAGACCGAGTCGGCCGCGCTGGAAGGCGATGCGGCGCACCTGCGCACGGACGCGATGACCTCGGCCGGCGTGCTGGTCGCGCTAGCCCTGGTCAAGTTCACCGGAGCCCAGTGGCTCGATCCCGCCGTGGCCCTCGCGGTGGCGGCCACGATCGTGGTCACCGGTTTGCGCCTGCTGACCCGCTCCTCTCGAATCCTGGTGGACGAGGCGCTGCCGCAGGACGAGGTGGCGGCCATCCGGTCCGCGATCGAGGAGTTCGGGGATCGCGGGGTGGTGGGCTACCACGAGCTGCGCACGCGGCGAGCGGGCGCCCGGCGGTACGTGGACCTGCACGTGCAGTTCGAGCGGGGCACGTCGCTGGAGAGCGCCCACCGGACGGCCCACGAGCTGCAGGACACGATCGCCGGACGCCTGCGAGGCTCCGACGTGCTGATCCACCTCGAGCCCGAGGATCGCGTCCGGCCCGGGGAGGAGCTGGACCGGAGCCCGGTCAGTGAGAGGCCCAGCGGGTCGCTGGGCCGGAGCCGGGTGGGTGACAGCGGCCGAAGAGGCGCTGGGCCGGAGCCCCGTCGATGACGGCGCCAGCGGTCGCTGGTCGATCCGGTCAGAACAGGTTGATCAGGGCCGAAAGCGCCACCGCGAACGTCACCATGGCATAGCCGATGTAGCCCTCTAGGACGAGGATCAGCACCGCCACCAGGCAGGCGCCGACCGTCACCAGCCAGGCCACACGACTCAGATCCACGGGCCTATTCTCGCCCCACAGGGTGCCGGAACGGCCGAGAGGGGTGGGCACGAGCGCGTTTTCCGGCCTGTGAATTTGCGCAAAATGCGGCTTTCCGCCGCATCCCGGCCCATTGACAACCCCCTGAATGGAGAAAATGCCGGTACCACGGGGCGTTTCGAGGTGCAATGTCCGGTGGGCTTGTTAGCTTCGTGGATTCCTACCACCCCGTAAGGAGGAGCAAGTGACAAAGTCCGAGTTCGTTGATCAGGTGGCGGATCGTGCCGGTCTCAGCAAGAGAGACGCCACAAGCGCCGTTGACGCTTTCCTGGAGACGATCGAAGACGCGCTCAGGCGTGGCAGCGAGGTGAGCTTCTCCGGCTTCGGGAAGTTCAGCGTGTCTCACCGCAGTGCTCGTGAGGGACGCAATCCGGCCACAGGCCAACGGATCCAGATCGCGGCGTCGCGCGTGCCCAAGTTCACGTCCGGCGCGGGTCTGAAGAAAGCCGTCAAGTAGCGCTCCGGTTCGGCGACCGGGTCGCCCGGGCGGTCGCCGCGCGGGCGTCCCAGCTGGTCCTCGGGCTCGATCCCGA
>JBPYDM010000049.1:0-6813 GCA_051986255.1 Solirubrobacteraceae bacterium | reverse complement strand
CGCAGCACGAATCGGTCGGGTCTCAGGGGTGCCCATCCCAGGTTGTTCATTCCCACGACGACGTCGGAAAGCTCTATCGGGTAGTTGGGGGCCTCGCCGCTGAGCGCCACCTGCTTGTTGAATCTCACGCAGCCTCCGAGACGCGCGCGTTGTCTGACGGGCTCGTCAGCCTAACCCGCCGTCTCCGCGCGGGCAACCGCCCGGCGGCCATGGTCAGGCCAGGGCGCTGGCCATGCAGACATGGCAAGGGCCGCCAGGGCACCATTCGCCCGTCCAGGCGGCGGGTAGTTCGTTCGGACGAATGTGGTTCTACCCCGTACTGTTGATCTTGGTCCTAATGGGGCTCGCCGGGATATCTACAGGTTGGGGTCCGCGCTCGTTAGCCCTAAGGCGGCGAGGCTGGCCGGCGGGGTGCGTGCGCGGGCGCCTTGAGCCGGCGCAGTCTGGCGGCACAAAGCCCGCGTCCCGAGCGGCGCTCAGTGACGCCACGTGGCTATAGGCGCACCTACGTCACCAAGCCCCCGGCGCTCCGGCGCGCTTTGTGACGCCAAACAGGACCCCCGGGCACGGTTTGGGTTTTCCGGGGGGTGGAAAGACTTACTTTCAGCAGGATCAGCCGTGACGTGTGACGGCGCCGCGGCGCCCGCAGTTTAGGGTCGGACGCGCACGTTGCCTTTGGGGCGCAAGCGGACGAACCTCCAGCAATCGACTCGCGGAGGTCTCCGTGACTGTGTCCAACCTCGCACGCGTTCCATCCGCGCGGCACTCGGATGAACAATTATTGATCGCCTACCAGCAGGAAGGGCAGCGGTGGGCCCGCAACGCCCTGGTCGAGCGCTTCATCCCGCTGGCCCGAAAGCTCGCCCTCCGCTACCGGCACACGGAGGAGCCGGTCGAGGACCTTGTGCAGGTGGCCTGCCTGGGGCTGGTCAAAGCCGTGGACCGGTTTGACCCGGATCGGGCGTGCCGCTTTGCCAGCTATGCCGTGCCTACGATCCTGGGTGAGCTCAAGCGTCACTTCCGGGACAAGGGGTGGGCGGTTCACGTCCCCCGCGAGCTCCAAGAGCATGCTCTGGCCCTGGGTCGGGAGACAGACCGCCTGGCCAGGCAGCTCGGCCGCTCTCCCAACGTGGGCGAGCTGGCCAAGGCGCTGGGTTGGGAGGACGAGGACGTCCTGGAAGCAAGCGAGGTGCTGCACAGCTACCACGCCGTCTCGCTCGATGCCCCGGTGAACCGCGACGGCGAGGACTCGGTGTCGCTGGTGGAGGCGCTGGGCTCAGCCGACGACCGCTTCGCCCTGGTGCGGAGCCGTCAGGTCATATCGGACGCCTGGCAGAGCCTGCCCGAGCTCGAGCGGACGGTCCTCGTGCTGCGCTTTCTTCATGACCTGCCCCAGCGCCGGATAGCCGAGATGGTCGGCTACTCGCAGATGCACGTCTCGCGCCTGCTGCGGCGGTCCCTGGCCAAGCTCCTGGCCGTCACTCACGAGACGGGCTGAGAGCCGGGACCAACCCGAGGCGGGTCAGGACCCTTCGGATACCCGAGCTCGGTCCGGAGCACTCGTGGCAGCGGTGATCAGCCGATTGCCCCGGTCACGGCTGAAGTAGGCATAGGCCCACCGGAGCAGGACGACCACCCGGTTCTCAAAGCCGACCAGATAGAAGATGTGGACAGTCAGCCAGGTCACCCAGGCGGGAAAACCGCTGAAGCGCAGCCCGCGGATGTCGGCCACCGCGCTGGCCCGTCCGATGGTGGCCAGCGAGCCCTTGTCGTGGTAGCGGAATGGGCCGGAAACAGTGTCTCCGGACAGTCTGGCCGCCACGAGGCGTCCGGCGTACCGGCCCTGCTGCATGGCTACCGGCGCCAGGCCCGGCAGCGTGCGGGGCTCGCCGGTTTCCCCGTCGCGCACCCGGACCATGTCCCCCAGCGCCAGCACCTCCGGGTGCCCGGGAAGGGTTAGATCCGGCTCTACCGTCACCCGGCCGGCGCGGTCGGTTTCGGCCCCGCACTGTCCGGCCAGAAGGCCGGCCAGCGACGACGCGGCCACTCCGGCCGCCCAGACGACGGTCCGGGTGAGCACGGTCTGCCGTGACCCGTCAGGCTGGGCCAGTTCGACCGCTTCCTCATGCACGTCCACCAGGGTGTGCCCCAGCAGGAGCGTGACACCGATTCGCTCCAGAGAGCGGGCGGCGCGCGCGGGCAGGGGGTCGGGGAAGCTGGCCAGGACCCGGTCGGCTGTCTCCACCAGAAGCACCCGCGCGGAGGCAGGATCGATGTTGCGGAACTCCTTGCGCAGCGTTTGCCCGGCCAGCTCGGCGATCTGACCGGCCATCTCCACCCCGGTCGGGCCTGCGCCCACCACCACGAAGGTCAGCCAGCCCGCCTGGTCCTCGGGCCGCTCCTCGGCTGATTCGAACGCGGTGAGGATCCGTCCCCGGATCCGGAGCGCGCTTTCCAGCGATTTGACCTCGAGCGCCCGGGAGCGCCATTCCTCATGGCCGAAGTACGAGTAGGCCGAGCCGCCAGCCACGATCAGCGCTTCGTAGGCGATGCGGCGCTCGCGATCGGTAGGGCCGGCGTCCCCGGTCTGCCCGAGGCTCAAATGCGGTGGGGCGGTGATCACGATCTCCCTCTTGTCCATTTCGAGCTCCGTCATCTCCCCCATCAGCACGCGGACGTTGGGATAGGAGCGCAGGACGTGGCGCAGCGGTACCGCGATGTCGCCGGGCGCCAGGCCGCCGGTGGCCACCTGATAGGTCAGCGGCTGAAACAGGTGGTAGTTGTGGCGGTCCACCAGCGTCACGTCGGCTCCGGTCCGCGCCAGCGCCTTGGCCGCCTCAAGGCCGCCAAAGCCGCCCCCGACTACGACGACAGGGTGGGCATCGGGGCTGCTCATGCCAGGGACCTTAGCTCCGCCGGTTGGGGTGAGTTTGCCCGCTCCCGCCGGCCGACCGCATTAAGGCCATCCGGCACGAGGCCGAAGAGGAGGCTGGGCGGAAGCGCCAAGCCGCCCCGCCGGCGCCCGGTGAGGTTTGCAGCGTCACAAAGCCCGCATCCCGAGCGCCGCTCGGTGACGTCACATGGCTATAGCCCCACCAATGGCACAAAGCTCCGACGATTTCGGGCGCTTTGTGACATCACACGGCATCCCCGGCCGCCCGCACAGCTGACCCCGCCCCAGCGCCACTGCAGCCAGCGGACGCGCGAACGCCGGGAAGGTGTGAGACACGGCACGCGTCATCATGAATACATTGTGGGCAGGCGAGTGCCCAATCGGCTGGAAGACTCCAAGGAGAAGCCGATAAGGAGATATATGACTGCAACAGCGGATTTCCGAGGTAGACACGAGAACGCCGTGATCCGGGCAGAGGCCAGGCATCTCGCCCGGGCGCTCGCACCGTTTCGCGTGCTGCACCGCGATGCGCTCGAGCAGATGGCCGGGGCTCCGCGCTGGCATCAGTGCAGCTTTGAGCGCGCCCTGGCCGAGGCGGTGCGCTCCGGCGTGATCCAGAGACTGCCCGACGAGTTCTATCGCTCGATGCCCTAGCTCTCGTGCGCCGAATCGGCTCGGCGTCGAGCTGGAGCCCGAACAGGTTGCTGCGGCCACAACCGAAGGACAGCTCGTGGTGGACCACGGGCATCGTGCTGGGTGGCTACGAGGCGGCCGAGGGCTGACCGGCGGCGCGGATCGTCAGCGCCGGCGAACCCTGGGCCACGTCCACCCGTTCCACCCGGGCCTGGGTGCGGGCCGCGCCTGGGCGCTGTCCTCGCGCGATGCCCGCCCGCTGAGGGCCGACCACGTACCGAGGGTCGGCGGCCGACTGGAAGCCTGCCTTGAACACGCTCCAGCGCCTGGCCAGCACGCCGGCCGACATCAGTACTCCCCCGAGGGCGGCCGCGGCCCGCGAGGATCCACCCCGGCGAGCCAGGATCAGGGCTCCGGTGAGGACGCAGCCCCGGCTGACGCGGGCCAGCCTGGCCGGGGCGCCACGCTTGTACGCGGTGGCGTGCTCGCCCAGCCGGTGAAGCATCAGCTCCACCAGCGGCCCCTCCGCTGCGGCCGCCAGTAGGGCCAGGCGCCGGGCGGGCCCGGCGTCGCTCACGGGGGTGCTCACCACCGCCGCCGCCCCGGCGCTGAGCCCGGCTCCGCAGGCGAACACGAACGGCAGCTCTCGCCGCGCCTCGTGCCACACCGGGACGGCGGTGTTGGATATCAGGGCGGCCGTGTACGTGGCCACCGGGAGCCCCAGCAGCCCGGCCAGCGGCTTGGCCACGCGCCCGGCCCGGGGGAAGATCCCCAGCCAGACGTCGGCGGCGGCCAGCGCTGTGCTGGCGCCGCTGAGCGTGAGGACCCAGGAGCCGACGCTCATGGGCGAGGTCACCTTGAACATGCGGAGCATGTTCAAAAACCGCTCGGGCCTGCCCAGGTCCATGATGAGCAAGGCCGGGCTGGCGGTGACGCCGAGAAGCGCGGAGGTCCAGGCCCGCCGGGCCAGCACGTCGTTGCCCCGCAGCCCGGACAGGAGGGCGAGCCCGGCTGACGCTCCCGCCAACCCACCGGTGTAGAAGTAGCAGGGGATCTCCCACGTCCATACCGGCTCCTTGATGACCGGCTGGCCGTGGTAGGAGCGGACCTCGACACCGAAGGCGTGCTCGGAGCCGTTTGTGATCATGCCCGGCCTCCCAGGACAGCGGCCAGCAGCCCCAGCGCAAGGGCGCCCGCGGCGACCGCGGTGGTGGCCCAGATCTCCGGCAGGTCGCGGCGGGTGTCCACCGGGTCGGGCGGCAGTCCGTAAACCTCGGGCTCGTCCAGAAGCAGAAAGAACGCGCCGGCCCCACCGATCCCGTCGCCCTCGTCGGCCAGATAAAGCTGGGCCTTGTCCTGACCGTCCTGTTGGAGCTGGGCCAGCCGGTGCTCGGCCCCGCTCCGAAGCTCGTCGAGCTCGCCGAATTGGATCGAGTTGGTGGGGCAGGCCTGGGCGCAGGCCGGCTCCTTGTCGTCCTTCAGGCGGTCGTAGCACAGGGTGCACTTCCACACGCGTCCGTCGTCCTCGCGCTGGTCGAGGACGCCGAAGGGACAGGCGGGCACGCAGTAGCCGCAGCCGTTGCAGACGTCCTCCTGTACGACCACCGTCCCGAACTCGGTCCGGAACAGCGCACCGGTGGGACACACCTCCAGGCAAGCGGCCTCGGTGCAGTGCTTGCACACGTCCGAGGCCATCAGCCAGCGCAGGCCATTGCCCTCTTGATAGGTGTGCACGCCGGAATCCATGGCCGCGGCCACCTGGGCCACCCGCACGAGCGACGCCCCGTCGTCCCGGGCGTCGGCGGGGATCTTCTGCTCCACGAAGGCCACGTGGCGCCAGGTGTCGGCCCCCAGGTCGATCGTGTTGTCGTAGGACTTGCCGGTGAACCCCTGGATCGACATCGGGATCCGGTTCCATTCCTTGCAGGCCACCTCGCAGGCCTTGCAGCCGATGCACACTGAGGTATCGGTGAAGAAGCCCAAGCGGGGCTCGGCCTGGGCGCCGTAGCCGTAGCTAGTCGTCACTCTTTCACCCCTGCCCGCGAGCGGTACTCGCGTACCAGCTCGAGCCGGGCGCGGCCGCGCGGTCGGCGACCCGGGCGGATGTCGCACGTCGCCACCTTGTACTCGGTGATGTGCACGTTGTTGTCCAGCACAACCGGGAGGAGCTCGTTGGCCGAGTCGCCGGTCACGATCCCCACGCGGCCCCAGTGGTACGGCGCCCCCACCAAATGCATCTTGCGCCCATTCACCTCGAGGGGCCTGATCCGCTCGGTGACCATCACCCTGGCCTCGACGGCCTGCCGGGCGGTGACCACCGTGGCCCACCCGCCGTGCTCGAGCGTGCGCTCGCGGGCGAGCTCGGGTGAGACCTCAACGAAGAACTCAGGCTGGAGCTCGGCCAGGTACGGGACGGTCCGGGACATCCCGCCCGCCGTGTGGTGCTCGGTCAACCGATAGGTGCTCAACACGAACGGGAACACATCCGCCCCCTGCTCGTCGCCGGCGGGGTGGTACGGGTTCTCCGGGCGGGGGAAGACCTGCCGCGTCGGATTGCGCTGTTGGGCGTAGAGCGGATTAGTGAACGGCGACTCCTGAGGCTCGTAGTGAGTGGGCAGCGGCCCGTCGACCAGGCCCGTCGGGACGTACAACCAGCCCCTGCCGTCCGGGTGCAGGACGAACGGCTTGTCGCCGGAAATGGCCTCCAGCGCCCTGGCGTGAGGGGGCGGCTCGTAGTCGGGCTGCTTGGTGGGCGGGAAGTCCGGGGAGTCGCCCAGGCTGGTCCACCTGCCCTCGTCGGGGTCCCACCACACGTAGCGCTTGCGCTCGGACCAGGGCTTTCCGTCCGCGTCCGCCGAGC
This sequence comes from Solirubrobacteraceae bacterium, assembly GCA_051986255.1. Classification (GTDB taxonomy): domain Bacteria; phylum Actinomycetota; class Thermoleophilia; order Solirubrobacterales; family Solirubrobacteraceae; genus Palsa-465. The sequence continues at coordinate 427 of JBPYDM010000049.1, read as the reverse complement.
AGCGGTTGTACAGGATGCGGGTGTCCTTGGGCCACGCCCAGCCCCACTCGTGGGCCACCCAGTTCTGCTCGGTCCCGGGCTTCTTGCGCGCGGACTGGTTGACCCCGTCGCGGTAGATGCCGCAGTGGATCCACGACCCGCAGGAGGTAGAGCCGTCATCCCTCAGCTCGTCGTAGCTGGGCAGCAACGAGCCGTCGGCCGCGCGACCGTTGATCTCCCGCAGGACGTGCTGGGCGTCGGGCTCGTCGTGTGGCCCCTCGACCGGGTAATCCCAGACGAGGTCAAGGATGGGGCGATCCTTGGAGTCCTCGGATCCCGCCAGCTTGTCCCGGATTGTCTTGCCCAGGTGATAGATCCAGTGCAGGTCAGAGCGGCAATCGCCGGGCGGCTCGCAGGCCTTCCAGTGCCATTGCAGCAGCCGCTGGGT
>JBPYDM010000048.1:0-19044 GCA_051986255.1 Solirubrobacteraceae bacterium | reverse complement strand
CGGGCGGCCAACAGCCGCGCCAGCGTGGTCTTGCCGCTGCCCGGTGGCCCGTGAATGATCATCGAGTGCGGCCGTCCCTCCTCGATGGCCGTGCGCAGGGAGGAGCCGGGGGCGAGCAGCCGGTCCTGGCCGACGAACTCGTCCAGCGTTTGCGGTCGAAGCCGGGTGGCCAGTGGCGCTGTGTCCGGCGCTGCCGAGGTGGCCGGACCCGGCGACGCGTCCTCGCCAAACAGGCGCTCCATGCAGGAAGTATGCCCGCCGCGAGCTTCAGCCCAGGAGCCGCACGATGGCGAAGATGCCCACCCCCACGATCACCAGGCGCAGTGCGGGCGCCGGCAGCCGGCGCCCGCCATGGGCTCCGAGGTACCCGCCGACTATGGACCCCGCCGCGATCAGCCCCGCGGGCGCCCACGCCACGTCCGCGGCAATGACGAAGATGATGCCCGCGATGAAATTGACGAGTCCCGCCAGCACCACCTTGAGCGCGTTGATGCGCTGAAGGTTGTCATCGATCGACAGGCCGAGGATGGCCAACAGCAGGATCCCCTGGGCCGCCCCGAAGTAACCGCCGTACACCCCGCTGGCGAGCACGGCCACGGTGCCCACCGGTCCGGCCTGCTCCCGGCTTCGGCCGGACTGACGCCTGGCACGCAGCCGTCGAGAAAGCCACGGCTGAGCCAGAATGAGCACGAGCGCCATCAGGATGAACGCAACCACGATGTCCTTGAATACCTTCGCGGGCAGCTCCAGAAGAAGCACGGCGCCAGCCGTACCGCCGATCAGCGAGGCGGCACCCAGCCGCAGCGCGCGGGCACGCTGCCCGGCCAGCTCGGGCCGGTAGCCCACCGCGCCGGCGGCCGAACCGGGGACCAGTCCCACGGTGTTGGAAACGTTGGCGACCACCGGTGGATAGCCAAAGGCGAGCAGGACCGGGAACGTGATCAATGTCCCGCTGCCCACGACCGCGTTGATGGCGCCGGCGGCCACGCCCGCGGCCAGGATGCCGACGGCCTCAGGAGCGCTCACGCGACCTCCGCCCCGGGGCAGCTATTCGGCACCGAGGATGTCCAGCGCCGCCTGGTGAAGCACGCCGTTGGTGGCCACCCCGCTGCCTCCGTCCGGGCGGCTGACGCCCTCCAGATCGGTCTGGCGCCCTCCCGCCTCCTCCACGATTACCTGCGAAGCGGCCAGGTCCCAGACGGCCACGAGTGGATCCGCGGCGATCTCAACGACCCCCTCGGCCACCAGCATGTAGGACCAGAAATCGCCCAGCCCCCGGGCGCGCCAGCACCGGTCCGCCAGATCGAGCAGCGCATCCCGCCGGCCAATGGCGGCCCAGTCCTCGAGGTCACCATACGAGAGCTGAGCGTCGGCCAGTTCCCCCACGCTCGAGACTCGGATCCTCCGAGGATCGTGCGAGAGGCCATCCATCATGTGGGCGCCTAAAGCCCGCGCCCCCCACCAGCGGCGTCCCAGCGCGGGTGCCGACACGACCCCGACGATGAGCTGACCCTCCTCCTCCAGGGCCAGGAGCGTGGCCCACACGGGCATCCCCCGGACGTAGCCCTTGGTCCCGTCGATGGGATCCACAATCCAGCGGCGAGAGTCCTGGCCCTCCGACACTCCTCCCTCCTCGCCGATCACGGCGTCCCGCGGCCGAGCCCTGACCAGGCGATTGCGTAACTCCGCCTCGACTGCCGTGTCGGCCTCACTCACCGGCGTCATGTCGGGCTTGGTTTGAACCCGCAGATCGACGGCTCTGAACCGGGCCAGCGTGATCGCGTCGGCTGCGTCGGCTAGTTGGAGAGCCAGGGCGAGGTCGTTCTCGATCGAGGGCACGGCGTGATCGTAAGTCCTCCCCAGCGCGGGTGCTGCCGCGACTGGCGCCCACAACGTACGTCCCCTGCAGGCGCAAACGATTAGGCTCCGAGCCGGTGGCCAGTGACCTGCAACCGGAGGCGATCGAAGTCCTCCAGCGGCTTATACGCTTCAACACCGTCAACCCGCCGGGCAACGAGCGGCCGGCCATCGAGTACCTGGCCGAATATCTAAGGCAGGCGGGGCTCGAGGTCCAGTTGCTGGCCGCCCAGGAGCGACGGCCCAATCTGGTGGCCGACCTGCGCGGGTGGGGCGACGGTCCGACGCTGTGCTACCTCGGCCACGTGGACACGGTCCTGGCCGATCCGGAGGAGTGGGACCACGATCCGTGGTCGGGTGACGTGATCGACAGTTTCCTGTGGGGCCGGGGCGCGCTGGACATGAAGTCCCAGGTCGCGGCCGAGGCGGTGGCCGCCGCCAAGTTGGCTCGGAACGGATGGACTGGCCAGGGCCACCTCAAACTGGTGTTCGTGTCCGACGAGGAGGCTGGCGGAGATCTGGGGGCCCGCTGGCTCACCTCCACCCACCCCGAAGAGGTGCGCTGCGACATGCTGGTCAACGAGGGTGCCGGGCAGGTATTCAACTACCCCGCCGGCCGGGCCTACGGTGTGTGCTGCGGCGAGAAGGGCGTGTTCCGGATCACGCTCACCGCCCACGGAGTGGCGGGACACGCTTCCCTGCCCAGGATGGGTGACAACGCGTTGCTGAAGCTGGGTCCCGTGCTCCAATCGCTGGCCGGTGGCGGCCCGTCCTTCGCGCTCACCGAAACCAGCCGGGAGATGCTGCGCGGCCTGGGAGAAGACCCCGATGATCCGGCGCAGGCGCTGGCTCACCTCCAGGCCAGCGACTCGGCGCTGGCCGGCCTGGTGTTTGAGCCGATGCTGGGCGTCACCCTCTCGCCCACCATGGCCCAGGCTTCGCTGAAGGTGAACGTGATCCCGTCCCGTGCCCAGGTCAAGATCGACTGCCGCGTCCCGCCCGGCCTGGGTGAGGAGGCCGCCGTGCGGCGGGTGCAGGAGGTGCTGGGTGACACGCTCTCGGAGTTGACACTCGAATTCACCGAGAAGGTGATGGGCAACGAGTCTCCGGTGGGTACGCCGTTGATGGAGTCCATCTCCCGCTGGGTGCACCGCACCGACCCCGACGCCAACGTCGTGCCCGTACTCCTCCCGGGTTGCACCGACTCCACCTGGTTCCGCGACGCCTTTCCGGACTGCGTTGCCTACGGCTTCTTCCCCATGAGTCATACGTCCCTGTTCGAATCCGCGCCGCTGATCCACAGTGCCAACGAGCGGATCGACATTCGCGATCTGGGGCTGGCGGCCGGCTTCTACGCCGACCTGGCCCGCGACCTTTTGACCTGATGGCCTCCACCACCCAGCGGCTGGACCCAACGGTGTTCCGCTTGCCCGTGGAACGGATCCGTGCCGGCTATTACTCCGACGCCTACTTCGTCTACACCAAAGAACTGCTGGAAGCCGAGAGTCACCACCCTCGGGTGACCATGCAGGTCTTCCAGAAGCATGATTCCCTGCTGGGCGGGATCGACGAGGCCATCGCCGTGCTGAAGCTGTGCAGCGGACACCGAGCCGCCGGGGGAAAGTGGATCCAGGGGTGGGATCAGCTCGAGGTGCACGCCCTGCACGAGGGCGAGGCCATCGCCTCGCGCGAGACGGTGCTGACCATCGAGGGCGACTACAGCCTGTTTGCCCACCTGGAGACGGTCTACCTGGGATGCCTGGCCCGGCGTTCGCTGATCATGCGCAACGTAGCCGAGGTGGTTGAGGCGGCACGGGGAAAGCAGATCTTCTACTTCCCCGCCCGGCACGACCACTGGCTGGTCCAGACGGGCGACGGCTGGAGCGCTCACGTGGCCGGGGCCATCGGCGTCTCCACGGACGCCCAGGCATCGTGGTGGGGCGGCCGCGGCATAGGCACCGTCCCCCACGGGCTGATCGCCGCCTACGGCGGCGACACGGTGCGCGCAGCCGCCGTGTTCGCCGAGCACTACCACACGGAAATGAACATCACCGTGCTGGTGGACTTCGAGAATGACTCGCTGCGCACCGCGCTGGAGGTGGCGGGAGCCCTGGGACCGCGGTTGTGGGGTGTGCGCCTGGACACCAGCGAGGACATGGTTGACCGCTCGCTGTTTGGCGAGCTGGGTGGCTTCCGGCCCACCGGGGTCAACCCCCGCTTGGTGGAGAAGGTCCGCCACGGGCTCGATCAGGCCGGTTACGCGGAGGTGCGCATCGTGGCCAGCGGCGGCTTCACCGCAGAGCGGATCAGGGAATTCGAAGCGGCCGGGGTCCCGGTGGACGCCTACGGCGTGGGCTCTTCGCTGATCCGTGGAGACAACGACTTCACGGCCGACGTGGTCCTCCTGGACGGGCGTCCCTGTGCCAAGGCGGGCAGGGAGTACATGGCGAACCCTCGTCTCACGCGGGTGGACTGAGCTTTAGCCTACGGCGAGCATGCTGTCCACCATCGATCACGTCGGGCTGGCTGTCGAGGATCTCGACAGCGCCGTGGCGCTCTATCAGGAGCGATTGGGGATGCCTGTGGTGCATCGGGAGACGGTGGCCGAGCAGGGAGTCGAAGCCGTCCTGTTGGATGTGGGCGACGGCCATGTTGAGCTGCTCTCGCCGCTTGGGCCCGATACGGCGGTGGGCAAGTTCCTCGCCCGCCGAGGCCCGGGGCTGCACCACGTGGCCTATAGGGTGGAGGACATCGAGCAGGTTCTGAGGCAGCTGGCCGCGACAGGGATACGGTTGATCGACGAGCGCCCGCGCACCGGGATCCGCGGTTCGCGGGTGGCCTTCGTCCATCCCTCGGCCACCGGAGGGGTACTGACTGAAATCGTGCAACCGGCCAGAGAGGAGCATTGATGGCCTCGGAGAAGCCTCAGAAGGTCAGCGTCGGATTCATCGGCAGTCAGGTCCTGAGTGGCCGGGTGGCTCCGGCCGAGCTGGCCAAGCTGCGCGACGCGCTCGGCTCCGAGGGATGGCGCGACGTCCGCTTCGAGGACGGGACCGCGGCGCTCGACCTCTCCAAGGTGGTGTACGTGCTGGTGGAGGACGAGGAGCATCGCGTCGGCTTCGGCGCTTAGCCAGCTGGACCTAAGCCTTCTCCTGTTCGCTCGCCGCCGGGGGCACGCGCCCGGGGTAGAGCGGGCGATAGGCCTGTATTCGCGCGCCGGCGAGCACGCCGCCTGCTGGCTCGTCCTGGGCCTCAGCGGTGCCGCTGTGAGCGCCGATCCCCGGCGGCGCAGGCAGTGGCTCCGCGGCGTCCGCATCGTCGCCGGCTCCTATGCGATCAACTACGCGGTCAAGGTCACTGTGCGCCGTGGTCGGCCGGAGCTGACTGGGCTTCCGCCCCTAACCCCGACCGTTTCCCGGCTCTCGTTCCCCAGCGCCCACGCCACCACATCGTTTGCCGCCTCCCAGGCCTTCCGGACGCTGATGCCGGCGCAGGCGCTCTATGCCGCCGCCGGGGTGTTCGCGGTCAGCCGGCCGTACCTGGGCGTCCACTACCCCAGCGACGTGCTGGCCGGAGCAGTCTTGGGGACGGCGGTGGGACAGCTGTGGCCCGAAGGCATCTCACGCTAGGCATGGTCTTCACATGAAGATCGGGATCGTCGGGCTTCCCAACGCGGGCAAGTCCTCGCTGTTCAGCGCCCTGACGGGAGTGGCCGCCGAGGCGGCTAACTACCCGTTCACCACGATCGAGCCCAACGTGGCCGTGGTGCCCGTCCCCGACCGCCGCTTGGACCAGGTGGCCGAGGTGGTGCGTTCCTCCAGGGTCGTGCCCGACACGGTCACGTTCCACGACATCGCCGGACTGGTGGCCGGAGCCCACCGCGGCGAGGGCCTAGGCAATCAGTTCCTGGGCCACATCCGCGAAACCGACGCGATCGTCCACGTCGTCCGGGCCCATCACGAGCGCAGCGTGGTTCACCCCGATGGCGTGGTGGATCCCCTCCGGGATATCGAGACGGTGGAGACCGAGCTGATCTACGCTGACCTGGAGCAGGCCGAGCGCCGGCTCGAGCGCATGGTCCGGGCGGCCAGAGGCGGTGACCGGCGCGCCGTGGCCGAGGTGGGGTGGTTGGAGCAGCTGATCGCCGCGCTCCAGGCAGGAGAGCCGGCCCGCTCGGTGCCCGCCCCGCCCGACGCGCCAGACGTCTCTGCGCTGCTGGGATCGCTGACGGCCAAGCCCGTGCTGTACGTGGCCAACGTCGAGGAGGGAGTTGACGAGGTACCGAGGCCGATCGCACAGTACGCGGAGGCCCATGGCGCCGCGGCCGTGGCCGTCTCAGCGCGACTTGAGGCCGAGCTGGCCGAGCTGGACCCGTCCGAGGCAGGCGCCATCCGCAGCGAGCTCGGCCTGACTCACCCGGGCCTCGAGTCGGTGATCACGGGCGCGTTTGACCTGCTGGAGCTGATCACGTTCTTCACCGCCGGAGAGGCCAAGCCCGCCCAGTCCTGGCACCTGCGCCGAGGCCTGTCCGCCTGGCACGCCGCCGGCATGATCCATTCGGACATGCAGCGCGGATTCGTCCGGGCTGAGGTCATCGGCTCAGACCAGCTTGTGCAAACGGGCGGGTATGCGGCGGCTCGGGAGCAAGGGATCCTGCGCACCGAGGGCCGCAGCTACGTGGTTCGCGATGGAGACGTGATCACGGTGCGCTTCACGCCGTAGGTTTTGGCGGCCCGGCGCGGAGCCAGATCGCAGTGTGACGTCACAAAGCGCCCGGAAGCGCCAGAGCTTTGTGCCATTGGTGTGCCTATAGCCATGGGGCGTCACACAGCGCTGGTCGCGATGCGAGCTTTGTGACGCTACGAGAGTAGAGAATGCCTTAGCCGGGCGCTCCGCGGCGGCGCACGATCACGGGCATCCCGTCCTTGGGGCCGATGGTGGGCATCTGGCGGGTGCGCAGCTCGTAGCCGGGCTTCAGGGTGAAGTCGTAGCGCCGGACGAGCTCGCTGGCGATCGCCTTGACCTCGAGCTGGCCGAAGCGCATCCCGATGCAGATCCGGGAGCCCCCTCCGAAGGGCACGTATGCGCCCTTGGGAAGCGCCGCCTTGCGCTCGGGCGAGAACCGCTCCGGGCGGAACTCCTCCGGGTCCTCGAACACGTCGGCGAGATGGTGCGAGACCCACGAGCTGTAGCTCACGTACGCGCCGGCGGGGACCTTCGCGCCGGCGAACTCGAACGTCTCGATCGCCTTGCGGGGCCCGATCCACGCCGGTGGGTACATCCGCAGCGTCTCGTCCATCACCATCTCAAGAAACCCCAGTTGGCCGCTCATGAGCGTGCGCGCGTCGGGGCGCCCGTCTCCCACCACTCGCTCCTGCTCCTCGCGCAGCGCCACCACGACGTCCGGGTGGTGGGCCAGCTCGTAGAACATGAAGGCCACAGTGGACGTCGTCGTGTCGTGGCCGGCGAACAGCAGCGTCATCACCTGGTCACGCACCTGCTGGTCGTCCAGCTGGGTCCCGTCCTCGTCGGTGGCGTCGAGCAGGAGGCTGAGCACGTCCTGGCCGCGCTCGCCTGTGCGGCGCCGCCGCGCAATCTCCCCGAAGACCACGCGGTCCAGGTCGGCTCGGGCGTCCTGCATCCGAGTGAACGGGGTCCGGGGCCCGCGCATGACCTGCAAGAGATAGTCGCTCGCCCAGAAGCCCAGCCCCTGCTCCATTTGCCGGGCCACGTCCGTCATGTCCCCGGCGGCGTCGGGGTCGAAGCCGAACAGGGCCCGCATCGCGATCCGCAGGGCCAGCCGGCGGGTCCAGTGGTAGAGGTCGATGAGCTGGCCGTCTCGCCACCCGTCCAGCGCCCGGTCTATCTCGGTGCTCATCGTGGCCAGAGCGGCCGTGATCGTCTCGTGGTGAAATGCGGGCAGCATGATCCGGCGCGAACGGCGGTGATAGTCGCCGTCGATGGTCAGCAGCCCGTCGCCCAGGAACGGGATCAGGTCGCCCAAATGGCCCTCGCGCCAGCTGAAGTTCTGCGCGTGCGACACGGTGATGTAGTGATTTGCCTCGGGGCCGAGCATGAAAACGCCGTTGCCGTGGAGGATGCGCATCGTGAAGATGGGGCCGTAGCGCTCGTAGGCGTCGAGCAGGACCCGTAGCGGTTTCGCGGCGAAGTCTCGAGTGCGCCGCATGCTGAACGAGGTATCGCCCGGAGGGAAGGGGACGTCCGTCCGCCGCTCGGCGATCAGGTCAGCGGTCAGCCGACGGACCGGATTGAATGAGATCGGCGGCGGCGCGGTGAGGGCCACGGCTGAAGCGTAACTGGCCGGGCGCCTACAGGTCGCTCACGTCGCCGGCTTCCTCAAGCCGCTGGGCCAGGCGGTTCAGTCCCAGCTTACGGGCGGCCCTGGCGCCGCCCTTCAGATCCGTGGGCCGATCGGCCGGACGCGCCATGTCCACCGTCTGGAGCTGGGCGATCCGCCGGAAGGCCAGGAGCTCATCGTGCTGCTCGGTCAATGCCTGGGCGATCCGGGGACGCTGCTCGGAGGCGCGGGCCAGAACGTCCGTCAGCGATCCGTGCCGGGCCAGCAGCTCCGCGGCGGTCTTTGGCCCCACCCCCGCGGCCCCGGGCAGCCCGTCTGAGGGATCGCCCCGCAGCGCGATGAAGTCAGGCACCAGCGCCGGGGGCACGCCATAGCGCCTCGCCACTTCATCCGCGTCTATCTCCTCCACCCCGCTGGTGCCGGACTTGAGATACAGCATCCGGACCTGGTCACCGACGCATTGGTACATGTCTCGGTCACCCGTGAGCAGCAGCGCCTGCCCGCCCGACTGCGTCTCGACCGCGGCCAGAGATCCGAGCAGGTCGTCGGCCTCGACATCGGGTGCGGACTCACAGCGCCACCCGAAGGCCTCGAAGAACTTCGGAGCCTGGTCGAACTGCCAGGCCAGGGGCTCGGGGACCTCGGGGCGGCCCGCGTGATAGGGCGGATACAACTCCACCCGGTACTGGGCCGACTCGGCGCCGAAGCAGACGACGACGGCTCGCGGCTGCCGGTCGGCGGCGATGCGGAGCAGCACATTGGCCGCCCCGAGCAGAGCGTTGACCGGCCGGTCAGCGGCCCCGTGGATGCTGTCCGGCAGCGCGAAAAAGGAGCGGTAGAGCACGAACGGGGCGTCGACGGCGAGCAGGGGTCCGGACATGCCCGGGGAGCTTATGTCGCCGGGGCCCCCGGAGCTCGGCAGTTCGGGGCGAGGCGGTGGGTGCTTTGGGTGATTTACCTCGCTATATGAGACAAATCACCCAAGCCAGGAACCCCTCAGCCCACCGTAACCGCGGGCCCGTCCAGCCCGCCGTACACCACCCGGTAGCGGCCCCACTGAGAGAGGGTGACCGAGTAGTTGCCGTGGCGCCCGAGTCGGATGCGGCGGCGGACCCTAGCCCACCGGCCATCCACCCACTCCTGGACGAGTACGTGGGCCCGGCGGGTGGCTGGGAACACTCTGCCGTGCAGCACGGGCCGGGCCAGGCCCACCCGCTCGAGGGCAAGTCCAACCGCGGTCAGCCCGGTGCTGGCGCGCATGTGAGCCGGCCCGTCGGTGGCCGAGCTGGAGATGGTGGAGAACGACATATAGGTGGACATCAGCCCGAAGGCGCTCTGAAGTTGGGGGCCGGTCGTGGGCGTTGTGCCGCCGCTGCCCAACACATTCGCCCTGACCACCCGGGGAGACACGCCGCGCTGCGTGACCTCGATCCCCTGAAACGACCCCTTGACCAGGGAGCCGAGTCGCGCGGCGGCATCGGACATGCTCAACCGCTCCGACCAGCGGTAGTACGGGTTCCCGCCAGAGTCGTCGTACCGGTCGGGCACGCCGCGGAGCCAGGGCTCCGGCGCACTCCCCGGCCATGCGTTCTGAATGTCCTCGGTGTGGCCGCCCGAGCTGGCGAAGAAGTACGTCACCGCGGGTGCCCCCCGGTAGGTGACGACCTGGCCCCGACTGGCTGCCACGGCGGCGTCGGTGGCCGACGTCTCGGCCGACACCCCCCGGTACATCTGCGAGCGGGTGTCTGGGTAGAGCGAATAGCCGTCGCCGTTCACCGCGGTGGTGATGGCGTAAGTGCGCGCGGCCACGGCCTGGGCCTCGAGCGCCTGGGTCGACCAACTGGCCGGCATCTCGGCGGAGATCACCCCGCGGAGGTAGTCCTGAAGGTCGACCGCATTCACCGTCTGCACCGACGCGCCGGCTGGGCGAAACTCCAGCGCACCCCTGTACCACCCGTGCCGGGCGAAATGAACCGGTCCGGATCCGGTTACGCTGAGCGGCGGGTTGAAACTGGCCACCTTTTTGCCGGACCGGTTGGAGATCCGCAGCTGCCCGCTGGCGGAGTCACGAACCGAGTAGTTCTGGCTCGAGGACAGCTTCGTGGTGTGGCCGTTCGCCCCGGTGGCCGAGGTGGCGCCGCTGAACGACGCATTGCCCACGGCGATCAGCACTCGGACGATCTGCGTCGGGTCGGTGCTGCCGATCACCGTCCCCTGGTAGTAGTGGGCCAGGATCTGGCGGTAGCTCCAACCGTGCTGGGCGTAGCCGTACGCGCCGTACTGGCTCATGCCCACCCCGTGGCCGTCCCCGCGACCGGTGATGTACAGGACGCTCGCCGCCCGCGCGGACGATGCCCCCAGCGCGACGAGGAGCAGGCTTGCTGTTAGATACCTGGTGAACATGGCGGTTAAGGCTTCGGATCTGTTCGTGGAGTGCCTCGAGGCGGAGGGAGTGCGGTATGTGTTCGGAATTCCGGGGGAAGAGACGCTTGACCTCAACGAGTCACTGGCCAACTCTTCGGTCCAGTTCGTGGCGGTCCGCCATGAGCAGGGCGGGGCCTACATGGCCGACGCCTACGGTCGCCTGACCGGAAGGGCTGGCGTGTGCCTGGGTACTCTAGGCCCCGGCGCGACAAACCTGGTCACTGCCGTGGCCGACGCGTTCTTGGATCGTGCCCCCCTTGTTGCTTTGACCGGTCAGTCAGACCTGGAGCGCATGCACAAGGAGTCGCACCAGTACATAGACCTCATCGGCATCCTCCGGCCGGTGGTTAAGTGGAACGCCCGCGTCTCCAGCCCCGAGATCATCCCCGAGGTCGTGCGCAAGGCGTTCAAGGTGGCCGAGTCCGAGAAGCCGGGATCCACCCATCTGGAACTGCCCGAGGACGTTATGACCCGCCCCGTGGAGGAGGCCCCTCTTCCCCGCCGGGCGCCGGTGCAGCCCGAACCCGGGAGTCGCGAGATCGAGCGGGCAGCCGAGCTGATCGACTCGGCCATGCACCCAATCGCGCTGGTGGGCAACGGGGCCGTACGGGCTCACGCCAGCCGGGCGCTGCGGGCGTTCGTGCACACGACCGGGATCCCCGTCGCCGAGACGTTCATGGCCAAGGGATTGATCGACTACGAGGACCCCCACGCACTGGGCACGGTCGGGCTTCAGGCCCGGGACTACGAGATGGCCAGCTTCGACGAGGCCGACGTGGTGATCACGGTGGGTTACGACCTGGTCGAGCACTCACCCAAGTACTGGAACCCGAGGCGGGACAAGCAGATCATCGTCATCGACAGCGTGGCCGCCGAGATCGACGAATTCTTCATGCCCGAGGTGGAGCTGATCGGCGATATCGCCCACGTCCTGGCCCGGCTGGCCGCCGGGTGCCGCCGGTCCGGCGAGTCCGACCCGGAGGAGCGCCTGCTCCACGGCATGGTCATGACCGCCTTCGAGGAGGGTCGTGACGACCCGCATTTCCCGCTACGGCCGGGTCGGGTGCTGTGGGAGCTTCGGCAGGCGCTGGGCCGCGAGGACATGCTCGTGTCCGACGTGGGGCTGCACAAGCTGTGGATCGGGCGCATGTTCCCGGCCCACGAACCCGGGACCGTGCTGATCGCCAACGGCCTGGCCGGGATGGGCTTTGCCCTGCCTGCGGCCATCGCGGCCAAGCTCGTCTATCCCGAGCGCCGGGTGGTCGCCGTGTCCGGCGACGGGGGCTTCCTGATGAACAGCCAGGAGCTGGAGACGGCGGTGCGGCTGCATACCGCCGTGGTCAACGTGATCTGGGAGAACGGGGAATTCGGCTCGATCGCCTGGAAGCAGGACAAGAAGTTCGGACGCCACTTCGACGTCGGCTTCGGGAACCCGGATTTCGTCAAGCTGGCCGAGTCGTTCGGGATGCCGGCCTGGCGATGCGGTCGGGCGGACGAGTTCGCCCCGCTTCTGGCCCGCGCCCTGGAGCTCGACCAGCCGTCCCTGATCGTCGTCCCGATCGACTACTCGATCGACGTGGCCCGTGCGATGGCCGAACTGGGCGCCGAGACGGTGGCGACCTAAGTACTTGTGCCCCGAGTCAGAAATTGGACGCCATTCGAGCCGTCCCTGGCGGCGTCTCGCTTCGTCCTCGTCGGCTCGCGCAGCGCTGCTGCGCGTCGCCTCCTGTGTCCTCGCGAGCCATCCGCCAGTGACGCCTCTCGGTGTCGCCGAATTTCTGACTCGCGACACTAGTCGGTTCGCTGGTACACGAACACCTGACAGCTGTACCTAAGCGGCTCGAGCTGCCCGTCGGCCAGCTCCTCGAGCGCACCTTGAACCCGGTCGCGCTCCTGGTCCGGGAGCGCAGAGACGAAGCTGATCGACATGACCCGGTCCACGAACTGCCGGCGATCGAGCGTCTGCTCGAATGCCACCTGGAGGTCATCGACCGGGACGAACCGTGAGGTTCCTTCGAACGCCGCCGCCCACTGATCGGAGCCTTGGGACGGAGTATCCCCCCGGTGGGGCTCGATCAGCGCGTCGATCGCGCGTTGCAGCGGCTGCCCTTTGTCGCGGCGATTCCAGATCAGAGCGAGCCTGCCACCGGGACTCAGCAGACGGTGGAACTCCTCTAGCGCGCGGCGTCCGTCGAACCAGTGAAAGGCGGAGCCGGCCACGATCGCCGCCACGGATGCGTCCGGCAGCGGGATCTGCTCCGCGCCCGCGGCCAGGACCTCGGCCTCGGGTACCTGCCTCTGGAGAACAGCCCGCATTTCGGCCACCGGCTCCACCGCGAAGAAGCGTGCCCCTGTCGGCACGAGCGCACGAGTGAGCTTGCCCGTCCCTGCGCCCACGTCGAGCACACTCCGCCCCCGACGCAGGTCGAGTTGCGCGGCCAGCCAGTGGATGGCCGCTTCGGGGTACTCCGGGCGGCCCCGCTCGTACGCCTCGGCGGCCCGGGCAAACCCGCGCTCCGCCTGCTCGTGAATCCTCGGTGCCGGCGCTCCAGCAGCCAAGGATTCTCCCTACAGGTTGCCGGCGGCCATCTTCCGCAGGTCCATGGCCTTGTCGTAGGTCGCCTCGTCCACCCCCATCTCCAGGGCAACCTCACGCAGTGGTCGACCCGATCGAGCGGCCTCGTTGACGATCTCCGCTCCTTTGTCGTAGCCGATGTATGGATTCAGCGCCGTGGCGGCGGCCAGGGTCATCTCGGCCGAGCGGCGGCATCCCTCTTCGTTGGCCTGGATGCCGTCGACGCACTTCTCCTTCAGGACGCGCACGGTGGAGGAGAGGAGCTTGATCGAATCGAGCAGGTTCCGGGCAATCACGGGCACGCGCACGTTGAGCTCGAAATTGCCCTCGAGGCCACCGACCGTGATCGTCGTGTCGTTCCCGATCACCTGCGCGCACACCTGGAGCGTGACCTCGCAAATGACCGGATTGACCTTGCCGGGCATGATCGAGGAGCCCTTCTGGAGCTCGGGCAGCAGCAGCTCGCCGATCCCCGCGCGCGGACCGGAGCCCATCAGTGCCAGATCGTTCGCGATCTTGGTCAGCGAGACGGCCAGCACCTTGAGGGCTCCGGAGAGCTCCACCAGCGCATCGCGGGCCGCCTGGGCCTCAAACGGATCCTCGGGCGGGCGGATCTCCAGACCCGACTCCTTGGTGAGCCGAGCCCGGACCCGGGCGGCAAATTCCGGGTTGGTGTTCAGTCCCGTACCGGTGGCCGTCCCACCCAGGGGGATCTGGGCCACGCGCGGGAGCGCAGCACCGATGCGCTCCCTGGCCAGCCGGATCTGGGCGGCGTAGCCCGAGAACTCGTGGCCCAGCGTGACCGGTACGGCATCCATCAGGTGGGTGCGTCCCGCCTTGACGACGTGCTTGAACCTCTCGGCCTTGGCCTGGAGCGAGCCCTCGAGCTGCTCGAGCGCGGGCAGAAGTTGGTTCGTTGCCTGGTCGAGCGCCGCCAGGTGGACGGCCGACGGGAAGACGTCGTTGGAGGACTGCCCCATGTTCACGTGGTCGTTGGGGTGCACCCCCTCGCCCGCCAGGGTGGCGATCACCTCGTTGGCGTTGGTGTGCGAGGAGGTCCCGGAGCCCGTCTGAAAGACGTCGATCGGGAACTGGTCGTCGAGCTCACCCGAGGTCACGCGGTCGGCCGCCGCGGCAATCCGCTCTGCCACGTCGGGGTCGAGCAGGCCGAGCTCGCCGTTGACCCGCGCCGCCGCCGACTTGATCCGGCCCAGCCAGTGGATCACGCTCACCGGTACCCGCTCACCCGAGATGGGGAAGTTCTCCACCGCCTTGGTGGTCTCCCCGCCCCAGAGCTGCTCCTTCTCAGTTACGCCCATCGCCTTCCTTTCCAAGCATCGCTTCCACCCCCCCAACGCTACCGGCTCACCCGCAGAAGGCGATCAGCTCCCGGGCCAGCGCCACCGGATCGTCGTACGCCATGAGAAAGCCGGTTCGGGCCAGGATGCGAAGCTGCGCGTCGGGAAGCAGTTTGAGCGCCTCCTGGGCGGCGGTTAGAGGATGAGCCGGGTCCTGGTCCGCCCACAGGAGGAGCACGGGCACGCTCACCTGGGGATAGAAGTCGAGCAGATCGCGCTGGGGCCCCGCCGGCCAGCGCCGGACGAACTTGGCCCACGACCGGGCCCGGTTCCCGTTGCCCGGAACGTCGGCGAAGGCGTGGCGGATGAGGTCCCGGGCGGCCGGATTGCCCTGAGCCGATAGGCGCTGGCCCAGCGAGGGCCGGAAGACGAGGGGCGCAAAGCGGGAGAGCAGGCGGTCAAAGCCCGGCAGCGCCCCGGCCCGACAGGCCACCCGCCAGGCGGCCCGGCGGGCGCGAAACTCATCCCGGCGGTGGAGGCGGTTGGACATCAGAACCAGCCGCGAGACCCGTAAGCGGTGGTCCTGCACTGCCCTGAGCGCGAGCTCGGCACCGATCTCGTGCCCGGCCAGGATGGGGCGCGGTCCGACTACCTCCGAACAGAATCCGGCCATCACGTCCACCAGCCAGTCCCGGGTGTAGGGATGGCGTGGCCGGTCCTCGGAGTCGCCGTGGAGAGGCAGATCGGGCAGGACGACGCGGAAGCGGCCCGACAGCGCGGAGACGATCGGCTCCCACTCGCGATGGGACAGACCGAGTGAGTGCAGCAGAGTGATGGCCGGGCCGGCGCCCGTCTCGCGGTAGGCCACCCGGGCGCCATCGGGGTGGTGGTAGAGCCTCAGGCGCATCGCAGCCGGCATCCTCGCACCCGCCGCCCCGCAGAAGGCCCGCTCCTAGAATCACCCGCCCATGGCTGACCTGGAACGCGCTCTCCCCCACCGCCCAGTCGACCCCAAGAGCTCGTTCCCAGAGCTCGAGCAGCAGGTGCTGATTCGCTGGCGGGACCGACAGATCTTCCGCCAGTCGATTGACCTGCGCCGGGACGGCCCGCCTTGGGTGTTCTACGAGGGGCCTCCCACGGCCAACGGGCCGCCGGCCTTCCACCACGTGCTGTCCCGCGTGTTCAAGGACATCTTCCCCCGCTATAAGACCATGTGCGGCTACTACGTCGAGCGCAAGGGCGGCTGGGACTGCCACGGACTGCCCGTCGAGCTGGCGGTCGAGGCCGAGCTGGGATTCAAGTCCAAGGACGACATCGAGCGCTACGGGATTGCCAAATTCAACGCCCGCTGCCGAGCCTCGGTGCTCAGCCACGTCGAGGACTGGAACCGGCTCACCGAGCGGATCGGGTTCTGGATCGACCTGGATGATGCCTACCGGACGATGGACCCCGCGTACGTGGAGTCCGTGTGGTGGGCGCTCAAGTCGATCCACGAGCGGGGATTGCTGTACGAGAAGCTCAAGGTCGTCCCGTACTGCCCGCGGGACCAGGTCACGCTGTCCAGCCACGAGCTGGGCCAGCCGGAGGCATACCGCGACGTCATCGACCCGTCGGTGTACGTCCGACTGCCGCTACGCCATCCTCACGCCCCGCTGGAGCAGGGCGATGAGCTGTTGGTGTGGACCACCACCCCCTGGACGCTGGTCTCCAACGCCGCGGTGGCGGTGAATCCCGACCTGGTCTATGTGCGGGCTCGCAGCCAGGACGGCGTATTCATCCTGGCCGAGGCTCGGCTGGAGCAGGTGCTGGGGACCGAGGCTGATGTGCTGGACCGGCTCCCCGGCCGAGCGCTGGTCGGCCTGAGCTACGAGCCGCCGTTCGCATTCATCCCGGCGCGGGCGTACGGCGAGCGCGGTCACACCGTCCTGCCGGCGGACTTCGTCACGGCCGAAGACGGCACGGGATTGGTGCACACCGCGGTTGCCTTCGGCGAGGATGACTTCCGCCTGGGCGAGGAACAAGGTCTGAACGTGATCAACCCGGTGCGCCTGGACGGGACGTTTGACGAACGCATCGGCCCGTTTGCCGGTCGGTGGGTCAAGGGCGCAGACGACGACCTCGTCGAGGACCTGCGCCAGCGCGGCCGGCTACTGCGGGCCGAGAAGTACGAGCACTCGTACCCCCACTGCTGGCGCTGCGGGACCCCCCTTCTGTACTACGCCAAGCCGTCGTGGTACATCGCCACCAGCCGGCTGAAGGACCGGTTGCTGGCGTCCAATGAGACCGTCACCTGGTATCCCGACCACGTCAAGCACGGCCGCTTTGGCAAGTGGCTGGAGGGCAACGTCGACTGGGCGCTGTCCCGCGAGCGCTACTGGGGAACACCGCTGCCGGTTTGGCGTTGCGACCGGGGGCACGTGGAGGTGGTCGGCTCGCTGGCCGAACTTCGCGAGCGCTCCGGCCGGGAGCTGGACGATCCCCATCGGCCGTTCGTGGACGAGGTGAGCTTCCCATGCTCCGAGTGCCAGCATGAGATGCGGCGCGTCCCCGAGGTGATCGACGTCTGGTTTGACTCGGGCTCGATGCCCTTCGCCCAGTACCACGCTCCCCACGAGAACGAGGAGCGCTTCCGGGAACGCTTTCCGGCGGATTTCATCTGCGAAGCGCTCGACCAGACTCGGGGCTGGTTCTACTCGTTGCTGGCCATCTCGACGCTGCTTTTCGATCGTTCCTCGTACCGCAATGTCGTGTGCCTGGGCCTGATTCTGGACGACGAGGGCCGCAAGATGTCCAAGTCTCTGGGCAACATCATCGAGCCCTGGGAGGTGATCGACCGCTTTGGGGCCGATGCATTGCGCTGGTACCTGTTCACCTCCAAGCAGCCCTGGGATGGCTACCGCTTTTCTCTCCAGACGATCGACGAGGCGGTGAGGCAGTTCCTGCTCCAGCTATGGAACGCGTACGGGTTCTATGTCCTGTACGCGAATGCCAACAAAATCGATCGAAAGTGGGTGCGAGAGGAGGCAGAATTGACGTCGGTCACCGAGCACCCGGCGGGTCCTTCGACCGACCTTGACCGCTGGGCCCAGTCCAGGCTCCAGGCCACTGTCGAGACCGTGCGCGAGCGGCTGGATGACTTCGATGCCACCAACGCGGGGCGGGCCATCCAGGACTACGTCGACGAGCTGTCCAACTGGTACATCAGGCGGTCGCGCCGGCGGTTCTGGGACGGGGATCCCGCCGCCTTCGCCACGCTGCACAGCTGCCTGGTCACGATCAGCCAACTCCTGGCGCCGTTCTGTCCGTTCATGGCGGACGAGATCTTCGAGAACCTGGAGGGCAGCGCCGACAGCGTCCATCTATGCGATTTCCCCGAGCCGGCCGCGCGCGAGCCCGCGCTGGAGGAGCAGATGACCGTCGTGCGAGAGACCGTTCGGCTGGGCCTGGCCGCCCGGGCGCAGGCCCAGGTGAAGGTCCGCCAGCCGCTGCGCGCGGCCGTCGTGGTGGCCGCCGGCAGGGAGCAGAAGGCCATCGAGCGGTTCGAGCAGCTCGTCCGCGACGAGTTGAACGTGCGCGAGCTGCGCTTCGTGTCAGCCGCCGATGAGCTGAGCGAGGCGGAGATCAAGCCCAACTACCGAACGCTCGGTCCCCGGTTCGGCAAGGACATGCCGTTGGTGGCACACGCCGTGGCTGCTCTGGACCCCTCCAGCGTGATCGCCGTTCTGCGTGACGGAGGGACGCTCGGCATCTCGATCGCCGGCCAGGATCATCAGCTGGGCCAGGGCGACCTGACAGTGGCGGTCAAGCCGCTAGCCGGTTACCAGGTCGAGCGGGAGGGATCGCACGCCGTGGCTCTCGAGCTGGCCATCGACGACGACCTCCGCGCCGAGGGCTGGGCCCGCGACATCGTCCGAGCCATTCAGCTGGCCCGGCAGAAAGCCGGCTTCCAGGTGAGCGACCGGATCACGCTCCAACTGGGTGGCGACTCCGACCTACTGGAGGCGACCCGCCGGCACCAGGACTACGTCGCCGGAGAGACACTGGCTCTCGAGGTCTCCTATGGCGCCGCGGACGGGGTCAAGCCCGTATCGATCGATGGGCGCGAACTGCGGATCGTGATCAGCCGGACCTGAGAGCCGGCAGTCCAGGGTCAGGTGAGCGCCGGCTCCAGCTCAGCCTCGAGCTTGCGTTTGGGGTAGGCGCCCACCACTCTCTTGGCCACCTCCCCGTTGCGGAACAGCATCAGCGTGGGAATCGACATGACGTTGAACTGCACGGCCGTGTTCTGATTCTCGTCGATGTTGAGCGTGACCACCTTCAGCTGCTCGCCCCGCTCCTCGGCGATCTCCTCTACCACCGGGGTGACCATCCGGCACGGACCGCACCACGGCGCCCAGAAGTCCACGAGGACCGGAACCTCGGACTCGATGACCTCGGCCTGAAAGTTGGTGTCTGTTACTTCGGAGAGGGCCATTGGGGCTCCTTAATCGGGCTTCTGGATGCTACTGAACTTCGCACCGGTACTTCAAAAAGTATAGCAATGTGAGGGGCTCCGCTGCGGCACGACGGGC
>JBPYDM010000047.1:0-13153 GCA_051986255.1 Solirubrobacteraceae bacterium | reverse complement strand
CCGTGCGTCAGATGGCCGCCGTGGGCCAGCTCCATGCCCATGAGCGTGTCCCCGGGTTCCATCAGCGCGTGGTACGCGGCGGCGTTGGCCTGGGCTCCGGAGTGCGGCTGGACGTTGGCATGCTCGGCTCCGAACAGCTCGCGGGCCCGGTCGATGGCCAGCTGCTCGGCGATGTCGATGTACTCGCAGCCGCCGTAGTAGCGCTTTCCCGGATAGCCCTCGGCGTACTTGTTGGTCAGGACCGAGCCCTGGCACTCCAGGATCGACACAGGAACGAAGTTCTCCGAGGCGATCATCTCGAGGGTCCGCTGCTGGCGCTCGAGCTCCAGCGTCAGCACCTCCGCGATCTCCGGATCCACGTCAGCCACTGGACGGCTGAAGAAGTCGGAAGGAAGCTCGACGCTCACGTTAGGGCGACGATACCAGCGGGGGTAGCGGGAGATGAGAAGGTGGGCGGCCCGGTACGTCCAAGGCCCCAGCCACGCCGGCGGCGCCAAGGCCCCGGCCACGCCGGCGGCGCCAAGGCCCCAGCCACGCCGGCGGCGCCGGAAACATCCCAACACCCCGACCCGCGGGCGACGGTTGGGACGTTGACCGCCGAGAGAGCGGTCAACTGCCCACCGAGGTGGATCGAGACTGGCGATTGGGCTGTTTCCGTCGTCGCGGGGGCCACTCGGCTGGCCGAGCCCGACCCCCAACCCCGCGGCCTCGATCAGCCTCGGCTCGAGGAGGGGCCCCTTCACCACGCAATATGGCTCTGAAAGTCGCCTATGCGACGTTCAGAGCCATATTGCAGATGGGGCCTAGACGAACATCCGGCCCCGACAATCCACCGCCGGCGCCCCACCCGACCCGGTGTCCTGCGCCGGGTCGGGGGCGGGCTGCGGGTCGCGATGGCGCTCGGAGATCTCGTGGATGTACTCGGCCACCACCGCCTCGGTGATGAGCTGGAGGCTCAGGGTATTGCTCATGCGGCTGTCCTTTCTGTCTGAAGTTCGGCGGCCAGGGCGCCCTCTGGGGCTCCGCTCGGCCGGGGCGTCAGCGCCAGCGCGGGTCGCGCCTGGCGGGGACGCATGAGAACGAGGGCGACCAGGATCCCGGCCGCGATGCTGACCGCTCCGGCCACAAAGGCCAGGTGGTAGCCGCCGAGGAGGGAGGTGGTCAGCGTGTCGTGCTGGTGGAGGAGCGTCCTGGTGTGAGTGGTGGCGATCGTCCCCAGCAGGGCCAGGCCCAGGGCCCCGCCGAGCTGCCGGGAGACATTGGTGATGCCTGACCCAAGTCCCGCGTCGGCCGCGGGAACGTCGGCCATGGCCACCTGGAGTAGGGGCATGAACGCGCTCCCCATCCCCAGCCCGATGGTCAGGCAGGCCAGGAAGAACGTCGGGAAGTAGGCGGTGTCGGCGCCGGCTGTGGTGAGAACGAGCAGGCCCACGATCACCAGGAGCATCCCGGTGAGCATCACGCGCAGCGGCCCGAACCGGTTTACCAGCCGGGTTGTGATGCCCAGCGAGAGGATGGCCACGGTGATCGTCCAGGGCAGGAAGGCGGCTCCGGTCTGCACCGCGCCGTAGTGCAGGACGCGCTCGAGGTAAAGGGTGCCCAGGAAGAACGTCGAGTACATCCCGGTGACCAGGAAGGCCGTGACGATGCTCCCGCTGATCAGGCCGCGGAGTCGCAGGATGCGCAAGGGCATGATCGGGTTCTGGATGCGTGACTCCAGCGTCAGGAAGGCGCACATGAGCCCGACTGACAGCGCCCCGAACCCGAGCACCGGCAGCGAGCCCCAGCCGTGGCTGGTCGCCTGAACGATGCCGTACACCGCGCTCATCAATGAGAGCGTGACCAGTATCGATCCGAGCCAATCGACCCCGTGCTCCAGACCCAGCCCGCGGTCGTGAGAGACCAGGGCCCGGCCCAACGCGATCGTGACCAGCCCGATCGGGAGGTTGACGAAGAAGATCCAGTGCCAACTCAGCGTCTGGGTGAGCAGTCCGCCGGCCAGGAGCCCCAGCGAGCCGCCGGCAACCGAGACGAACACGTACGCGCTCATGGCCCGCGCCCGGTCGGCCGCCTGGGGAAACTCGGTGACGATGATGGCCAGGATGACCGAGGCTTGCATGGCGGCGCCGGCGCCCTGGACGAACCGGGCCGCGATCAGTGCCCCCTGACTGGGAGCGACGCCACACAGGAGCGAGGCGAGAGTGAACACGGCCACGCCGACCAGAAAGACGCGACGCCGGCCGAGTAGGTCGCCCAACCGGCCGGCGAGCAGCAGCAGACTGCCGAAGGTGACCAGGAAGGCGTTGATCACCCAGGTGAGATTGCCCTGGGAGAAGTGGAGATCGCGCTGGATCGACGGCAGCGCGACGTTAACGATCGTCACGTCGAGGACGATCATCAGCTGCGCCAGACAGACGACGGCTAGCGACAACCAGCGCCGCCGGTCTGAGGCTGCGGCTAGGCGTGGGACGAGGGATAGGGACTTCAATCCGGCTCCTGACTGTTGAGACTGGCGGTTTCCGGTGATAAACTGGAGGCCGCCTCCAGAACTAACTGGAGGCTTCCTCCGGAACTATACGGAGGGATCCTCCGTTTGTCAAGGA
This sequence comes from Solirubrobacteraceae bacterium, assembly GCA_051986255.1. Taxonomy (GTDB): domain Bacteria; phylum Actinomycetota; class Thermoleophilia; order Solirubrobacterales; family Solirubrobacteraceae; genus Palsa-465. Next base: position 10,550 of record JBPYDM010000047.1, on the reverse strand, counting down.
AAGTATTGTCAGGCGACGTATGAGCACCGCTGAGAGACCCGCCACAGCGCTCCAGGCAGCAGCTGGACAGTCGCCGCTCCAGACCGGGGAATCCCCGCTCGAGACGTCCGAGCTGGGCCAAGGGCTACCCAAGCGGGCCGACGCGCGGCGCAACTACGAGAAGGTGGTGGCCGCCGCCCGCGACGCCTTTGCCGAGGGCGGAGCATCGACCTCACTCGAGGCCATCGCCCGCCGCGCCGGGGTGGGCATCGGCACGCTCTACCGGCACTTCCCCACCCGCCAGGCTCTTCTCGAGGCGGTGTACACCCACGAGGTAGACGTCCTCTGCAGGTCGGCCGTCGAGTTCCAGGGCGGGGACGCGTGGGAGGACTTTGAGGGCTGGCTGCGCCGCTTCGTGTCCTACATGGCCACCAAGCAGGCGCTCGTGCACGAGATGTTTGACTACGTGGACCGGGATGCGCCGCTGTTCAAGGGCTGCCGCACGTCGATCTTTGCCGCCGGCGAGCCGCTCCTCAAACGGGCCCAGGATGCGGGCGCCGTGCGCCGGGACGTCGACCTGGCCGAGATCATCCAGATGATCGGGGGGATCGCCAAGATCCCGGCCAGCGAGCCCGAGCAGATGGATCACATCCTGCGTATTGCCTTGGACGGCCTGCGCTACCAGAAGGCTTAGCCCACACCGGCGCGGCCTCGCTTGCGGCGAAGCCGTAGATCCGCCCGGCCCACTAAGGTACGTGCGGATGTCGACGACGCGGCAGCCCGTGTCCGTTGGCCGGGCTCGGTTCGAGTTGGATCGCTTGGAGCTGGTCGACGGCCAACGCTACGAGCTGGAGGGCCGCTGGTTTGACGTGCGCGGCCGCAGGTTCATGCGGCCCACCCTGATGATCGTCGAGGACAAGCGACCCGTGAGGCTGCTGGCCGACCTGGCGGACAAGCCGTGGCCGGCCGTGGAGGGCGAGCCCTGGCGAGCGAGCTTCCCCTACCCCAAGGCCAGCGGAGAACTGCTCGAGGCGGAGCTGACGGTAGGACCCGACGTTACGATCATCCTCCCGGTCCCCGGTGGCCGACAGCGGCGCCGGCCCGACACGCCTACCCCCGAACAGGCTCGCGCTGCCGCCGAGAAGGCCAGGACGGCAGCTCGGATCGATGAGCTGCTGGGTCAGCTCAGCCAGGCAGTGCAGGAACGGGACGGGGCCTACGCCCGACGCGACCAACTGACGGCCGAGCGCGAGGCGCTGCGCCAAGAGCGCGAGGAGATCACCGCCGAACGGGACGCCGCGCGACGGAAAAACGATGAGTTGACCAGCGAACTCAAGGCCGCCCGGCGGGCCCGCGGCACCGCGCTCCGGGCGCGCTCTGCCGCTTTGAAGGCCGCCGATGCGGCCGCCGCGGCCCGCGAGGCCTCGCTGGCCGAGCGAGGCGCCGCGGTGACCGCGGGCGACCGCGCCGACACCGAGCGCAACGCCGCCTTGGCCCAGGTCCAGCGAGCCGAGGGCGAGCGCGACTCGGCGCTGGCCCTCCGCGACGAGGCTCGGGGCGAGCGCGACTCGGCGCTGGCGGCTCGCGACGACGCCCTGGCGGAACGCGACGCGCTCGTCCGGGCCAACGCCGAGCTTAAGGCCGATCTGTCCAACCAGATCGCTTCCCACGGCGCGGCGCTCGTGATGCGCCGGGCCACCCGGGCTCGCCCGGCCCCCGAGCGCTACCCCGGTCTGCTGGCCCGAGCGCTCGTGGTCATCGCACTCCTGGTCATCGTGGTCGTGCTCCTGATTGTCTTTCACGCGATGTAGTGCCGAGCGACTAGCCCTCCGAGCGACCAGGTGACCTCGTTTGATTATGTGGTGGTGGGAGCCGGCTCGGCCGGGTGTCTCCTGGCTAACCGGCTGAGTCGGGACGGCTCGAAGGTGCTGCTGTTGGAGGCGGGGGGTTCTGACCGCAAGCCCGAGGTGAAGCTGCCGGCGGCATTTGCCAACCAGTTCCAGACGGCCATCGACTGGAACTTCATGTCCGAGCCCGAGCCGGGCCTGTTCGGACGGCGGCTGTACCTGCCACGCGGCAAGATGATCGGCGGCACGTCCTCAATGAACGCGATGCTCTACGTGCGGGGCAACCGCGCCGATTACGACCGGTGGGCCAGTGAGCACGGCGCCGACGGCTGGGGATATGACGAGGTGCTGCCGTACTTCAAACGCCACGAGGCCAACGCGGAGATCCGCGACGAGTACCACGGGACCTCCGGAGAGCTGCACGTCACTCAGAAGCGATGGCTCTCACCTCACTGGGAGAAGTTCATCGCCGCCGCGCAAGCCCGCGGGATCGACCGGAACCACGACTACAACGGCGCCAGCCAGGACGGGGCGAGCCTGTTCCAGGCCACGGTCAAGGGAGGCCGGCGCTGGAGCGCGGCGGACGCCTTCCTGCGGCCGGCGCTTAAGCGAGAGAACCTCGAGCTGACCTCAAAGGCGCTCGCCCACCGGGTGGTGTTGGAGGGCGACCGCGCTGTGGGTGTCGAGTACGAGCAGGGCGGCCGTGTCCAGACGGCCCGGGCCGAGCGGGAGGTGGTGATCTGCGCCGGGGCATACGGCTCGCCCCAGCTGCTGATGCTCTCCGGCATCGGCCCGGCCGACCATCTCCGCGAGGTGGGAGTAGCGCCCCTGATCGACGCTCCCAACGTTGGCTTGAACCTCCAGGAACATCCGGTGGCCTTCTGCAACTGGCAGTCCACGGACGCGGCCACGCTCGACGATGCGACCCATCCGCGCTACCTGCTCGAGTGGCTGTTGGCCAGGCGCGGAAAGCTGTCCTCCACCGTGGCTGAGGCGGTGATCCACTGGCGCTCCGATCCGGGGGTGCCCGCGCCCGATTTCCAGATCTACTTCGGCCCGGTGTACTTCTGGGAGCACGGGTTGCGCAAGACCGGAGCCCCTTCGATCACCCTGGCCGCCGCGCTCCAGGCGCCGGAGAGTCGCGGTCAGGTCAGGCTGCGCTCGGCCAGCGCGCACGATCACCCCCGTATCCTCAACAACCTCCTGTCCGAGGGCAGCGAGGTGGACGCCATGCTCCGAGCGCTCGACCTGATCGGGGAGCTGGCCGCCCAGGAGCCCCTAGCCGGCGTGCTGGGCGAGCGGCTCAACCCGGGAGACACCGTGCGTAGCCGCGATGAGCGGATCGCCTGGCTGAGGGCCACCACCGAGCACTTCTACCACCCGGCGTGCAGCTGCCGGATCGGGCCGCCCGAGGATGGGGTGGTCGACCCGGAGCTCCGGGTTCACGGCGTGGACCGCCTCCGGGTGGCCGATGCCTCCGTCATGCCCCGGGTCACCTCGGGAAACACCAACGCGCCCACTTACATGATCGCCGAGCGCTGCGCCGCGCTGATGCTGGGCGAAACGGCGATCCCGACCGCTCAGACGGCGCCGGCCACCGTCTGAAGCCGGCGGTTCGCCTCGCGGGCGGACGCGGCCGGCCCTGCCTTCCCCGCGGAGGCGTACCGTGACATGCTCTCCTCTTCACGGCTAAGGAAAGGTTGGACCGGATGGCGCAGTCACGCGATTTCGACGTTGTCGTGGTGGGAGGAAGTCTCGCCGGGTGCACGGTGGCGACCCTGCTCGGTCGGGCCGGGACGCGGGTGGCGGTGCTAGACCAACGACCGGATCCCTCCGCCTACAAAACGATCTGTACCCACTTCATCCAGGCCAGCGCGACTCCGACGATCGAGCGCCTGGGGCTGGCCGACCGGATCGAGGCGGCGGGAGGGGTGCACAACGGCGCAGAGGTGTGGAGCGAGTTCGGGTGGATCCGCCCAGTGCTCAGCGACTCCTACCCCTATCCGCGCTATGGCTACGACATCCGCCGCGAGAAGCTCGATCCCATGATTCGCCAGCTGGCCACAGAGACACCGGGCGTGGAGCTGCTCATGGGCCAGACGGCGGTCTCGCTCCTGGGCTCGAATGGACGTCCCACCGGCGTCCGCGTGGCCGATCGGGAGCGCCAGGAGCAGGACATCTCGGCTCGGGTGGTGGTCGCGGCCGACGGGCGTGACTCGAGCATCGCCAAGATGGCCGGCTCCGAGCCGCGGGTGCTTCCCCACAACCGCGCCGGCTACTTCGCCTACTTCCGCAACCTCCCACTGGCCACCGGCGACACCACCCAGATCTGGATGCTCAATCCGGACTTCGTCTACGCCTTCCCCCAGGACGACGACATCACGCTGCTCGCCGTCTTTCCCACCAAGGACCGAGTCTCGTGGTTCAAGCACGACATCGAGGCAAATTTCGCGCGCTACTACGACGGGCTGCCCAACGGTCCTGACATGCAGCGGGGCGAGCGGATCTCGAAGCTTCTGGGCAGGCTCGAGATGCCCAACACCTCGCGCCCGGCGGGCCGGCCCGGCCTGGCCTTCGTGGGCGACGCGGCCATGGCGGCCGATCCGGTGTGGGGCGTGGGCTGCGGATGGGCCTTCCAGTCCGGGGAGTGGCTGGCCCAGGAGCTTGGCCCCGCGTTGACGAGCTGGGCCTCGGACGCCCAACTCGACGAGGCAATCGACAGGTATCGCAAGCGTCACCGCCGCGAGCTCCTTGGGCACTTCCTGCTCACCTCCGACTACTCCTCCGGGCGGCGCTTCACCCCGCTGGAGCGCATGCTGTTCTCGGCGGCTAGCCGGGACGCCCGGTGCGCGGAATCCTTCTTCGCCTTCGGCACGCGTTCGATCCGGCCTAACGACGCCGAGTTCGCCCGCTTGGTGGCCCGAGCTGCGCGAGTCATGGCCGGGACGCGCCGGCAGCCGCGAACGACAGAGCCCCTCGCTGGCGCACACACGGAGAAGCCTCCGCTGCCGGCCGGCGTGAGCCAAAACCGCGTGCTGGTGGACGGGGTCTCGACCCCGGTGTCGTCCGCGGGCGACTCAGATTCACCGGAGGCGGTGGTCTTCGTCCACGGCAATCCGGGTTCGCGGCGCGACTGGGATGAGCTGCTCGTGCGCGTGGGGTCCTTCGCCCGGTCAGTGGCGTTCGACATGCCCGGCTTTGGCCATGCCGACAGGCCGGAGGGCTTCAACTACACGGTCGAGGGCTACGCCCGATTCCTCGGCTCGATGCTCGATGAGCTGCACATTGAGCGGGCCCACCTGGTCCTGCATGACTTCGGCGGCCCGTGGGGGCTTCAGTGGGCGGCGGACAATCCCGACCGGCTGGCCAGCGTGGTGTTGATCAACACCGGTGTGCTGCCCGACTACCACTGGCATTACCTGGCCCGGATCTGGCGCACGCCGGTGGCGGGCGAGGTCTTCCAGGCCACCACCACCCGGTCCGGTCTGCGCCTAGCGCTTCGTCACGGCAACCCCCGCGGGCTCCCCCGGGGATTCGTGGACCGGATGTACGACGACATCGACCCCGGCACCTCGCGCGCGATTTTGAAGCTGTACCGGTCAACCGACGATCCGAGTGCCGTGGGACACAGGCAGGCTGAGGTGCTGGCCCCGCTCGACCGGCCGGCCCTCGTGATCTGGGGAGCCCACGATCCCTACCTTCCGGTCGCCCTGGCCGAGCGCCAGCGCGAGGCGTTCCCCAGCGCGGAGGTGGAGACGCTGGACGACAGCGGCCACTGGCCGTTCGCTGACAACCCCGAGGCGGTGGGGCGCCTGGTCGAGCCTTTCCTGCGGCAGGTGGTGGGTGCCGAGCGCGTGAGCGTGCCGGCGTAAGAGCCCGCTCAGGCCTCGCCCACCATCACCGCCAGGTCGCCCGCCTCCCAGGCCACCCATGCCTCGAACCCCGCTTCGCCAAGCCAGCGCAGCTGATCGGCCACCGGGCTGGGCTGGTCAAAGCCAGGCGTGAGTGGAGCGCGGGCGGCCGCCGGGTCCCGCGGCACGACCACGTCGGCCAGGACAAACCGGCCACCCGGACGCAGCACCGTGCGCACCCGGGTGAACAGGTCAGCCTTGCCCACGGAATCGAGGTGGTGAACGCATAGGGCGCTGGCCACCAGGTCGAACGGTCCTTCGGGCAGCGGTTCCTCGAGGCGGCGCAGCAGCAGCTCGACGCGCTCGTCGGGCAGCGCGGTCCGCGCGGCGCTCAGCATCGCCTGGCTAGCGTCGAGCCCGAGCAGCCGGGCACTCTCATGTCGGGCCAGGAGGCGGCGGGCCGTCTCGCCGGTGCCGGTCCCCAGCTCAAGAATGCGCAGCACGTCGCCTGCGGATCCGCCCTCCGGACCAAGCCCGCTGGCCGCCACCAGCTCTTGTTGGAGTCGCTGGTACCCCGGCACGCCGGCCTGGATGTCCTCGCGGTAGGTGTCGGGGTGAAAGTGGTACTGGTCACCCAGAGCCCGCCGGAGCTCCTCCTCCCGAACCGCTCCCGGGCGCACCACCGACCAAGAACCATCCTCCGTGTATCGGCGCAGATCAACCACGGTGGAGGGCGCGCCCGGTAGCTCTCCGCCGTCGATCACCAGGTCAGCCGCCGCCCGGATCTCCTCCGGTACGTCCGCGACCCGCCTAGGGTCAGGGCGGCCGGTCAGGTTGGCGCTCGATTGCAGGGCGGGACGCCCGACGTCACGAGCCCAGCCGAGCTCCGGAACCCGGACTCCCAGCGTCCCCGGATCCCGGCCACCGGCGAGCGAGAAGCGCCTGCCGGGATTGGGCACCAGTAGCCCCACCGGCCCAGGCAAGAGCCGGCGCATGGCCTGACGGGTCGGATAGCCGAGCTCGGGCAACGCGGCGAACGCGTCCTCGAGCGAGAAGAACATGACCGCCGAGGGCTTGTCCAGCGCTCGCCCTTTGACCCGGTACAGCCTCTCCACGGCACCCCTGTTCTCGGGATCGCAGGCCAGGCCATAGACGGTGTCCGACGGGAAGACCGCCATACCCCTGCCAGCTAGGCAGCGCTCGAAGGCGGTGGCGTCGCTCACCGCCGCCCCACGACCACGCGCTCGTGACCGGCCAGGTCGCGGATCGGCTCCACCTGATCAAAGCCCGCGCCCGCCAGCAGCTTCGTCACCTCCCCAGCCTGATCGAAGCCCACCTCCAGCGCCGCCAGCGGCACGCCGCCCAGCATCGGGACCAGCCGGCGAATGACGCCCAGCCCGTCTGGCCCGGCGAACAGCGCCTCCGCCGGCTCATGCCGAAAGATCTCCGGCGTCAGCTCCGGGCCACCCTCGGCCACGTACGGCAGGTTGGCCAGCACGGCGTCGAATCCCTCCCCCACTCCCTCCAGCAGGTCCGCCTCCACGAACTCCACCTCCAGCCCCAGCCTGGCTGCGTTCTCCCGGGCCACCGCCACCGCGTCGGCTGACACGTCGGTTCCGACCACCTCCAGATCCGGACGCTCGTGCTTGAGGGCCAGCGCCACCGCGCCGCTCCCGGTCCCCACGTCCACCACCCGGCTCCCGAACGCCGTGCCAAACCCCACCTCGACCAGCAGCTCCGTCTCCGGCCGCGGGATGAGCACCCGCGGATCGACGACCAGCTCGATGCGCCGGAAGGCTTTGCCGCCCAGGATGTAGGCCACCGGCTCGCGGTCCACCCGGCGCTCCAGGAGCGCCTCGAAGCGACAGAGGACCGCCGGCTCCACGGCGTCGGAATCCCGCACGACCAGGTGCTCGCGCCCCACGGCCAGCGCGTCCGCCAACAGCAGCTCCGCGTCCAGGCGGGGCGTATCGACGCCGGCACCGGCCAGCCGGTCGGCGGCTGCGGCCAGCAGCTCGCGCACGCTGAGCGCGCGCGAGATCCCGTCAGCCAACAGCACCGTCCTGCAGCCGCCGGCGCTTCTCGTCGTCCTGGAGCGCGTCGGTCATCTCGTCCAGCTCGCCCACCAGGATCCCGTCCAGGTTGTGGGAGAGCAGGTTGATGCGGTGGTCCTTGACCCGCTTCTCGGGGAAGTTGTACGTGCGGATCTTCTCGGCCCGCTCGCCCGTCCCCACCTGAGCCTGGCGCGAGGCGGCCTGGGCCGCTTGCTGCTCGGCCAGGGCCCGCTCGTACAGCCGGGCCCGCAGCACCCGCATGGCCCGCTCCCGGTTCTGGAGCTGTGACTTCTCGTCCTGCATCGACACCACGATCCCGCTCGGCCTGTGTGTGATCCGCACGGCCGAGTCGGTGGTGTTGACCGACTGGCCCCCTGGGCCCGAGCTGCGGTACACGTCGATATGGAGGTCGGTCGGATCGACCTCGACCTCCACGTCGTCGGCCTCGGGCAAGACGGCCACGGTGGCGGTGGAGGTGTGGATGCGCCCCTGCGACTCTGTCTCGGGCACCCGCTGGACGCGGTGGGTGCCACCCTCGAACTTGAACACCGAGTAGGCACCGTCTCCCTTGACGGCGAACGTGTACGACCCGTCCCCCATGGCCAGCGGCTCGACCGTGAGCCCGCGCCGCTCGGCGTAGCGGGTCAGCATCCGGTACAGGTCTCCCGCCCAGAGCGCGGCCTCGTCGCCGCCGGCTCCCGCCCGGATCTCGACGATCACGTTCTTGTCGTCGTTGGGATCGCGCTCGACCATGGCCAGGCGGATCTCCTCCTCGAGCTCCGCCGCCCGCTTGCGCGACTCCTCCAGCAGCGTCCTCAGCTCGGGGTCGTCGCCGTCCTCGCTCAGCAGCTCCTGCGCTCCGTGCAGGTCGTCCAGCGCGCGCCGGTACTGGCCGGCCAGAGCGGCCGCCGGCTCGAGCTCTCGGTAGGCCTTACTGACCGTCCTGTAGCGCTCGCGGTTCCCGATCACCTCGGGATCCGAGAGCTCTTGCTGAAGCTCGACGAAGCGGGCCTCGATCTGCCCCACCAGGTCCTCGATCATGGCGCCGGCACCAGCTCAGGCGAGCGATCGGGCGCGGGGAGCAGTCTGAATTCACCCGGGTCCACGGCCCTCACCCGCTGGGCGTACTCGCGCATGTAGCCCGGCCAGTTGGCCACGATCCGCCCCGTCCGGTCGCGATACCAGGAATCGCAGGCCACCCAGGCGGTCCCGTTGAAACGCGCCTGAAGCTCGCGGTCACTGGCCGCCGCCACTTCCTCGCGCACCTCGATCCCCCCTGCCCCGCGGTCCGCCATCAGCTCGATCGCCTGGCGGATGTAGGCAGCCTGGGCCTCCTCGTAGAAGATGATCGAACCACCCGAGGTGTTGGTGTTGGGTCCGTACATCAGAAACAGCGATGGGAACCCAGGAACGGTCATCCCCAGGTGGGCGTGGGGCCCACCCGACCAGGCCTCGCGCAACGTTCTCCCGCCCACGCCGTCGATCTCCATAGGGAACATGAACTCGGTGGTCCTGAAGCCGGTGGCGTAGATGATGCAATCCACCGGGCGCTCGGCTCCGTCCTCCGTGACGATCCCATCCGGGGCGAGCCGGGCGATCCGATCCGTGACCAGCTCGACGCCCGGCTCCTGGAGCGCCGGGAGGTACTCGGAGCTGAACAGGATCCGCTTGCAGCCGAACGTGTAGTTGGGCCAGGCCTTGCGCCGCACCTCCGGGTCACGGAGCTGGCGACGCATGAACAGCGACGACTGGATCCTCCCGATCCGTCCCCAGGTCCGCGGGTGGCGGATGGTCAGCGTGAGCAGCTCGGCGTAGTAGTAGATGAACATGCGCCGGAACGCCTGGAGCCGCGGCACGCGCTCGATCAGAGCCTTGGCCAGCCGCGGATAGGGCCGGTTGCGCCGGGGCAGGAACCAGTTGCCCGTGCGCTGGAACACGTACAAGCGCCCGGCCTTCTCGGCCACCCGAGGGATGAGCTGGATCGCGCTGGCTCCGGTTCCGATCACGGCGACGCTCTTGCCCTCGAGCGGGTAATCGGCGTCCCAGCGCGCCGAGTGGAAGCTGTGGCCGCGAAACTCCTCGGCCCGCTCGATGCGTGGCATGGCCGGCTGGTGCAGCTGACCCGTGGCCAGGATGAGCGCGTCGGCCACCCAGGTGCGCTCGTCGGCGCTCCTGATCGTCCACTGACAGCTCTCCTCGTCCCAACTGCACGAGGTCACGTCGGTGTTCGGGACCACCAGTCCGTCCACGTCGTGCTCCCGCGCCACCTCCTGGAGGTAGCCCAGGATCTCGTCCTGGGGCGAGCACAGCCGCGACCAGTCTCTCCTCTGGGCAAACGAGAACGAGTACAGGTGGCTGGGCACGTCGCACACGCACCCGGGGTAGGTGTTGTAGAGCCACGTCCCGCCGAGGCCGGGCCCGCGCTCGAGCAGCGTCACGTCGCGAAAGCCGTGTCTGCGCAGCTCGATGGCAGCCGCGAGGCCGCCCACGCCGGCACCGACGATCACCACCGAGAGCGACCGCGGTCGCGCCACGGCTATCTACGTGCCGACGGGTGTCCGCTGGGTGCGGCGGCCCTTGGCCACGCGCCGCTGGAAGCGCTCCACCCGGCCCCCGGTGTCGACCAGCTTCTGCTTGCCGGTGTAGAAGGGATGGCACACCGAGCAGATCTCGACGTGGATCTCCGGCTTGGTGGAGCGGGTCATGAACTCGTTGCCGCACGTGCAGCGCACATGGGCGTCTACGTACTCGGGATGGATCTCAGCTTTCACAACATCCAGTTTAGCCGGGTGCCAAGGCCCCTGACGGTGTCTGGCAAG
>JBPYDM010000046.1:0-8472 GCA_051986255.1 Solirubrobacteraceae bacterium | reverse complement strand
CCCGCCTTCTGCACCCCCGCACAGACGGGCACAGCCCGCCTCAGGCCGCTTACCCCCCGCCCTCAACGATAGGCTCCCGCCCTTCGTAGATCGGGCCCGCGCAGTCGCTGTCGCCGGGCCCACGACCCACCAGGAGGCCAGTCCCGATGAGCACCCGCATTGTCGACCGGTCAGACCAGCTAGTCGCCGTCCTCGCCGACCTCGGCGATTACCTGCGATACGACGAGCGCGACCCGGGCAGCGATGAGGACCGGCGCACGCTCGAGACGTTCACCGCCGACGCACTTCTTATCGCGGCGCAGCTACGCCGCGACGCCCGGCCAGTCCGGGCGCCTTAGCCCCGCGCCGCAGGGGAGGTCTAGAAGGAGCGGGAAAGCCCTGATGTAGACGTGCGTGTGAACCCCCATCTGTACTGGGCGATTGGGGTGGCGTTGCTTGTGCACGCCATCGGCTTCGTGGTGTTCGTCTCGGAGATTCGTGGCGCTGTCAACCGCGAACAAATCCCACGAGACTCAAATCCCATCCGAGTAGCTCCCGCTGGGAGAGCGCGAAAATAGGGGGAACGGCCGTCTGCGCCGTCTGTGGAGCGCGTTTGCCCGCCCCGGGAGGGCGCCGGTTCGGCGAGCCGCCTTTAGCTGGCGGGCCGGGATTGAACCTTCATGCCTGCCTTGGCGGCGCGGATCGCCAACGCAACCAGGATCGTGCCGATGCCGTTGACAATCAACCAGATGCCCGTCAGCACCGCCAGCGTCGCATATCCGATGTGCGGGTTGGAGACGACGGCGATTCCTACGGCGATCTCCAGAATCGCGACAGCGATGCGGAGCACACGACGCCCTTCGGTGACGATCGCGTCAACCAAGCGCACCACACCAGCGGCCACGAGCCAGATTCCGATCACGAGCCCGATGATCGAGACGGCGTGGGTCGGATGCCGGATGAGGAAGAGCCCCGTGATGACGCCGAGGACGCCGACAATGGCGGCGAGGCCGCGGTTTCCAACCTCGTCTCCGAACGAGGAAACCAGCTCGACGATCCCATCGAGGAGAAGGAAGATGCCGAAGACGACCGCGAGCGTGGCCAGGCTGTCGCTGGGCTTGGCCACGAGGATCGCGCCGGCAATCAAGCTGGCGATACCGACAAGTCCGATGAGCCACCACGCCCGGGCAACCTCCATCGCTTCCTCTTGGCTCAGGTCTGTGCGCATGGCGATGACTCCTCACTCAGGGGCATGAAAGTCCGTACAGATCGGCCCAGCGTAGTCACTGCCGCGGCGGCGGGCATCGTCCGATGCGAGTGATCGAGCGCGCTTCAAGCCAGTATCGTGCACCCCGGCTTACCGAGATTCTCTGCGAGCCGGACTCCGCCAGCCACCATGGACCTGACCAACCAGCAGTTCCGACTCGCCGCCCGGCCGCAAGGACTGCCCACCCGGGAGACGTGGGAGCTGACCGAGGAGCCGGTGCCTGACCCGAGGGACGGGGAGGCGGTGGTCCAGGTGCTTTACCTCTCGCTGGACCCGGCGATGCGCACCTGGCTGAACGAGGGCGAATCGTATGTGACGCCCGTGGAGATCGGGGACGTGATGCGAGCCATCGGCGTCGGGCGGGTGAATACCTCGCGGCACTCTGAGGTCAGCGAAGGCGACTACGTGACCGGGTTGTTCGGCATTCAGCGCTATGCCGTGCTGCGAGGCGACGCGCTCCAGAAGGTCGACCCCGATCTCGCGCCCCTGACCACGTACCTCAACGCGCTCGGGATGCCCGGGATGACCGCGTATTTCGGATTGCTCGAAATCGGCCAGCCGCAGGAGGGGCAGACCGTCGTCGTCTCCGCGGCAGCGGGGGCGGTTGGCTCGCTGGCCGGGCAGATAGCCAAGGTCAGGGGCTGCCGTGTCGTGGGCATCGCGGGCGGGGCCGAGAAGTGCCGGCTGCTGACCGAGGAGTACGGCTTCGACGCGGCCATCGACTACAAAGCCGGCGAGGTCGGCAGGCAGCTGCGGGCCCAGTGTCCGGACGGAATCGACGTGTACTTCGACAACGTCGGCGGGGAGATCCTCGAGGCGGCCCTGCGCAACCTGGCGCGGGGCGCGCGCGTCGTCCTGTGCGGTGCCGTCTCGCAGTACAACGAGGGCGCTATGCGAGGCCCCCGGAACTACATGGCGCTGCTCATCAAGCGGGCTCGGATGGAGGGCTTCGTCGTGTTCGACTTCGCCCGCCGCTACCCAGAGGCAGCTCAGGAGATCGCCGGCTGGATCGGTGAGGGAAAGCTCCGCTCGCGCGAACACGTCGTCGATGGACTCGAGACCTTCCCCGAGACGCTTCTGATGCTCTACAGGGGCGCCAACACGGGCAAGCTCGTGCTGAAGGTGGAGGCGGATCATGCGGATGCCGCATAGCGTCCAGAGCCAATCCGCTCCTCTCACCGGCGAGGCCGTCGATGTGCCGTGGGCGGGCGAGTTGCGCTACGGCCTCGAGCTGGCCCGCTTGTGCGCCGATCCCGAGTTCCTGCGCCCCAAGCGGCAGGCCAGCCCCCCACCGGCCCTGCTCGTGCCGGGGTTTCTGGCCGGCGACCAGTCGTTGAGCGCACTTCGGGGCTGGCTGCGCCGGCGGGGCTCGTTCGCGGCAGCCGCCGGCATTAGGTTCAACGTCGACTGCAGCGAGCGGACCGCGCGCTACATCGAGGGGCGGCTGCGCCAACTGGCCGAGCGGAGCGCGCGGCCGGCGGTGCTGATCGGGCAGAGCCGCGGAGGCGACCTGGCCCGGGTCGTGGCGGTGCGTAACCCCGATCTGGTCGGCGCGCTGGTCATGCTCGGCTCACCGGTGCTGCACCCCCTCAGCGTCGGACCGGGCGTACTGCGGCTAGTGCGCTCCGTGGCCAAGCTGGGCGATCTGGGGCTGCCCGGCATGTTCTCCAGCGAGTGCGGAGGCGGCGCATGCTGCGCCAGGTTCCGCGAGGACCTCCGAGCGCCGTTGCCCACGACGGTCCGGGGCGTGGCGGTGTACTCGCGGAGCGACGGCGTCGTCTCCTGGCGGGCCTGTCTTGATCCCTGGGCCCGTCACGTAGAAGTCGACTCGAGCCACAGCGGAATGTCGGTAAACATCGTTGTCTACCGCGTGCTAGCCGAGATCCTGGAAGAAGAGGAGCGGCGATGGACTGGATGAGCCCCATGGACGCCTCCTTCCTGCATATGGAGGGTCCGAACAACCCCATGCACATCGGCGGCGTGAGCATCTTCGAGGGCCCCGCGCCGCCTTTTGGGCGGCTGGAGGAGATGGTGGCCAACAAGCTCGACGCCGTCCCCCGGTACCGACAGAAGGTCCGCTTCGTGCCGCTCGAGCTGGGCAGGCCCGTGTGGGTTGAGGACCCCTATTTCAACCTGGCCTACCACCTGCGTCACACGGCGCTGCCCACCCCGGGGAGTGAGGAGATCCTTCGCCAGACAGCCGCCAGGATCTTCGCCCAGCATCTCGATCGCCACAAGCCGCTGTGGGAGATCTGGATGGTCGAGGGGCTGGACGAGAACCGGTGGGCGCTTCTCTCGAAGGTTCATCACTGCATGGTCGACGGCGTCTCGGCCACCGACCTGATGACCGTCATGTTCGAAGAGGCACCAGCCGCCGCACCTGAACAGCCTTGGCTGCCGGCTCCCGAGCCGAGCGGCCTGGAGCTGGTGCTGCGCTCGCTGACGCGGCCGGTTCTCGACCCCTCTGAGGCCCTCCGGGTCGTGCGGGCGAGCCTGCGGCGGCCTCGGGCGGCGGTTGCCCCGGCTCGAGATCTGCTGCGTGGGATGACGTCGGCCGCAGGTTTGCTCCGACCGCCCGAGCGCACATCGCTCACCGGCTCAATCAGTCCCCACCGCGTCTGGAGCACCGCCCACGTTCGCCTCATCGACGTCAAGACCGTGAGAGAGAAGCTCGGGGGCACTGTCAACGACGTGGTTCTGACGCTCGTCGCAGGCGGGCTGCGGGAGCTGCTGGCGGCGCGCGGCGAGGCCGTCGAGGGGCGAGCGGTGCGGGCCCTGGTCCCGGTGTCGGTACGGCGCCCCGGCGAGCGGGGCGTTTACAACAACCGAGTGTCCGGGATGTTCCCCGCACTGCCCGTGGGGATCGTCGACCCCGTCCAGCGCTTGCGCAGCATCCGATCCCAGATGGACGGCCTCAAGCAGTCAAAGCAAGCTGTCGCGGGCGATGTGCTGACCTCGCTGTCCGGCTTTGCGCCGCCGCTGCTGCTGGCCCTGGGCGGCCGTTTGGCCGCCCGCTCACCGTCGCTGGGGGTTCAGACGGGCGTGACGAATGTGCCGGGTCCCCAGCATTCGCTGCGCACACTCGATCGTAGGCTGCTCGAGTCGTTTCCGTTCGTCCCGCTGATCGGCAACGTCCGGACCTCGATCGCGATCTTCTCCTACGACGGCGGGCTGTACTTCGGGGTGACCGGGGACTACGACAGCTCGCGGGACATCTCCATCCTGACCACCGGCGTGGAGCGGGCCATCGCCGAGCTGCTCGAGCTGGTCGCGCAGCCTGCTCCTGCCGACGTCGCGGCCGAGGCGCCGGGTGCGGGACCGGCGGCGCCGGTGGCGGAGCCGGCGCGTCGTGGGGGAGCCGGCGGGTCCGGGCACCGAGCCTGAGCAGCCTCACGTGTGAGCGCCTCCGCCAGACGGCTCCCGCGACCTCCGCATTGACCGGCAACGTCCCAACTCCCCGAGTGTGGAGGGGCCGCTGGGTTGTTGACCGCCCACGGGGCCGTCAATAGCCCAACCACCAGGCGCCGACCGGGGGTTGGGCTGTTTCCGAGCGCCCCGACGCTCAGAATTCCCAACCGCTCAGCTTCCCAGCCTCCGCCCTTTCTGGGGGTAAAACGTCTCTCCGCGGGCCAGCATGGCCACGAACTTCCTGATCCGCGCCCGCCGCGTGTCCGCTCGCTTGGCCGTCTGAAGGCGGTACAGAATCGCGTAGCGGTTCTGGCTGCTCAGGGTCTCGAACATGGCCTGGGCGGCCGGCTCGGCGGCCAGAGCCACCACCAGGTCTGAAGGCACCTCCATGGTGGCGGGCCCGGCATAAGCCAGCTCCCAACGCCCGTCGTCCTTCGCCCGCTGCACCTCGGCCAAGCCCGCTGAGTGCATCCGGCCCTCGGCGGTCAGTCGCTCCACGTGAGCCACGTTTCGCTTTGACCACGGGCTCCGCGTCCGGCGCGGGGTGAAGCGCTGGCTGTAGGTCCGGTCGTCGCCCCCGCGGACCTGCGTGTCGATCCAGCCGTAACACAGCGCCTCCTCGAGCGCCTGGTCATACGTGAGGCTGGTCGGCTCTGTGGTTCCTTTCTTGGCCAGGACGAGCCAGACGCCTTCCGGGTGATCGTGATGCTCGCTCAGCCAGGCCCGCCAGGCCGCGGCATCTGGGACGGTCAAGGTGGGGAACTCGACTGGCCGCGCCATTCAGCCGCTAGGAAGCTCGTGAACCCGGACCCGCGTTTGCCAGGCCAACGGGCCGCATGCTCGGAGTGCGAGGACTATGAGGCAGTCAGGTTCTTGAACGGCTTGTAGGTCCGGCAGGGCTCGTTGCGCAGGCTCGGGCACGCCGGCAGGCCGGTGGGCACCTTCATAGAGATCACGGGGAGGATCAGGCTCGACGGCATCTGCTTGGAGAACTCGATCCAGACCTTGGCCGTGCCGGTGGCGGGCTTGGTGTGGTTGAACCCCCAGATCGGCTGAGCGCCGTTCGGGGCGGCGATCGTGACCCGGACGCGCGAGCCCTTGCGGTAGACGTGGCCCTCGTAGTAAAGGGGGATCACAACCTCGACGAACTTCCCCCGGGGCATCGGCCGCACGTCCGAGGCCAGTTCACTGGGAATCGGGTTCAGCAGGGTGCTGGGCTGCTTGAACAGGTTGTCCGTGCCCGTAGACAGCTTGCGCTCGCTGGCCCGTATCCAGCCGTCCTGCACGAACGTCTCGTTGCCATCCGGGCGAACCTCGCTGATCGTGGCCTGGAGGTCCACGTCCGGCGTGGAGGAGCGCACCCAGACATGGACGGCGCCGGCCCCGACCACGGTCGTGTCGGAAGTGAGCGGAGCCGATACGTACGACACCGCCGTCCCGGCCGGGTTCTGCTGCCAGTTCCACGTCCACTGGGAGGCGTTGCCCCAGAGGCCGCCGGGGCCCGTGTTGCCCGTGTAGTCGTTATATGGAAGGGCCTTGGGGTTCGACGTGTACCAGTCGATGCCCTTACTCGTGGCGAGGTGGTTCCTCAGCTTCCCGCCTGAGCCGAAGTACCACCATCGGGCTGTGGTGCCGGGGATCGGGAAGCTCGAGAAGTAGTGCCAGAAGGCCGGGTAGGGATCGCCCGGCATGCTCAGGCCGTTGGGCGACTTGCCCGCGCCGTTGTCAAACAGGATCCGCACGGGCGGGATCTTCTTGAACGCCGCCAGCGCGGCCGAGTGGGTGGGGATCGTCTGGATCGGATCCGGGGGCAGGCTGACGTTCTGAGAATCGGTCATCCCCATCGCCGACTTGTAGATCAGCGGAGCGAACCCCCGGGTCTTGGCCGCGTTCACGATCGGTGCCTGGTGGGCCACGAACAACGACAGGAAGTCGTACCAATGGTCGAAGGTGTACGGATCCAGGGAATCGATGTGGGCGCCGTTGGTGTAGTTGAACCACTTCTGCCTGGTGCCCGTGAAGTGCTGGAACAGGTCGGGGCAGTGCCCGCCCGTCTGCTCGTCCTCCCACTGGCAGGCCATGAACGTCGGCACCTTGATCTTGTGCACGAACGTGACCGGGTCAAGCGGGTCGGCCACTCTCGGCCGGTAGTGGCTGTTGGCCTTGATCTTGGCCATGAGGTTGGCCGCCTCGCCGTGCAGGTCCTGATTGGCCTGGCAGGTCTTGTCTCCATGCTGGATCTGCTGCCAGGCATAGGGCTGGCCGCTGTGCGGGCCCGCGGGCTTGGCCTCCGCCTGGCGCTGCTGCGACCAGGCCACGGCGAAGCCGTCATTGCGGATTCCGCCTGGGTACAGCGTGGTGGCGGTGGCGTCGAGCACCGACAGCGGAGCGATCGCCTCCAGGGCCGGTGGGTCGGTCTGGGCGGTGAACAGCTGGCTAATGCCGCCGTAGGAGATGCCCATCATCCCTACTTTGTGGTCCAGGACCCAGGATTGATGGGCGATGGTCTGGATCACGTCGTAACCATCGAGGTTCTGGAGCGCCTCGAAGAAGTCAAACGCGCCTCCCGAGCAACCGGTACCGCGCATGTTGACGTCCACGACTGCGAAGCCCATGATGTTGGCCAGGGCGGCGATTCCGCTCACGGGTCCGGCTGGATCGGCGTAGGCATAGCCCGAGTACTCGATCAACGTTGGATAGCCCTGGGGCGGGGGCGGCGTTTGACAC
The DNA here is from genome assembly GCA_051986255.1 of Solirubrobacteraceae bacterium. Lineage (GTDB taxonomy): Bacteria > Actinomycetota > Thermoleophilia > Solirubrobacterales > Solirubrobacteraceae > Palsa-465. The sequence goes on along the minus strand of JBPYDM010000046.1, from coordinate 1,091 downwards.
GGAGCAGGGGTTATGCCCGCGATGCCCGTCGGCGGGTGGACGTCGATGGCCAGCTTGATGCCGTCACGCACCGTCAGGTACTGGTAGCCGCAGTCCTCGATCTTCTGGTCGTAGATCCCGGGGTCCCACGGCGCGGCGGCGTCGGAGTGGACGGTCACGGCTCCGGACATCTGGCCGGTTGAGTCCAGGCGCACGCGGTAGCCCTTGCCGGGCTTGACGAGGCGGAACAGGACGCCGCCCAGCGAGTCGGTGGACTTGGTCGTCACGGCGTGCCCGCTGTCGCCCAGCAACGACACCTTGGCGTCCTTGGGCAGTCCCGTCGCGTACACCTGCTTGGCGCTGCCGTGGGCACTCCACTTGCTTGCCTGATAGATGCGGGCGGCGCCGCTGGCCGGGGCGATCAGGGCGAGGAGGAACGCGGCGAGAACGGCCAAAATCGCCTTGAAGGGGGCAGCATGCTCAAGCTGCCCTGGGAACATTGCCACGGCACTCTCTCATTTCGGTCGCGGGATGCGTCAGGTCAAAGGGTGAGGAAAGCACATGGCTTGCCGCAGCGCGTCCTGTTCCTTCGAGCTCAAAGGCGGTGCTCGGTCAGCCAACTCCCGCTCGTCCACGATCCCGATGCCCTCCGCTGGATCTGTGGAATACAGCGTGACGTGCGCTGGCGGGATCCGGAGCGGCGCCTGGAGAGCACGCGCGAGATCGTCATAGAGCCCATCCAGTCCCGGACAGCGGGCCATGACGATCAGCGTCTGGAGGTAGGGCCTCTCGGGATGGGTCACGTGACGGACCTCGTCCAGCGCCTCCACCGGGCCAAGCCGCCGCCCCGAGGCCGCCTCAACCACCTTGTCCCAGGCTGGCCCGGCGTCCTGGTCGAGGCCGTCGATCACCCTGGCCGCTACCACGGTGAGGTGAAACTCGCGTTTACGCCGCCATCGTCTACCCAGGACCTCCACCTCCCCGGGTAAACCCTCGATGATCAGCGGGACGACCAGCGAGTGACCCTCCACCACGTGGATGGACGCCAGGTGCAGCTGCAGCCGCCCGGCGGCGCTCATCAGCTCCCGGGAGACAGGAGGTCGCGCAGCGCC
>JBPYDM010000045.1:0-3194 GCA_051986255.1 Solirubrobacteraceae bacterium | reverse complement strand
GGCCGGCCACGAGGTGGCCTACCACGGCTGGCGCCATGAGGTCTGGGCGGACCTGAGTCCGGCCCGCCAGCGCGCTCTGCTCGCGCGGGGAGTGAATGCGCTCGGTGACGTGGGTCTGCGGGCGGTCGGCTTCCGACCGCCGGGCGGAGCGCTTTCCTCGTCGGCGTGGCCCGCGCTCGCCGAGGCCGGCTTCGCGTACTGCTCGCCGGCCGGGGAAGGGGTTGGCCGGCGTCACGAGTTAGCGGTGTTGCCCTTCCGGTGGCCGTTGATCGATGCGTTCCACTACCTGCCGGACTTCGCGCCACGGCGGCGCGCAGCCCGGGGCGACCCGGACGTTCTGACGCCGACCGCGCTTCACGCGACCTTGTCGGGTGCGTTACAGGATGCTCTGGGCGGGCGTACCTTCCTCACGCTGGTTTTCCACCCTTTTCTGGCCGACGCCGAGGATCGGTTGGAGGCGATGGACGCCGTTTTGGGCGAGGTCCGCGCGCTGGTCGATAAGCGGGCGGTTTGGTGCGCGCCGATGCGCGAGATCGCCGCGTGGGTCCGCGGGCAGCCGCAGGCCTGCTCGTGGGCCCTGCGGCTCGATCAGGAGTAAGAGCCTGTCTCAGGCTCTGATACGCGACCTCAGAGCCGCGCACGCACCAGCGCCGCCCCCTCCGCGAGCGCGCGCAGCTTCGCGTAGGCGGCATCGCGCGGGAGGTACTTCATCCCACAATCCGGCCCCACCTGCAGGCGCTCGGCCGGCACGACTCCAAGTGCACGCTCGATCCGCTCGGCGACCTGATCGGGTGTCTCCACGCCGGCGTCGTCGGAGAGGTCGAGCACCCCGAGGATGATCGTCTTCTCCGCTATCGGTTCGAGCACCATCGGGTCGAGCCGCGGTTGCGCGGCCTCGATCGCGAGCTGATCAGCCGCGCAATCCACCAGTTCAGCCAGGAATGGGTAGCCGGGAGGACGCTCGTGAACGACGTGGGCGTACCCGAAGCAGGTGTGCAGCGCCGTCGTTCCTCGAGCGCCCTGAAGCGCTCGGTTGATTGCGGGCAGCGCATACTCGCGGGCCTGCTCGGCACGCGCCTGCAGCCACGGCTCGTCGATCTGGACGACGTCCGCGCCCGCCGCGAAGAGGTCCTGAAGCTCCTCGTTGACTGCCCCAGCGAGATCCATCGCCAGGCTGGCCAGGTCCGAGTACGCCTCGTTGTACACCTGCTGGCTCATCGTGAACGGCCCAGGCAGCGTGATTTTGATCGCGCGATCGGTCTGTGCACCCAGAAACCGCAGATCGTCGACTTCGACCGGGCGTGTGCGGTGGACGCGCCCGACCACCCGCGGCACCACGTTCCTTCCGCCTGCGCGCCCGGGCACAATCACGGGGTGGTCGATGTCCATCCCCTCGAGCGCGGTCGCGAAGCGGTTGGAATAGCTCTCGCGTCGGATCTCGCCGTCGGTGATGATGTCGATGTCGGCGCGCTCGAAGTCGCGGATGGCCAGCGCCGTTGCGTCGTCCTGGGCCTGCTGGAGCAGCGGCTCCGGGATGCGCCACAGTTCTCTGGCGCGGACGCGCGCAGGTAACGAGCTACGCAGCCGTTCGCGGTCGATGAGCCAGTCGGGCTGCGGATAGCTGCCGATGAGCGTCGTGGCCAGGAGCGGGACGGCGCGAGTGCCATCGCCTGCCCTCGGGCCCCGCTGACTGAAGCCGCGCACCGTTGGCACTCTAGAGCGAGCTCCGCCGGTCCCGAGGTCGGTGCCACCGCCGCTCTCCGGCGATCGCCCGGGCCACCGGCCGCGGGTTCTCCAGGTGAACGGCGTGTCCGGCGCCCGGCACCATGACGACTTGAGGACTGGGCAGCGCGCCGGTCATCTGGCGGGCTATGGCCCGGAACTTGGCGTCGCGTTCCCCCACCACGAGCGTCACCGGCATTCGCAGCTCGCCCAGCCGGTCCCACACCGAGGGCAGCGCCCCCGTGCCCAGGCCGCGCAGAGCCCGGGCCAGGCCGGCGGGACCGCTGCGCAGCCGATCCTCGTGAGCTCGGCGGGCCACATCTTCGGCCACTCCGGCCAGGACCGGCGTCCGCGCCCATTGCTGGGCGAATGCCTCGATGTCCAGATGCTCGATCTCTTCGGCCAGGCGCTCGTCGGCCACTCGCCGGGCCTCCCGCCGTGCCGGATCGGCGATTCCCGGGCTGGCCCCCACCAGGACGAGCCGCTCCACCCGCCCGGGGTGGGCTAGGGCCAGGTGCAGAGCCAGGCGGCCGCCCATCGAGTAGCCGGCCAGCGCGAAGCTCTCCGGGGCCAGCCGGGACAGGTCATCCAGTACGGCGGCCAGTTCGACCGGCCGGCGCTCTCCCGCGGACCCGTGGCCTCGAACATCGGGCGCAAGGGCCCGGTGGCTCTCGCCCAGCGCCTCCCGCACTGGCTCCCAGCTTGCACCCGTGTGCGTGAACCCATGCAGGAGAAGGGCTACTGCGGGGCTCTGCGGCATGAGACGCTGACCGGCACGCCACGCAGCAGCGTCTGGTAGACCACGCAGTAGCGCTCGGTGAGGCGCATCAGCGTGGCGATCTGCTCGTCATTAGCCTCGCCCTCCAGCTCAAAGCTCAATCGGATGGCCTGGAAGCCCACGGGCACCTCACCGTTGGGCGTGACCCCGAGTGTCCCTCGGAAATCGAGATCGCCCTCCGCCTGGACACGGCCCGTAACCGGGATCTCGAGCGAGGTGGCCACCGAGCGCAGCGTTACGCCCGCGCAGGCCACAAGCGCCTCCAGCAGCATGTCTCCCGAGCAGGCCAGCAAGCCCGACCCGCCGGTGGCCGGATGCAAGCCCGCCTGCACCAGCGCCCGGCCGGTGGACACCGAGCAGGCGATCTCCTGGTCGTCGAGTTCGCCTGCGGCCTGAAGCGTGATCAGCGCCGATTCAGGCTCGCTCCGGTAGAGCTCCTTGATCGGGTTCTGGGTCCGGCGCAACTCTTCGCGATCCATCACACCGGACCCTACCCCACTCCCGGCGTCATCTGTGGCGAATCGCCGACGGGTGATCGCGATGGGCAAACGGGCTGGAACGACGCGAGCGCCGCCCGTAGGCTTATCCCCATGTCCGTATGCGCGATCTGTGGGCAGGCGAACCCCGAGGGCGCCAGGTTCTGTAACGGCTGCGGAGCCGCGCTGAGTGCTGCCAGCGCCAGGATGCGCGAGGA
>JBPYDM010000044.1:0-2760 GCA_051986255.1 Solirubrobacteraceae bacterium | reverse complement strand
CAGACGCCGGGTTTAGCAGGGCCGTGGACGGCGGCGTCAGGAATTCCCCAGGCCGGACCACCGGGGTGGCCGAGACTACAATACGAGGTGCCTGTTTCCACCAGGCTCAGACATGGAATGAGGCGAGCCGGAGATGAGGCGATGACCCTCCAAGAGTTGTTTGGTATCGAACTGCCAATCATCCAGGCGCCGATGGCAGGCGTGCAAGGCAGCGCTTTGGCCCTCGCGGTGTCGAACGCGGGAGGGCTGGGCTCGCTCCCCTGCGCGATGCTCGGACTCGACGCCCTGCGCGCCGAGCTGGCGACGATCAAGGCACAGACGAGCAAGCCCTTCAACGTCAACTTCTTCTGCCACCCAGCGCCCGCGTCCAGCCCCGAGCGCGAGCAGGTGTGGCGGGCGACGCTTGCCCCGTACTACGCGGAACTCGGGCTCGCCGCGAGCACCGTCGCAGCGGGGGCCGCACGCTCGCCCTTTAGCGCCGAGGCCGCCGCAGTCCTCGCCGAGTTTCAGCCCCCCGTGGTCAGCTTTCACTTTGGGTTTCCGTCGGCCGAGCTCCTCGCGCGGGTGCGGGCCTGGGGCGCGAAGGTCCTCTCCTCGGCGACCACGGTGGAGGAGGCGCTATGGCTCGAATCCCGGGGGATCGATGCCATCATCGCCCAGGGCGTCGAGGCCGGCGGCCACCGCGGCATGTTCCTGTCGGACGACCTGACCACCCAGGTCGGAACGCTCGCGCTGGTGCCGCAGATCGTGGACGCCGTTAAGGTGCCGGTCATCGCCGCCGGCGGGATCGCCGACGCCAAGGGCGTTGCCGCCGCCCTGGCGCTGGGGGCGTCCGGCGTGCAGGTCGGCACAGCCTTCTTGCTCTGCCCCGAAGCCACCACCAGCGCCGTGCACCGCGCCGCTCTCAAGGGCGAGTGGGCCCGGCACACGGTCCTGACGAACGTGTTCACCGGCAGGCCCGCACGGGGGATCGTGAACCGCGTGGTGAGGGAACTCGGCCCGATCAGCGCCGCCGCGCCCGCCTTTCCGCTGGCCGCTTCCGCCATCGCCCCGCTGCGGGCGAAGGCCGAGGCTCTCGGCAGCGGCGATTTCTCGCCGCTGTGGTCCGGCCAGAACGCGAGCGGGTGCAAGGAGGCACCGGCAGCAGAACTCGTCCTCAGCCTCGCTGCCGGCGTGTAACTCATGCGGCGCCGCGTGGCCCGACCAAACCGTGGGATACATCCGCACTGCGCGCGAACGCTCGCGACGGCCCTTGTCGGGGCTGAGCGGTGTCGGCCGCCGCTCGGTCGTCAGGTGGCCTGACCAGGTAGCATTGGTTCTTCCGGCCTGGCCGGTCGTAAGTGGCCCTGCACCGGAGCGAGGAACGATGCAGAGAACGGCGTCATCGTGCCCTGCGAGCAGGCGCGGCCCCTGATCGGCCAGGGCCACGACAAGCTGCTACCCGGGCCAGGTATTCCACGTCACCAAGCGCAGGCGCTCGACCTCCGGCGTGAGGTCGGTTCGCCAGCCCCAGGACGTTGGACCGCCCGCCCGAGTACAATCAGTACGGCCCGTTCACGAATGTTGGCCTCGTCAAGGGGACTGCCGATGCTTCCGTTCCTGCGCGACCTTCTGGCCCACGCCGAGTGGGCCAACGCCGTGTTCTTCCACGCCTGGGCGAAATCCCCGGCCCGGGACCACGAGGAGCTGCGCTCGCGCGTGGCCCACATCCTCGGAGTGCAGCAGGGGTTCCTGGCGATCTTGCGCGGGGAGCCGCCGGGGATGCCGCCGGACGGGCCACCCCCGTCGTTCGAGGACCTGAGGGCCCGGACCGAAGAGTGCCACGCCGGCCTGCGCGACTTCGCCGTTGCCCTCCGGCCGGAAGCCTTGTCCGAGACAGTGCGGGTTCCCTGGTTCCCTGACCCACCCTGTGTCGTCACGGTCGCCGAGGCGCTGGTGCAGGTGGCGATGCACACGCAGCACCACCGCGGCCAGTGCATGACGCGCCTGAAGGACTTCGGGGGCGAGCCGAAGAACGTGGACTGGATCATCTGGCTGTGGAAACAAAAGCCCCAGGCCCGTTGGAGCTGAGCCGGCCGGGCCGCGAGTCCCGGCATTCAATGGGTGCTATGGCGGGGCCATCCGGCCTCAGCCGCCACTCTGGCGCACATGCCAGCAGACCCCGCCGGGGTCGATGATGTGGATTTCGCGGCCCACGGGAACTCCGTCGGCGGCCGGAGTTTCACGCCGGGGATGGAGTTCGCCAGGTCCTTGGCCTCCAGCTCCGACCAGTAGGTGTCGAGAACAGTGACCTCGAAGGTGATCATCTGGTTGGCCTGCCACTGGGGTACGTCGATGTCTTGTAGAATGAAGTAGGCGCCGCCGTAGCGCAGGCCCGCCAACCCTTCGTGCTCCCAGAGCTTGTCGAAGCCAAACGCGGCGAAGAACTCCAGTGACCGGGCGAAGTACGGGCCCGACGGCACGAACGGGTAGAGCGTCGTCGCCTGTGTTTTCATGCCAACCATCCTCCTTGCGCTTCTATCGGAGCGGGGTGGAGTTGCTCACTTGCAGTAATCTATGGGCCCCCTCTCCTTTTCACCGGTCGATGGAAGCCAGCCCAAGTTTTCACCTGTTCAAAAAACCGTGCGACGGTCTAGTTACAGAGAGGTGATTCATGGTAGGACGAAAGTTGGAAATCCGCGGCAACCTTGAGAACGCCTACGCGGACGTCTTCACCCTGGAGGCCGTGGCTGCCTTGGAGGCCCTGGCTGCTTTTGATGC
>JBPYDM010000043.1:0-6691 GCA_051986255.1 Solirubrobacteraceae bacterium | reverse complement strand
CCGCGGGGGGTGGCCCTGGGGGTGACGCTCTCGACACCGGACTCCGATCGGGTCTCCTACTCGCGGGAGGAGCTCGACGCCAAGATCAAAGTCGCGCTAGGCGGGCGCGTGGCCGAGGAAGTCGTGTACGGCAAGATCACCACCGGGGCTGAGTCCGACATTCAGCAGCTCACCCAGATCGCTCGCCAGATGGTGGGCCGGTGGGGGATGAGCGACAAGCTCGGCCCGGTCACGCTTCTGCCGGGCGACGGCCAGGGGCCGCTGCTCCCCGGAGCCAGCGAGACTTCACCCCAGATGCAGTGGCTGGTCGACGAGGAGGTCAGGCGGATCATCGATGACGCTCACGCCGACGTCACCCAACTGATCCAAGACCACCGGGACCAGCTGGACAGCCTGAGCCACGCCCTGCTCAATGCCGAGACGCTCGATGCCCCCGATGCCTATGCCGCGGCCGGGGTGCACATGCGTGCGGCCGAGTTGCAGCCCCAGCCCACCTGAGAACTCTCCGCCGCGCGGGCGCCTGTGGCGTGGCCGGCTCGTTCTATCGTTTGATCCATGGCCACGACGTGGGTTTTACACACGGAAACCAAGGGCACGGGCGCTCAGATGGTGCCGCTGGAGAGTCTGACCAGGCGCGGGTCAAGCACGACGCCGGTGTTCGTGCCCCGCGAGGCGCCCGCTCCGGCCCCAACGCCGGAGCCCCAACCGCAGGCGCCGCGACGCTTCAAGCTCGTAGACGTGATGACCCGCCAGACCATCGCGGAGGATGTCGGGGCCCGGGAGGCGATCGATGCTCTGGCCGGCGTCCGGAGCATGATCGATGTGAACGTTTACGTGTGGCAGGAGGAGCGCCAGCGCTGGCGGCTCTTAAGTTTCCCCGAGCAGGGCGCGATGTGGGAGCTGGCCCGGCCGTAGCCGGGCCCGGGGGTCACGGGCGCGGGCCCGGGCCGGACGCCCGACACCCGCGCGAGGGCTACCGGGGCCGTCAGGGTCCGGACTACCGCTGGCGCCAGTGACGCGCCTGTTTCCGAATCCGTCCGGCAATCCAGCCCTCGATGGCTCGCTGATGCCGGCGGCCATCCGGGTCACCGCCCCAGGCCAGGTCGGAGTCTTCCTCACGGCGGGCGGGCGGTTCGAGCGGGCCGGGAGCACGATGCGGGGGAGGGAACTGATTATGCGGTCTGTGAACTGTGGTCATGGGCAAATCACACCGCGTGAATGTGGCAACGCCCTAACACTGAGCGAAGAGGAATCGAAGCTCTCGCTCAGCAACGGATAAAGACGGCGCAACGCTGAGCCGTCAGGCGCGGGAGGCGCCGCCGAGGCTGTAGGCCGGGGTGGGACTCTCGGCGAGAAACTCGCTCCAGGTCAGCCGGCCGCCTGCCTGGCCCGGGCAAGTGTTGCGCCCCTCCCGGAAGGCCCGAGCTACGTCTCCCGCCAGCGGAAGCGGCAGCGTTCGCCGGGGGCGACCGCGCACCGCCCGCCACTGCGCCACCAGCTCTCGCAGGCTCTGGACCTGGGGTCCGCCCAAGTTCCACAGCCGGTTTGTCGGACCCTCTGCGGTCAGCTGGCAGAGCCGGTCTGCCACCTCGCCGGCCGCGATCGTCTGGAAGCGGAAATCCAGCGGCAACGGTGCCACCGGCAGGCGCTCGACCTGGAACAGCACGAAGGCGATCAACTCGTGGAACTGCGTGGCCCGAAGGATCGTGTACGGAAACCGGCTGGAGACGATGCGCTGTTCGCAAGCCAGCTTGCGCCGGTAGTAGGCAAAGGGGATTCGATCGATCCCCACGATCGATACATAGACCAGGTGGGCGGTGCCCCCGGCGTGCTCCAGGAGGTGCTCGATGTGAGTCAGGTCAGATCGCCCGAGGCGCTGGGTGTCGGAGGCAGCATGGACGATGATCTCCGCTCCGCTCACCGACTCGGCTACACCTGCTCCGGTGGCCAGGTCTCCCGTATGCGTCCCGGCCCCGGGACGCCGGGACAAGACGCGCACCTCCTCACCCCGGCTGACCAGCCGGGCCGCGACCAGGCGTCCCAGCGCTCCGGTGCCGCCGGTGACCAGGACCACGCTCACACCGGGCAAGCTACCTGCTCGGCGTGCCGGCGCGGCCCGCGCGCCCGCGAGCGATGGCTTATCGGTGAGCGGACCGGGTAGGAGTTGCCTCATGGGCGTCATCGTCCCCCGCCGGCAGCTGACTCCGCTGGAACCCGCGGTCCGCCGCGTGGAGGCGCTGGATCAGCTCGATCCCGTGGCCCAGCGGCTCGCCAAGATGCTGCGAGACTCGGTGCCCTCGGGGCTTAAGGACATCCTCAGTGGGACCTGGCTGGGGCATGCCGTACATCCGATGCTCACCGACGTGGTCATCGGTTCGTTCTCGAGCGCTTCGCTGTTGGATGTGACCGCCGGCGAGATGGCCGGCGTGGCTCGCCAGCGTCTCGTGGGCCTCGGATTGCTCGCCTACCTGCCCACTGCCGCAGCCGGGGCGGGCGACTGGGCCGCTACCGAGCCGGCGAGTCAGGCGGTTCGGCGCGTAGGCCTGGTCCACGCCGGTTCCAACGCAGCCGCTACCTGGCTGTACGGCTTGTCGTGGCTGGCTCATCGTCGGGGGGCTCAGCGGAGCGCTACTTGCCTTGGTCTGGCCGGGCTGAGCATCCTGATGGCCGGCGGGTATCTGGGAGGCCACCTCTCTCTGACCAAGGGAGTGGGGCCTGACCAGACGGTGTTCGACCCTGGACCGACCGAGTGGACGCCGGCGGCCGATGCCTCACAGCTGACCGACCGCCGGCCTTTGCGGGTGATCGTGGACGACACCCCGGTGCTGCTGGTTCGGGACGGGGAGCGGATCTTTGCCCTGCACGATCGGTGTTCCCACCGGGGCTGCTCGCTCACGGAGGGGACGCTCGAGGGCCAAGAGATCGTCTGCGCCTGTCACGGCTCGCGCTACGACCTGCGCGACGGCGCTCTCCGCCACGGCCCGGCGACCGGACCGCAGCCCTCCTTCCAGGTCCGAGTAGACGGCGACCGGATCGAGGTCCGCCGACTCACGACTTGGGCGAAAAGTCTCCTATAGCGGTACAAACATCCCAAACCGCCCTTGGGGGGCCAGCTCCCCGTCTTACGGGCGTCATAGGCCGATCGTAGATCGGTCTTCGACCCGTTGCTGAACCTATGGCATCCCAAATGAAAGGAGATGCCGTGACCCTCGTAATCGTCCTCAACGCTCTTCTGGTCGTCCTGGTGCTCGGGACGATCGTCGGTCTCCACGCCTGGGCCATCCTGAGCTCCCAGTCTCGGCAGCCGGCTGTGGCCCCCGTGCGACCGCGGCACGTGGCTCCCCGGCCTCAGAACCCGGGCGTGGCGAACATCGAGCCCAGCGTCCGAGCCAGGTGGCGGGCTCGGTTGGTGCCCCGGCGGCCGGCCCAGGGGTGGGGTCCGTGAGCCCAGGGGTGCCGTCGTCGGCGTCGGGGAGGTAGGCGTAGTACCTGCTGGGCTCGGCCCGCTCGGCAGCGGTTACCCGGGGGCACGGTGCGCTCGGCAACATCCCAACCCGGTGGGCCGGGAGCGACGTTTGGGTCGTTCACCGCTCGGGGGGCGGTCAACGACCCAACCATCGGTCAGGGGCGGGGAGGTTGGGACGTTGCCGACGACCGGTGGCCGCCAAGCGCCAGGCATGCCGATGAGCGCGCCGCGGGGCTTCACAAACCCGTAACGCGGCCAAGCGCGGCACTTGCGTGGAGGCGGCCTCTACCATGGCCGCAATGCCCACCTCCGGTTCGCGCCAGCGCCGGTAGAGGGCCGCTCCTGTGGGTCTCCGCGTCAAGTGGGCCCTGATGGCGGTGGCGGCCCTGATCGTCCTTTCGGCCTGCGGCTCCTCCAAAAGCACCACCACAGCCACCACCCGCGGCCAGCCCCTCCCGGCGCCCCGCCATCAGCCTGCGGTGGATAACTTCCAATGGCCCTACTACGGCTATGACGCCGCCCGTACCCGGTTCTTTGCCGCCCCGCCCGGCCTGGCGCCGCCCTTCCGCAGGGGGTGGAGCTACCAGGACTACGCCCTGCTCGAGTTCCCCCCGGTGATGTACCACGGAAGCCTGTACTTCATCGACTTCGACGGCTCGGCCAAGCGGGTGAACAAGGCCAATGGCCACCTCATCTGGCAGCGCAAGCTCGGAACCCTGGCCGCGGTCACGCCCGCGTACGACCCCGCCCACCGCCTCGTGTTCTTCCCGCTGCTCTCCGTCACCCCCGGCGCTCGGCTGCCGGGCAACGGCCGGTTCGTGGCGCTATCGATGAAGAACGGTCGAGTGGTCTGGTCCCACCCGCTGCCGCCGGGCAGCGAGTCCTCCCCGCTCGTGGTGGGGAACAGCGTCTACCTGGGCTCTCAGGACGGCACGGTGTACTCCTTCCGCACGTCCAACGGACACGTCAACTGGACCTTTCATGCCGCCGGGGCGGTCAAGGGGGGCCCGGCCTACGCCGGAGGCAACATCTACTTCGGGGACTACGCCAGCCGGGTCTACGCGGTCAGCGCCTCGACCGGCCGGGAGCAGTGGGCGACCACTACCGACGGCGGCCGAGGCACCTTCTACGCCTCACCGGCCATCGCCTTCGGCAAGGTCTTCATTGGCAACACCGATGATCACGTGTACGCCTTCTCGCGGTCATCCGGACAGCTCCTCTGGGACACGCCCACCAGTGCGTACGTGTACAGCTCACCAGCCGTGGCCAACGTTCCTGGGCTCGGTCCCACGGTTTACTCGGGCTCCTACGACGGTGACTTCTACGCGCTGGACGCCAACACCGGCGCGGTCAGGTGGCGCCACAGCTCAGGCGGGCGGATCTCCGGATCGGGCACGATCATCGGGAAAGTCATCTACTACTCGGTACTGGGAAGGAAGATCACGGTCGGACTGGGCGTGCGGAGGGGCAACGTGGTCTTCACCTTCCCTGACGGCGAATTCGCTGGGGTGATCGCCGACCGCCACGCCTTATACGCGATCGGCTACTCGGTCATCTACCAGCTCCTCCCCAAACATTAGATAGCTTCGTCGAGCCGGAATGGGCGTCACCACGGCAGCACCCGACGCTCGGCAGGGAAATGGCCGGCTCGGCCAGTCGGGGCTCGCGCCACAGCGCTACAGCCCGAGGCTGATAGGAGCCGTGGCCGTGGGCGTGGCCGCGGTTGCCGCGGCGGCACGAATACCTGGCGCGATCAGGGACTCCTTCTGGGAGGACGAGGTGGCCTCGGCCCACGTTCTCATTCAGTCCACCCCCTGGGGGATGCTGCACCAGGTGGCGCGGACCGAGGCCACGCCGCCGCTGTGGTACGCGCTGGGCTGGGTCCTCAACCAGGTCGGCGTGTCGCCCCAGGGCTATCGCTGGGTATCGGTCGTGGCGGGCGCGCTGCTGGCCGTCGGCACGATGCTGGTGGCGCTCCGGGTGATGCCGCTGTGGGCGTCCGCGGTGGCCGCGGTGCTGGTGGCGCTGGGCTGGCAGTTCGTCATGCACGGACGCGAGCTCCGGGCCTATGAGCTATTCGCCCTGGCCACCGTCGTCTTCTCTTGGGTGCTCCTGCGCGAACGAGAGCTCGGCCCTGGCCACGGCTGGCGGCGATACGCGCTCCCGGGGGTGGTGGCCTGTGCCGCGCTGACCAACTACTTCTTCCTGCTGAGCGTTGCCGCGGCCCTGGCCTGGGTCTGGTTCGATCCCGAGCTTCGGGAGGACAGGCATCGGCTGGCCCGCCAGATCGGGATTGGCCTGATTCCCCTGGCGATCTGGTTTCCGGTGGCCGTACATCAGTACCTGGGGAACCATTTCTCCTGGATCGGGCCCTTCCGGGTGGCGGGATGGGTCGACGTCTACTGGGAGCTGTTCGCCCAGCACATCCCAGGTGGGGCGTGGGGTTCTGTCCTGCCGGTGCTCCTGCTGCTGGCCGTCCTGGCCGGGAGCGGGCTGCTCGCCCGACGTTCGGCCCCGGGCCGGTTGATCGGGCTGCTGGCGCTGGGGCCGGTGGCGCTGGCCGGACTGGCCTGGCTGGCCGGGGCCCACGTATTCGATCCGAGAAACCTCCTGGCGGCGGGGCCGTTTGCCGCCATCGCCCTAGCCGGGCTGCTGGCCCGGACGCCGACCAGGCTGGGATACGCGCTCGGCCTGGCGGCCGCCGGCCTGGTGACGGTTGGGGTGGTGCGGGCGGAATCCACCCCGCCGACCCCGTACGAGACCGTGGCCCAGACCCTGGTCCGGCAGGGATGGCAGCCGCGCGATCCGATCATGGTGTTCGGCACCCTGGGTGACTTCTTTGCCTTCAGGAGTCCACTCGAGTGGTACCTCCCGCATCAGCCGACCCTGACCCTGGGCGAAGCGGCACCCGGTCGCCGGTGCTCCGCTATCTACGTCGTGGCCCAGTCGGCAGCTCTCCGCGGCCAGGTAGCCCGGGCGAACCGGGTGGTAGTCCGAGCCATGGCGGGACCGGTCTTGGTCGGGCGGCTGAGCGCCGCCACGATTCCGGCCAGCGGGTTCTGGACCGCCGGCCACATCCTGGCCGTGCGCCGTCAGACTAGGCCCTGCCTGCGTCTGCTCACCGAAGCTCAGATCGTGCCCGCCCTCGAGCGCTGACAAGGACCAGTGGCCGCCCGTTGAACGGGCCGGCTTCGGGCAAATGTGGGCGGGGCGCAGGCGGGGCAC
>JBPYDM010000042.1:0-6586 GCA_051986255.1 Solirubrobacteraceae bacterium | reverse complement strand
CTTTGTGCGCTCACAGCGCGACGCCTGATCCCGTCCTGCGGCGGCGCCGCGGGCCATCGACGGACGGTCGGACCTGATTGTGAGGACCGGTACTTAAAAGCCGTGACGAGTGTTTCTGGGGCTGATGCCGACCGCCCGCCGCATGCTGACCGCGTTGTTGGCGGCACGGCCTGGCAGCGTCAGCCCCTGCCACTGGGCTGAGCCCGTTGCGGCTCACGCCGCCCGCGCCCCAACTCCTCGACTAGCTCGGCCGCCCGGGCGGCTCCGTCATTCCGCGACGCCCATTCCGCCAGCTCGGCTCCGCGCTCGCGCAGACCGACCTCGGCCAGCGCGCGCCGCACGGCCAGCCGCACGGTCCTCGGGCCGAGCAGCCGCCAGGGCAGTCGCACTCCCACGCCCGCCCAGTCGGCCCGGGCGGCGTTCTCTGCCATGTCCCCGGAATGGGGCACGGCCAGCACCGGTGCGCCGCTGGCCAGTGCCCTGACCAGCGTCCCGTGACCACCATGGCAGATCACCAGGGCGCTGCCGGGCATCGCGCGTGAGTAGGAGAGCCACTCCACCAGCCGAGCGTTGGCCGGCACAGTCACCGTGACCGGCGGTGGCCGGCGGTTCCAGGTGGCCAGCACTCGCACCGGCTCACCCGCCAGACCTTCGAGGGCGGCGAGCAGCAGGCGTTGCTGAGAATCCTGGGCCGTCGAGGGAGCCACCACCACGAGCGGAGCACTCCCCCACGGGGGATCCACCTCGTGGTACGGGGGCTCCCAGAGCAGCGGGCCGACCACGTGGACGGAGTCAGGCCACGGGCGGGGGTACTCGAGTTGGGGAAACGTTCCCACGATGCACAGCTCCTCGCTCAGGCCGCCGTGAAGCCTGCTCAGCGCAGCCAGGCCGAGCCGCGCTCGCGCCTGGTTGAGCTCCTCGCGGCCTCGCCGCAGCCCGACCTGCAGCGGCCGGTCGAGCAGCCGCCAGAAGGCTCGCCCAGCCACCGTCCGCGGTAGGCGAGCCCCGAGGGCATAGGGCGGGAATCCGGGCCGCCCCGGTGGGTAGACGTGTGGGATCAGCGTGGCCACGGGCAGGCCCTCGAGCTCGGCGGCCAGCGCCGGAGCGAGCGTCAGGATGTCGTGCACGACCACATCCGGGCGGTCCTCGCGCAGGCTCTGCCGGGTCTGCCTCGCCGCCATCACCACTGCCTCATACGGCTTGAGCGGCCCCGCCTGGGTGGGAAAAACGGGGTATTCGGGCGCGGCCAGGAAGCGCAGCCCCGCAGACTCGACGTGGCCTCGCCAGCGCTCCCAGGTCTCGAAGGTCACATCGTGGCCCCGAGCTGCCAGGCGCTCGCCCAGCGCCAGCATGGGAAAGGCATGCCCTGGATCACCGAAGGCGCCCAGGAAGACGCGGAGAGCCGTCAATCCGCGGCCAGCTCGGCCACCGCCCGCAGCTGTTCGATCTGGTCCTCCGCCGTGAAGGCCATCGGCGTGACCATCAGGGTGCCCACTCCGGCGTCGCGGAAGGCGGCCAGGCGGTCACGGACCGCATCGCGCGGACCGCACAGCGAGACCATGTCGATCAGCTTGGGCGGAATCGCGGCCGCGGCCTGGTCCTTCTTCCCTTCCAGGTACAGGTCCTGGATCTCCTTGGCCGGAGCTTCGAAGCCGTAGCGCTGGACGAGGTTGTTGTAGAAGTTCTGCTTCCGGGAGCCCATCCCGCCGATGTACAGGGCCAGCACCGGACGCACAGCGTTCCTGGCCTGCTCAACGTCATCGGATACGTAGACGTTCACGGTCGGCGCGATATCGAAGCCTTCCAGCGAGCGCCCCGCTCGGGCCGCGCCTTCCTCGAGCAGCGCCCGGAAGTCCGACACGTACTCGGGTGAGAAGAAGGTGGGGATCCAACCGTCGGTGATCTCGCCGGCCAGGGCCGTGTTCTTTGGGCCGATGGCGGCCAGGTAGATAGGAATCCGGTCCTGCACGGGGGCGATCATGAGCTTGAGCGGCTTTCCCGGCCCGTCGGGCAGCGGCAGCTCGATCGTCTCACCCTGGAACTCCACCCGCTCGCGGGCCAGCGCCATCCGCACCACCGTCATGTACTCGCGCGTGCGCTGAAGCTGGCGACCGAACCCCTGACCATGCCAGCCCTCCGCCACCTGGGGTCCCGACGAGCCGATTCCCAGAAGCATCCGGCCCTCGGAAAGTTGGTCGAGCGTGGACGCGGTCATGGCCGTCATGGCGGGGCTGCGGCCGGGCATCTGGAAGATGGCCGAGCCCAGCTTGATCCGGCTGGTCTGGGCGGCCAGCCAGCCGAGCACGGTGGCCGCGTCCGAGCCGTAGGCCTCAGCCGACCACACCGAGTCGTAGCCCAGGCGCTCGGCCTCCTGCACCGCGGCCAGCTGATCCTCGGCTCCCATCCCCAATCCCCAGTAGCCGACGTGTACGCCGAGCTTCATGTGCAAGTTTCCTTTCGTGGCCAGGAATTCAGTTGTCGGAGCCGACGGGCCTGGGTAGAGTCGCGCGGCCTCCGGCAGCAAGCGGAGAAACCCTATGCGAACCAGGCGCCGAGCGACGATCGAGGATCTGCGGACAGCGATCCAGGCGCTCCCCCGGGTGACCAGGCTCGCCATGCTCGAGGGCCTCCGCGAGGAGCGGATCATCGTGGGCGCCTACGCCCACCGGGGCGGGATCTGTCCGATGCTGGCCGCCCACCGCCGCGGTGGTAGGACCAGCCTGATCTCGTTCGCCCGGGCTTGGGACTGCTTCGCCTACGCGGGCGCCCGGGCCACTCAGCCCCGCCCTGCCACGGGGCGCGAGCTGCTCGTCCTGCGCACGCATTTGGAGGCCAGCTTGCTCGACGACGACGCCCCGGAGACCGACCTGGCCGGCGCCATCACTCAGCACCAAGAGCGAGCTCGTCGGGCCTGCCTCCCAGAGCTGACGCCGGCGGCACGACCAACAACCCCAGCTGGCACGATTGCCAGCCATGGCCGCCAGCGCGAACCTCCAGATCCTCGGGCCTATGGAAGCCGGCTTCGAGGACGTGCTGACCCCGGAGGCGCTCGAGTTCGTGGCCGGACGGGAGCGCGAGTTCGGAGGGCGCCGTCGCGAGCTGCTGGGTGACCGGAAGCACCGGCGGAAAAGGTTGCGCGCCAGCGAGGACCTCGACTTCTTGCCGGACACGGCCGGAACCCGGTCTGGCGACTGGACCGTAGCGCCGGTCCCACGGGACCTCCTCCAGCGCTGGGTCGAGATCACCGGGCCCACCGACCGCAAGATGATGATCAACGCCCTGAACTCGGGTGCCGACGGCTTCATGGCCGACCTCGAGGACGCCAACGCACCCACCTGGCGGAACATGGTCACTGGACAGATCAATCTCCGCGACGCGGTGGCCGGGACGATCACCTATCGTGGCTCGGACGGCCGCCATTACGAGCTGGGGTCCGAGCCGGGCACGCTGCTGGTTCGCCCGCGCGGGTGGCATCTGCCCGAGCGCCACCTCCTGGTCGACGCCGAGCCAGTCTCGGGTGCCCTGTTCGACTTCGGCCTGTACTTCTTCCATTGCGCCCGGGCGCTGCTCGAGAGCGGAACCGGTCCGTACTTCTATCTGCCCAAGATGGAGTCACACCGGGAGGCGCGGCTGTGGAACGACGTCTTTTGCTTCGCCCAGGATGCTGCCGGCATCCCGCGCGGGACGATCAAGGCCACGGTCCTGATCGAGACGCTGCCCGCGGCCTTCGCGATGGACGAGATCCTGTACGAGCTGCGCGATCACTCCGCCGGCCTGAACGCGGGCCGCTGGGACTACATCTTTTCCTCGATCAAGTGCTTCGCCGACCGCCCCGAGATGGTCCTGCCCGACCGCTCGGAGGTGCGCATGACCGTGCCGTTCATGCGCGCCTACACCGAACTCTTGGCCGCCACCTCCCATCGCCGAGGCGCTCACGCGATGGGTGGGATGGCCGCCTTCATCCCCTCCCGCAGTGATCCCGAGACCAATGCGCGGGCCTTTGCGGCCGTGCGGTCGGACAAAGAGCGCGAGTTCTCGCAAGGCTACGACGGCACGTGGGTGGCCCACCCAGACCTGGTGCCGGTAGCCCGGGAAGTGTTCGAGCGCGGACTCGACGGCCGGCCCAACCAACTCGACCGCCGCCGCGACGACGTGACCGTGACCGCTTCGGACCTCCAGGATCTGGCCGCGACGCCGGGCCGCATCACCGAGGCGGGTCTGCGAGCCAACGTCAACGTGGGCTTCCAGTACCTGTCCTTCTGGCTGACCGGACGTGGTGCGGCGGCCATCAACTCGCTGATGGAGGATGCGGCCACAGCCGAGATCTCCCGGACGCAGATCTGGCAGTGGCACCACCACGGCGTGCGGCTCGAGGAGGGGCCCGAGGTGACGGTCGAGCTGGTGCGGCGCCTGATCGACGAGGAAACGGACAAGGTCCGCCGCGAGGTGGGCGAGGAGGTCTGGCGGCACGGTCGCCCAGCCGAGACCCGAGAGCTGTTTGACCGCGTGGCGCTGTCGCCGGAGCTGGTCGAGTTCCTCACCCTTCCGGCCTACGAGTACCTTGACGTGTAGGGTGAGTGGGTGAGCATCGGCGAACACAACCTGGCCCGCACGGCCGAACGGGCGTTCGAGCGCAAGGGCGATTACCGCTCACTCCTGTTCGAGGGACGGTGGTACACGACCGCGGAGCTGTTTGACCGGGCGGCTCGGCTGGCCAGTGGACTGCGCGAGCTGGGAGTCATGCCCGGGGAGCGCGTCGTGGTCACCATGGCCAACTCTCCCGAGGTAGGGGTCGTCTACCAGGCGCTGTGGCGAGCCGGAGCAGTGGTCACTCCGGCCATCTTCCTGCTCTCGGTGGAGGAGCTCCGTCACGTCCTTCAGGATTCCGAGGCCTGCGCGGTCATCACCGATTCGTCTTTCGCCGAGAAGGTCCGGGGGGCGGCGAACGGGGTGGACAGCGTCCGCTACCTGATCTCGCGTGACGAGGTCGACGGATTCACGACACTGGCGGCGTTGGAGCAGGCGGAGCCCGGACCGATCGTGCCTCGGGCCGACGACGAACTGGCGGCGCTCCTGTACACCGGCGGGACCACCGGACGGTCCAAGGGCGTCATGCTGACGCACTCCAACCTGCACTACACCGGGCAAGCCGGGCACGAGTCGGCCTACGTGCCGGGGGTGAACCGTGCCCTGGTCCCACTCCCGCTGTCTCACGCCTACGGGCTACTCGTCACGATCACCGCGATGCACTCTCCAGAGCAGGGAGTGGCGGTGCTGATGCGCTGGTTTGTGCCCCAGGGGTTCCTGGAGCTGATCGCCGACCACAGGCTCCAGGTCGCGGCGGTGGTCCCGTCCATGCTTCAGATCCTGCTCTCCGAGCCGCTGGAGGAGCACGACCTGAGCTCACTGCGCTTCGTGACCTCGGGCGGAGCACCGCTCGCTCCAGAGGTGGCCGAGCAGTTCATCCGGCGCGTACCGTCGGTGTCGATCCGCCAGGGCTACGGACTGACCGAGACGGCGGCGCTGATTTCGAGCAACCCGGTGGGCCGGGAGCGAATTGGTTCCGTCGGGCTTCCCGTCCCCGGGACTGAGGTCAGGATCCTGGACGATCGGGGCCACGAGCTGCCGACAGGTGAGGTGGGGGAGATCTGTGCCCGCTCTCCGGCCGTGATGCGCGGCTACTGGCGCTCGCCCGAGGCCACAGACGAGGCCTTGAGGGACGGCTGGCTGCACACCGGAGACGTGGGCTACCGGGACCAGGACGGCTATCTGTACATAGTGGATCGCAAGAAGGACCTAATCATCCGCGGAGGCTTCAACGTTTACCCCCGCGACGTCGAGGACGCGCTCGTGGAGCATCCCGCCGTGCAATCGGCCGCAGTAGTGGGTCGACCCGACCCGGTGCATGGGGAGGAGGTTGTCGCGTTCGTGTCCCTTCACCCCGGCGCCAACGTGAGCGGCCCAGAGCTTGTCCAGTGGGCGCGGGACCGGATCGGGGGCTACAAATACCCCCGGGAGGTGTCGATCGTCGCCGGAATCCCGCTCACTCCGGTGGGAAAGGTCGATCGCAAGGCCTTGCGAGCCGCGCTGCTCGAGCCGGCGGCATGAGGGCTCCGGATCGGTTTCGGGTAGCTATGCAGCAACATGGACTCAACTCCTGGTCGCCCGGACGCGGCCGAAACCCGGAGGCCCGCCCGGCCGGCGGAGGATCCGGATCGGCCGAACGGACATCACGACGCCCCTGCCGACGGGCGCGGCGAGGCACGCACATCTAACGGCCAGGACGCCGCGGCAACGACCGACCGGGATCTGCTCCTGGACCGGAGGCGCGGATTGACGCCGTAGAGGGAGGGGGCGAGTTCGGCCGGCCAGGCCCGCGCTTCAACCGACGCTCGGCATTCTGGATCGGCCTCACGGGCGGGCTGGGCGTCGGCGTGGCCTTCCTGATCGGCTGGAGCGTCGTCAACGCCAGGCAGATCCTGCTGCTGATTGGGCTGGCCCTGTTCATCGCCATCGGGCTCGAGCCCGTGGTGACCCTTCTACACCGCCACCGCGTCCCGCGCTGGCTGGCAGTGCTGATCGTGTC
>JBPYDM010000041.1:0-8414 GCA_051986255.1 Solirubrobacteraceae bacterium | reverse complement strand
TCTCCCGCGCCCGCGCGGCGCCTTCGGAGACCGCGCCCAGCGAGTTCTTGTTGAACTCGCCCTCGTAATGAAGGACGTATGTCAGGACGTCGGGCACTAGGACCATCTAAATCAGTTTCCTTTCTTCCAACCAGGCGACGATCTTCTCGACCGTCTCGTTGGTGTCCTCGTCCTCGATGATCTGGCCCGGCGGCTTGGCCTCAGGGTCATGGAAGTCGCCGCAGTGCACGCGCGACCCCTCCTCGCCCACCTCCGAGGGGTCGATGCCCACGTCGGAGACGGCCATGGACTCCAACGGCTTCTTGCGCGCGCCCATGATGGCCTTCAGCGAGGGGTAGCGCGGCTCGTTGATGGCGTCGCCGACGGAGATCACGGCCGGCAGCTCTACCTGGACGGTGTCGTAGCCGTATTCGGCCTGGCGCTCGCAGCGCAGGCCGCCGTCGTGGACGTCCATCTTGATCACCTGGGTGAGCGAGGGCATCCTCAGGTGGTCGGCCACCACCGCGCCGATCGTGTAGCACTCGCCGTCGTCTGACTGCTGGCCCAACAGGACCAGGTCGGGCTGCTCCTTGCCCAGCGCCTTGGACAGCGCATAGCCGGTGGCGGCCACATCCGATCCGACGAGGGCGTCGTCGGTCAGGTGAACCGAGCGGTCAGCCCCCAGCGAGACCGCCTTGTGTAGCGCGCGCACGGCTGACTCGGGGCCCATCGTCACGGCCACGATCTCCTCCACGGGTACGTCTCCGCCTTCGCGAATCTGCATGGCCGCCTCGATGGCGTGGGTGTCGTACGGGTTGAGGTTCTTCTCACCGGAGCGGTCCAGCCGTCCGGTTGAGGGATCGATCCGCTTCTCGACGGCGGCGTCCGGGACCTCTTTGACCAGGACGCAGATCTTCACGTAAGCCTCCTATCTCCAGTCACGACGGGGAATATACCCGTTGACTGACTAGTCAATCGGTGCGCATTGCGGGCGCACCAGCCAGGCCCCGCACTTGAGCGTGGAGAAAATGTCTCGCTATAGGCAGACAAATCGGTCACGCTCGCGAGCCCACAGCGCTTCGAATGAACGCGACGGCCTCCTCGGTTGAGGCGCCCGGCGTGAACACCTGAGCGACGCCAAGCCGCTTGAGCTCCTCCACGTCGTCGCCCGGGATCGTCCCCCCCACGGTCACCACGACGTCCTCCACCCCCTCCTCGCGCAGCAGCTCCATCACCCGGGGCACGAGGGTCATGTGGGCGCCCGAGAGGATCGACAGCCCGACCGCGTCGGCGTCCTCCTGGATCACCGTTTGCACGATCTGATCGGGGGTCTGGTGGAGCCCCGTGTAGATCACCTCCATCCCGGCGTCGCGGAGCGCGCGGGCGATGATCTTGGCTCCCCGGTCGTGGCCGTCCAGGCCGGGCTTGGCGACCACGACGCGGATCTTTTTCTCCGAGGGGGCGGACATGCGACGGTCGGCCAGTGTATTCCGGCTGCGGCGCATGCGCCGCAGCCCCGGCGCCGCATGCGGCGCCGGTCGGGGCGGCACATGTGCCGCCCCGGGGGGCCGCACATGTGCGGCCCCCAACAACCTAAAAGGCTGGGCTCTCCGAGTATGTCCCGAACACCCGCTGGAGCGTCTCGATCATCTCGCCCTCCGTGGCCTGGGCCCGCGCGGCCTCGAGGAGGTGCGGCATCAGGTTCTGGCCTGGATCGCGTGCGGCCTGCTCCAGTCGCTCCAGCGCCCGTTTGACCGGCTCCGCGTCCCGCTGCTCGCGCAGGGCGCGCACGCGGCGAACCTGGTCCGCCTCGAAGGCTGGGTCGATGCGCAGGATCATCGGCGCCTCGTCCTCGCCCTCCGTGTACGCGTTCACCCCCACCTGCTTTCGCATGCCCGACTCCACCTCCTGCTGGTAGCGGAAGGCGGCGTCGGCGATCTCCCGCTGGGGGAATCCCTGCTTGACCGCCTCCACCATCCCGCCCAGCTCGTCGATCTTGGCGAAGTACTGGTAGGCCAGCTCCTCCATGCGGTCCGTCAGGGCCTCCACGAAGTAGGACCCTCCCAGCGGATCGATCGTGTTGGCCACGCCGGTCTCCTCGGCGATGATCTGCTGGGTCCGCAGGGCCACCCGAACGGCCTGCTCCGTGGGGAGGGCCAGGGCCTCGTCGAAGCTGTTGGTATGCAGTGATTGGGTGCCGCCCAGGACGCCGGCCAGGCCCTCGATGGCCGTGCGCACGATGTTGTTCAGCGGCTGCTGGGCGGTCAGCGAGACACCCGCGGTCTGGGTGTGAAAGCGCATCAGCAGCGAGCGCTCGTCCCGAGCCCCGAACGTTTCCCGTAGCTCCCGCGCCCAGATTCGCCGGGCGGCGCGGTACTTGGCGATCTCCTCGAAGAAGTCGATGTGTGCGTTGAAGAAGAAGCTCAGCCGGGGAGCGAAGTCATCCACCGCCAGGCCCCGGGAGACCGCCTGCTCGACATACGTCAGGCCGTCCTTGAGCGTGAAGGCCAGCTCCTGGGCCGCCGTGGACCCCGCCTCGCGGATGTGGTACCCGGAGATGGAAATCGGATGCCAGCGCGGCATGTGCCCCGAGCACCACTCGATCATGTCGGTGACCAGGCGCATGGCCGGGTCGACCGGGAAGCACCACTCCTTCTGGGCGATGTACTCCTTGAGGATGTCCGTCTGAATCGTCCCGGAGAGCTGCTCCGCCGCCACCCCCTGGCCCTCGGCCGCCACCACGAAGAACGCCAGCATGATGGCCGCAGGGGCGTTGATGGTCATCGACACGCTCACCCGGTCGAGCGGTATCCCCGCGAACAGAGCCTCCATGTCGGCCACGCTGTCCACGGCCACGCCCTCGCGTCCCACCTCGCCAAGCGAGCGGGGATGATCGGAGTCGTGGCCCATCAACGACGGCATGTCGAAGGCGGTGGACAGACCCGTCTGACCGTGCTCGAGCAGGTAGCGGAACCGCCGGTTGGTCTCCTGGGCGGTGCCGTAACCGGCGAACTGGCGCATCGTCCATAGCCGGCCGCGATACATCGAGGAATAGACGCCCCTGGTGTACGGAAACTCGCCGGGCAGGCCGATGGCCTCGTCCGGCTCGGGTGGCAGGTCGGACTCGGTGTACAGCGGCTTGATCGGCTCGCCGGAGATGGTCGAGAACGGCGCGTCGCGTTCCGGCGTGGCGGCAAAGCGCTCGCGCTCCCAGCGCTCCTGGTCTGAGACCTTTGGAGGGGTTGCCATCAACGGCGAGTCTAGATCGAGCGAGCGGGCCGCCGCCGACGGCGTGCCGGGACCGCGGCAGCCAGGCCGTGGGCTCGGCGCCGGGAGGCGATCGCTGCGCTCCCCAGCCCACCGGTGATGGCCGCCCCGATCACCACCACCAGCGTTTTGAGCCGCCGGCCCAGGCGCTCGAACCGCAGCACCTCCCACCCCTCCTGGCGGGCGACGCGGAGCAGCTCCCGGTCCGGGTTGACCACGACTGGATGCCCGACCGCCCTCAGCATCGGCAGGTCCGAGGCCGAGTCGGAATAGGCGTAGGACTCCTCAAGCGAGATGTTCTCGCGGGCGGCCAGCTGCTGAACGGCCAGGGCCTTCTCCTCGCCGTAGATGAACAGGCCGGTGGGGCGGCCCGTGTACACGGCGTCCTGGACCTCGGAGAATTGCGACCCGATCCCCCCATCCAGCACCAGCACCTGCGCCAGGATCTCAGCCAGCTCCTTCGAGGCCGCAGTGATGATGTACGCCCGGCGCCCGGCATCCTGGTGCTCATGAGCTAGATCGAGCATCCCCGGGTAGATGCGGGGAAGAACCCGAGCCAGAACGGGGGCGCCCAGGCGATCCATGTCCACGACTCGCGTGCCGGCGAACGAGCGTGAGATGCGGTCTCGCAACGCGTGCGTGTCCTCGTCGGTGGAGCCCCGCAGCCGGAACCGGAGGTTGGCCCAGGCGTCCGAGGCCAGCTGACGCCTGGAGAGCATCCCAGCCTGGTAGGCGGCCCGTCCGAATTGGAACGCGGAGGACCCCTGCATCAAGGTCCGGTCCAGATCAAAGAAGGCGGCCCCAGCCAGGTCCCGCTTGCTCGTGGCGTCCGGTGACGGCCGCCCGTCCCCGATGGAAGCCAAGCTCAGCTGCCGTTCACCTCGATGATCACGGCGTCGCCCTGGCCGCCGCCTGAGCAGATGGCCGCGCAGCCGAGGCCGCCGCCGCGGCGGCGCAATTCGAGCACGAGCGAGCCGAGGATGCGAGCGCCGGAGGCGCCGATGGGGTGACCCAGCGCCACCGCTCCGCCATTCACGTTCACCCGGTCCTCGTCGAGGCCCAGCATCCGCATCGAGTTCAGCGCCACCGAGGCGAACGCCTCGTTGATCTCCCACAGGTCGATGTCCTCCACCTTGAGTCCGGCCCGCTCAAGGGCCTTCTGGGAGGCGTTGGCCGGTGTGCGGGCCAGGTAGGCGAAGTCATCGGCCACCTGGGCGTGGGCGACGATTGTGGCCAGCGCCTGCCTGCCGTTGCGCTTGGCCCACTCGTCGCTGGACAGCACCAGCG
The DNA here is from genome assembly GCA_051986255.1 of Solirubrobacteraceae bacterium. Classification (GTDB taxonomy): domain Bacteria; phylum Actinomycetota; class Thermoleophilia; order Solirubrobacterales; family Solirubrobacteraceae; genus Palsa-465. The sequence continues at coordinate 3,881 of JBPYDM010000041.1, read as the reverse complement.
CTCCGGCGCCGTCATTCACGCCCGGCGAATTCCCGGCCGTGTGCGATCCCTCCTTGCCCACCAGGCCAGGGAGCGACGCGAGCTTGTCTAGTGAAGTGTCACGCCGGGGCCCTTCGTCCACCTCGACCACCGTCTCGCCCTTCTTGCTCTTGACGGACACGGCGACGATCTCCTCGGGTAGCCGCCCCTCGTCGGTGGCCTCGACGGCTCGCTGGTGGGAGCGCAGGGCCCAGCGGTCCATGTCGGGTCTGGTCATCTCGAGCTCGTCGGCCACCTCAGTGCCCTCCACGAACATCTGCTTGCCCGAGAACGGGTTGGTCAGCCCGTCGTGGACCATGGCGTCGAGGGCCTTGGCATCACCCATGCGAAAGCCGAAGCGCGCGTCCTGGAGCAAGTAGGGAGCGCGGGACATGGACTCCATTCCGCCCCCCACGGCGACGTCGAGGTCGCCTGCCCGGATGGCGTTGTCGATCAGGCACGAGGCCCTGATCCCTGAAGCGCACACCTTGTTGATCGTCTCGGAGGAGACCTCCTTCGGGATGCCCGCCTTTATCTGCGCCTGCCGGGAGGGGATCTGCCCCTGACCGGCCTGGAGCACCTGCCCCATCACCACGTGCTGCACCTGATCGGGAGCTACCTCGGCGCGCTCGAGGGCGGCGGCGATGGCGGTGCCAGCGAGCTCGGTGGCGTCGAGGGCGGAAAGTCCACCCCCGAGTTTCCCGATCGGGGTACGGGCGGACGAGAGGATCACGGTCTTGGGCATATTTGCTCTTCCGGGAGTTGGGGGTGGCAGCGTCCAGGACTGGCGGGCGGCCCCGACACGAACTTGGCTCCTCCAGGTGTCGGCCAGATCGCCAACAGAACGGGTGAGGCGGCTCCGGTAGGGCCAATCGTAGTGGCCCCTCAAGAAACGTTCTTCCTCGCCTGGCGAGCGAAAACCAAGTCCGAAGCGCTGGTAACTTCAATCGACGTGCACGTCGAGGCGACGACCGACCCCGCGTTCGCCGTCGACGCCGACACGATCGTGGTGGGGATCTTCCAGGATGGGCGGGCGCCGTCCCGGGTTCCCGACGAGGTGGTTGACGAGCTGACGCGCTCAGGCGAGGCGCGCCCCGGACTTGGCCAGATGGCCGTTGCGCACGCCGACGGGCGCCGGCTGCTCGTGGCCGGATTGGGGGAGCGCGAGCGCTTCGGGGCCGAGCCGGCGCGAGTCGCGGCCGCCGCCGCGCATGGCCGGGCGGCGGAGATGTCGGCTAGCGCGCTGTGCTGGGAGCTTCCGGTCGTGGGGGGCGAGGCAGACCAGATCCTGGTCGGGCTGGTGGAGGGCACCCTCCTGCACGCCTACCGGTTTGACCGCTACAAGCCCGCATCCGACGATCGGCCGGTGGAGCGGCTAATCATCTCCGCTCCTGAGGATCTCCGGGCTGGGGCGCGACAGGCGGCCATCGTGGCCGAAGCCCAGAACCGGGCCCGTGACCTGGGAAACACGCCCGGCAATGACCTGCCGCCCACCGTGCTGGCCGACTATGCGGTGGACCTGGCCGCCGGGCGCGGCGGGCTCAGCGCCGCCGTGCTGGATGGCCAGGCGATCCGCAGCGCGGGCATGGGGGCGTTTGCCGCTGTGGCCCAGGGCTCAACCCAGGACGCCCGGCTCATCCGCCTGGACTATGAGCCGAAGTCGCACCGGGGGCCACGGCTGGGGTTCGTGGGCAAGGGGATCACCTTCGATTCCGGCGGCCTGGCCCTGAAACCCCGGCAGGGCATGGAGGAGATGAAGTTCGACATGTGCGGGGCGGCGGCGGTGATCGAAGCCGTCGCCGCGCTAGCTGAGCTCGAGGCGCCGGTCCGGGTGACGGCGGTGGTGGGTGCGGCAGAGAACCTGCCCAGCGGGCGGGCGGTGAAGCCGGGAGACATCGTGCGGGCGTTGGACGGGACGACGATCGAGGTCAACAACCCCGACGCCGAGGGACGGCTCGTCCTGGCCGACTGCCTGACCTACGCGAGGCGGGAGGGATGTGAGCGCCTGATCGACCTGGCCACCCTGACCGGTGCAGTGGTGACCGCCCTAGGCTCGGTCTACGCCGGTCTGATGAGCAACGACGACGCCTGGAGCGAGCAGGTCAGAGACAGCGCCACGCGGTCGGGAGACCGGGTATGGCCCCTACCCCTGGACGAGGAGTACGAGCGGATGATCGAGGGCCGCTACGCCCAGTTGACCAACCTGAGCGAGCGCCGGGAGGCGCAGGCCATCACCGCGGCGGAGCTCCTGCACCATTTCGCCGACGACGTGCCGTGGGCCCACATCGACATCGCCGGGATGGCCTGGGACGTCCCGCGGCCCTACTACGTGGGGAAGGGAGCTACCGGGTTCGGCGTGCGCCTGCTGGTCGAGCTGGCGCGGTCGGTGGCCTGAGGACTCGGGCGGGACGCCGCCTCCGGCGCGCCCGGCCGCCAGGCGCCTCGCCGGCGCGTCCCGAATCGGCGTGTGGCGTCACAAGGCGCTTGGAGGCGTCGGCATTTCGTGCCATTGGTGTGCCTATAGCCATTTAGCGTCACTAAGCGGCGAGTGAAGTGCGGGCTTTGTGACGCCACGCGACCTCGCCTCGCCGCGCGCGAGCGCCATCAGATGTGGATCACGCCCAGGAATCGTCTGAGCAGGGCCAGATTCCCCTGGATCCGGACCCAGCGGGAGACGACGGAACCCAGGGCGGCTCGGCCACGGGAGTCGAACACCGAGGGCAGGCCACCCACCACAGGCGCCACCATCAGAGCGATGTGGTCGCCCAGCTGACCATCGATGCGTACATCCGGCGTGTTGGCCGGGCCGTCCTCCACCACGACCACTCGCTGCCCGAACTCGATCCGGACGGGCGGGGTGATCCTCCTGAAAGGCCAGTTCGATCTTGGCTTCGAGTGATTGGGCCAGATCGGGGCGCCGGCGGACGCCGCGGTCGATGATGGCCATGACGGCGGGAGCCAGACCACCCGGCTCCAGCTTGCCGAGCCTGACCTCGGGGTTCGCGATCTGATCCACGCCCGGGGATCCTACGAGCGCGATCGGTGAGAATCCGGTCATGGATTTCGCACTGTCAGACGAGAACCGTCTGCTCCGCTCCACCGTGCGGGAGTTCGCCGAGCAGGAGATCGCCCCGGTGGCCGAGGAGCTCGACCGGACCCACAGCTTTCCCTACGACATCGTCCGCCGGCTGGGGGAATTGGACTTGATGGGCATCCCGTTCCCGGCCGAGTACGGCGGAGCCGGCGGGGACTCGCTGGCCTACGCCGTGGTGGTCGAGGAGCTGACCAGGGTGGACTCCTCCGTGGCGATCACCTTGTGCGCCCACACCTCCCTGGGGACCCAGCCGATATACCTGTTCGGCAGCGAAGAGCAGAGGCTCGGGTGGCTGCCCCGGCTGTGCCGCGGCGAGATACTCGGCGCGTTCGGTCTGACCGAGCCCGAGGCCGGATCGGACGCCGGCAACACGCAGACCAGGGCGGCGCTCCAGGTCGGGCAGTGGGTGATCAACGGCGCCAAGCAGTTCATCACCAACGCCGGGACCGAGATTTCGGGCCTGGTGGTGATCACCGCCGTGACCGGGCAGCGGTCCTCCAACGGGAGCAGCGAGCGCGAGATCTCCAACCTGCTGGTGGCCAACGGCACCCCTGGCTACGAGCAGGGCCAGCCCTACCGCAAGATGGGCTGGAACGCCTCGGATACCCGGCCGCTCACCTTCACCGACTGCCGCGTGCCCGAGGGCAGCCTCGTCGGGCAGCGGGGCGCCGGGCTGAGGCAGTTCCTGATCGTGCTCGACGTCGGCCGGATCGGCGTGGCCGCGATGGGCGTGGGCCTGGCCCAGGGCGCGCTGGACCAAGCACTGGCC
>JBPYDM010000040.1:0-11504 GCA_051986255.1 Solirubrobacteraceae bacterium | reverse complement strand
CCATCCGGTTCCTCTCGAGCACCGCCAACGTGTTGACCTACCTGGCGCTGGTGGCGGTACCGCCGCTGGCAGCGGTCGCGCTGGCCTGGGCGGCCAGGCCGGAGGGTCGGGTAGGCGCTTTTCGCGTGACGGGGGCCGTGATCTGGGCGGCCGCGCTATTTGCCACCGCAACGGGCCAGGGACTCCTCTCCCAGGGCGCCGCCGCTCTGCTCTCGGCGCTGAGCTGCGTGACGCTGGGTGTCCTGCTGGCCGCGGTGGCGCCGCTGCGCTGGCTCAAGCTCGGGATCCTGGCCATGGCGGCGGCGGACGTCTGGCTCGTGGCCTCGGACATCCTCCAGCGCCCCAACTCGGTCCTGGTCCAGGCCCACCCGGGGGTGTTCTTGGGAACCAACCTCCCGCGGCTCCAGAGCGAGATCTTCGGCGGCGTCTCGATGGGGTACGGCGACCTGTTCATTGCCGCGCTACTCGGCGCGGTGCTGGCCGCGAGTGGCCGCCCGCAATGGCCGGCAGCGTTGCTGACGCTCGCCTTCGCCGCGGTGTTCGACTTGCTGTTCTTCGTGATCAGCGAGCTGCCGGCGACGGTGCCCGTGGCAGCCACGCTGATCGTGCTCGAGCTGAGCGAGCGGGAGCCGATGTCACGGGTGCGCCGGCGCCGCGGGCGCCGCTGGGCCGCCGGTCGCCCTGTCAGCCGGAGGGTTTGACCGGCCGGTCCTAGTGCTGCCCGTCGTCCGTGGCCGCTGGCGGCCTGGACTCCTCGGCCAGCGAGGTGATGGTCAGCGAGCCCCGAGCCGCTTCGACCAGTACTTGGGTGGCCTCCTCGGCCGAGCGGGCGTAGAGCTCGACCAGCAGGTGGACGACGATGCGGTCGTCGTCGTGCTTATGGAAGCGCACGTGGGTGAAGAACTCGCGCGTCCCGTGATCGCCGAAGGCGGCATAGGACAGGGCGTCGCCGGCCTCGGGGCCTGAGCAGGTTTCCACGTCGTCGGCGTCGACCGTAACCGTGCAGGAGGCCACCCAGGGCGTCCCAGCGATCATCCGCTCCCACCGGTCCTCGATCGGCTCGACGCGGCCGTTGTGGAATCCCAGGTGGGGCTGGTCGTGCATGCACTCCAGGCACTGGACGACCGCCTCCTGCATCTCGTCCACCACCTCGCCCCGCTCGCCGCTCTCTGGATCGATGCGGTGGATCCCCTCGTAGTGGACCTGCACCTCCAGGTTCTGCGACCAGCAGCGGTAACAGCGAAGCCAGCTCCGAACCGACGTTGAGCCCTCCATGGCTTTGATTCTACGATCCCTGGGTGAGCAATCGGGCTTCCGGGGTAAGAGCTGGCGCCGGTGGCGGTCCGCCGGGCGCCGGTGGCCAGCAGGGGCCGGTCCAGGGAGCGATCCTGGCTGGCGGCCTGGGCCGCCGGCTGGGCGGGTCCAAGGCCACCGTAGCGGTGAACCGGCGGCCGCTCATCTCATACCCGCTCGAGGCGGTGTGGCAGGGCGTGGGGCAACCGGTCGTCGTGGCCAAAATCGACACGGAGCTCCCCGCGCTGCCTGGAATCTCGGTCTGGGTGGAGCCGCCCGAGCCCAGCCATCCCCTCACCGGGCTGGTTCACGCCCTGAGCATGGCCGGAGGCTGCCCGGTCCTCGTCTGCGCCTGTGACCTCCCACTTCTCACGCCGGAACTGGTCCGAGACCTGGCCCGGGCGGACGCCCGCGGAGCTCCAGCCGTGATCGCCTGGGCCGAGGGGCGCCCCCAGCCGCTGCTGGGTTGCTACCGCCCGGAGGCCTTGCCCAGGTTGGCGGCGGCGCTGAGGGATCCGGGCGTGCGCCTGACGGATGCCGTGGCCGGCCTCGACCCAGGTCGCTACGAAGTCCGGGATCCATCCCTCCTGTTCAACGTCAACACTCCCGACGATCTACTGCAGGCCAGCGCGCTGCTGGCGGAGAGGAGGCCGGGGCGAGGGGCTGCGGGCCAGCGCGCTGGGGGCGGAGAGCAGGCCGCGAAAGGCCGCGCCCGCCCGTGATCAGCCGAACGTGAAGTCGTAGGCGCTGAGCCCGGGGGCGAGGAGGAGCTCGAGGGTGTGCTCCTGGTCTGAGGGCAGCGAGACGAGCGAGTACAGCCGCTGGTGGCGGACGGTGACGACGCCGTTGTGGACGTCGCTGCCGGCTTGCCTGGCCGCGATCGGGCGTCCGTCCAGCAACACGCGCACCGGACGCGGTCGATTACCCGCGGACGTGAGGACCAGGTACACCTTGGCTGCCTGGAAGCCCGCTTTGATGGTGTCGCCAGACGCCACGGCAGTCGAGGATTGGTTGGTCACGTCCCACCGGCCGCCCAGAGCGAACTCGTTCTGGCTCAGGGGCCCGTCTGCGGAATAGGAACGCACCCCCGACGTGAGGGGCTGCACGAATCCCTGCGCGCGCTGCGCGTTCAGGTAGGTCTCAGGAGTGCCCAGGGCCGAGGAGGGCATGATCGCGCGGGCCCGGGAGGGAGGAGGAAGGTTCCGCACTCCTGCCTGGTGGAGCAGCTCGCGGACCGCCGCCTCGCTCTGTCCGTAGTCGCCCTCGCCGAACTGGACGTGCCGCACCCGGCCGTGGGTGTCGATCAAGTACTCGGCGGGCCAGTATTCGTTGCCGTACGCGTTCCAGGTCCCGTAGTCGTTGTCCTGGACGACCGGATAGCGCAGCCCGTCGGAGGCGATCGCTTGCTGAACGTTGGAGGCGAGCTGCTCGAAAGTGAACTCGGGAGTCTCGACTCCGACGACCTCGAATCCGTACGGGTGATAGGTGGCGTAAAGACCTTTGAGGAAGGGCAGCGTGCGGATGCAGTTGATGCACGTGTAGGTCCAGAAGTCGACCAACACGACATGGCCGCGCAGCTGCTGGAGCGACAGCGGACGCCCATCCGGAGTGTTGAACCATCGCTGGGTGTTGGTGAAATCCGGGGCCGGGCCCAGATCGGGCAGCGCTGGCGTTTTTACGCCCGGGATGCCCACGCCCGCGGTCGTGCTCACCGGGGTCAGCGACGCCTCGCGCTGGCGCAGGGCAAAGCGAGAGGCCGGCCGCAGCGAGGCCAGCCGGCTCTGGACCGCGTTTGAGGTTTCCAGCGCCTTGGTGGGATCGACCAGGAAGGAGGGCAGTGAGCTCCCCGCCAGGGTCTCCTCGAACCGGACATCCAGGTTGGCCGCCATGGCCACGCCGGTGAGGAGCAGCACCACGCCCAGCACTCGCTCGACCACGTAGCCGCGGGCGACCCCGCGGATGCGCTGAAGCAGGGCTCGTCCGCCGATGCCGTAGAGGAGCATCACGCCGGCTAGGCCGATCGAGTAGCAGATGGCGATGATCACCACCCGCACAGACGGTCCAGTGGACGCGCTCACCGCCGTCACCGCGGCCAGGATTGGCCCGGCGCACGGCGCGCATACGAACCCGAGCGCGCCTCCGACCGCCATGCCCGACCAGAACCCTGAGCCGCGCTGGCGCGGACCGAAGCGGGCCAGTCGGGACAGCGGCGCTTGCACTCGCGCCGCCAGTCCCGGAACGAGCATCACGATTCCGAAGCCGATCAGTACGGCGATGGCGACATCGCGGGCGGCGCCGCTGGCCAGGCCCACCCCCCTGACCAGCTGAGCCAGGGCCACGATGGCGATGGTGAACGTCAAAGCCAGCCCGAGGACGATGCCCAGGGGCCGCCGACGGCCGCCGGTGGCGCTGGCCGACAGCAGCGCGGGCAGGACCGGCAGGACACAGGGCGTGATGGCCGTCCCCGCGCCGGCGATCAGGGCGAAGAGCATGAGGAGCAGCATCGCTGCGTCTAAATGATGCTCCGCGGCCGGCGGGTCCTTCCCGGTTCTTACGGACTTATTAGGGGAACTCAGCCGCCGATGGCCGACATCGTGCGAGCCGGCTGGATGAACCCGGGCTCGCCCACGTGGTGCTTGAGCTCTTTGCGCCATACGGCCTGGCGGATGATCCGCTCGAGCTCTCCGTCCGAGGCGCCCCCGCGCAACGGCCCGCGCAGATCGGTCTCGTTCAGCGAGAACAGGCAGGTCCGCAACCGGCCGTCGGCGGTCAGACGGATCCGGTTGCAATCGGCGCAGAACGGCTCAGACACTGGGTTAATGAAGCCGATCCGGCCCCGGCCGTCGGCGAACCGGTAGACCCGCGCCGTCGCGCTGGGCTCCCGGGGCTCGGGCTCGAGGGGGTAGACGGCGGCGATGGCCGCCCGGATCTCCTCCCCGGTCAGGACTTGGTCGGGACTCCAGGCGTGGTCGGCATCCAGGGGCATGTACTCGATGAAGCGCACCTGGAACGCGGAGCGTCGGGCCAGTTGGGCGAACGGAAGCACCTCCTCCTCGGTGAACCCGCGGATGGCCACGGCGTTGATCTTGATCGGATGGGCTTCTGGGAAGCTGGCCAGGTGGTCCAGCCCGCGCAGGACCTGGGGAAGCGCGTCACGCCGCGTGAGCTCGTAGAACCGGTCGCGCTGAAGCGAATCCAGCGAGACGTTGAACCGGTCGATGCCCGCGCGGACTAGTGCCTGCGCATCCCGCTCGAGCAGGAAACCGTTGGTGGTCACAGATAAGTCCGCGACATCTGCGATGTGGCTGAGCATGCGGGCAAGGCGGGGGAAGTCGCGGCGCACGAGCGGCTCGCCACCGGTCAGGCGGACGTCGCGTACGCCCATCTGAGCCATGAGCGCGACCAGCCGGGTGATCTCCTCGAAGTGCAGAATCTCCGTTCGCTCCAGCCAGGGGAGCCCTTCGGCCGGCATGCAGTATTGGCAGCGGAAGTTGCACCGGTCGGTGACGGAGACCCTCAGGTCGCCGATCTGCCGTCCGTGCCCGTCCTTGAGTGGCTCCATGACAAGAAGGCTAGTGGCTGGCGGCGCATCTGGCCAGGAACGGCCGGCCGGCCCCAGCGGCGATAATCCGCCCGTGCCTGAGCCGCCCCGCGTCGTCCACGTCGATCAGATCGAGGCCATCCCAGGGCCGGGAACGCTGACCTGGCATCCCGTCCGGCTCGCGCTGGGCATCAGGGCGTTTGGCTGCAACGCCTACACGGCCGGAGAGGCAGGCCAGGACGTGGTCGAACCGCACACGGAGGATTCGGCGGGCCATCAGGAGCTCTACTACGTGGCCGGGGGACGGGCCAGGTTCACCATCGACGGCCAGGTCTACGAAGCTCCGGCCGGGACATATGTTTTCGTCCCCGATCCCGGGTCGCACCGACACGCCGTGGCCGAGGAGCCCGGCACCACGGTGCTCAGCTTTGGGGGCCCGCCGACGTTCGAACCATCGGCCTGGGAATGGGCCTTCCAGGCCACTCCGCTGCTCCGGAGCGATCCGCCACGAGCTCGCCGGATCCTGGAGGAGGGACTAGCGGTTCACCCCGAGTCCGGGGAACTTCACTACAACCTGGCCTGTCTGGAGGCCATCCGCGGCGAGCCCGAAGCCGCCATAGCCGAGCTGCGGCGGGCGATCGAGCTCCGACCCGAGGCCGCGCACTGGGCCGGGCACGACGAGGACCTGGCGGCGCTGCGCGGGAGGAATGAGTTTGAGGAGCTGGTCGGCCGGTAGGCGACTCAGTCTTCGGCTTGCTCCTCCAGCGCCCGAGTCAGCGCCGGGACATCGAGCCCCGCATCCTGGTCTGAGAGCCAGCGCTCGGCTTCTCGGCGGCCGCCGAGCGCACGCAGGCCTCTCTCCCCGCGCTCTGCGGCGAAGTCGTCCAGCGCGTGCATCCTGCGAGCTCTGGCGCGCCGGGCCCGAAGGTCAAGGGATCGCCGGTGGCGGTCCAGCGCCTTCACCAGCTCGTCGATGCCGCTGGTGGGGGGGAGTGCGGACACGGCCACGACCTCGGTCTGCCCGGCATCCAGTGCTCGGAGCGCCGTCTCCAGGTCGGCCACCGACCGGCTGGCCACCCGGCCCAGGTCGGCCTTGGTGACCACCAGCACGTCCGGCACCTCCATGATTCCGGCCTTCAGGAACTGGAGGACGTCGCCGGAGGCGGGCTGCACGACGACCGCGACGGTATCGGCCACGTCGGCCACTTCGGTCTCGGACTGACCGACGCCGACAGTCTCGATTACCACGACGTCGAACGCGGCCGACAGCGCGGCCGCGGCGGCCCGGGTGGCGGGCGCCAGGCCGCCCAGTCGATTCCCGGCGGCGGTGGAGCGGATGAACACGCTTCGGTCGCCCGGGTCGACATCGATCCGGGCCCGGTCGGCCAGGAGGGCTCCGCCCGAGCGCTTGGACGTCGGGTCGACGGCCAGGACGGCCACTGAGCGCCCGTCGGCTCGCCAAGTGGAGACCAGCCGGGAGAGGAGCGTCGACTTCCCCACGCCGGGGGGCCCGGTGATCCCGACCACGTGCCCGGGTGCCTCCCGGCCCAGGGCGGCCGGCGAGACGCCGGCCAGGAGCTCTCCCGCCTGCTCTCGGGAGTGACCGCTCCGGTTCTCCAGCAGGTTGAGCACGGTGGGGGCCACGGTCAGGTCTCGCGCTCGCAGGCGCTCCGCCACGGCGCGGCCGTCCGGCCCCTGCCCGCTCAAGCCGTCGCGCCGGCGCCCTCGGGCCTGCTGTCAGCTCCGCGCCCGGCCTCGCTTGAATGGACGGCGCCCGAGCCATCCGGCTGTTCGGCCACCAGCGCCACGATGTCGCGCATCATCCGGTTCAGATCCCAGTCCGCGGGGGTGTAAACCGCCGCCACGCCCATCTCCCGAAGCGCCTCGGCGTCGGCCTTCGGGATGATCCCGCCCACCACCACGGGGACGTCCTCCACGCCGGCCTGGCGCATCGCGTCCAGCACGGACGGGATGAGCTCCCGGTGCGAGCCTGACAGGATCGACAGCCCGACGACGTGGACGCCTTCCTGGGCGGCGGAGTTGGCGATCTGGGAGGGGGTCAGGCGGATCCCTTCGTAGACCACGTCCATGCCCGCGTCCCGAGCCCGGACGGCGATCTGCTCCGCGCCGTTGGAATGCCCGTCCAGCCCCGGTTTCGCGACCAGGAACTTGAGCCGTCGGCCCAGCGCCTCACTGACGCGCTCGACCTCGTCACGCAACTCGGCCACCTCCTCGCTGGGCAGGGCGGGCGCATCGCCCACCCCAGTGGGGGCGCGGTACTCGCCAAAGGCCTCGCGGAGCGTCTGGGCCCACTCTCCGGTGGTGGCGCCGGCGCGGGCGGCCTCGATCGTGGCCGGCATGATGTTCTCGTGGTCCTGGCGGGCCACCTCGGCCAGCTCGCCCAGCGCCCGGTCCACCGCCGCCTGATCGCGCTCGGAGCGCCAGCGCTCCAAAGCCGCCCGCTGCTCGGCCTCGACCTGCGGATCCACCCGGAGGATGCCGCCATCGGCGCCCGCGGTGAGCGGGGATGGCTCCGTGGAGGTGAATCGGTTCATGCCCACCACCGTGAGCTCGCCGGACTCGATCCGGCGCCAGCGCTCCCGGTGGGATTCGACCAATGCCGCCTTCATGTAGTCCACGGCGTCAACGGCTCCGCCCAACTCGGCCACCCGCCGCATCTCCTCCCGGGCGCCATCGACCAGCTCGGCCATCAGACCGTCCATGACCTTCGAGCCCTCGAAGATGTCGGGGTACTCGAGCAGGTCGGTCTCGTAGGCCAGGATCTGCTGGAGACGCAGAGACCACTGCTGGTCCCAGGGCCGGGGCAGCCCCAGGGCCTCGTTCCAAGCCGGTAGCTGGATGGCCCGGGCGCGGACGCTGCGCCCCAGGGTCACGGCCAGCGCCTCCAGGGCGATCCGGTAGACGTTGTTCTCGGGCTGTGCCTCGGTCAGGCCCAGCGAGTTGACCTGGACCCCGTAGCGGAAGCGCCGCTGCTTCTCGTCGGTCACGCCGTAGCGCTCGCCGCCCAACGCGTCCCATAGGGCGGCCATGGCCCGGAGCTTGGCGTGCTCCTCGATGAACCTGACGCCCGCGTTGACGAAAAAGGAGATCCGGGCGAACACGCTGCCCATCAGCTCCTGGGTGTGGGCCGCGTCCTGGCCCCCCAGCCGATCCCGTACGGCGTCCAGCACGGCGATGGCGTTGCTCAGCGCGTAGGCGATCTCCTGCACGGGGGTCGCCCCGGCCTCCTGGAGGTGGTACGAGCAGATGTTGATCGGGTTCCACTTGGGAATGGTCTGGACCGTGTACACGATCGTGTCGGCGATCAGCCGCAGGCTGGGACCGGGCGGGAAGGCGTAGGTGCCGCGGCTCAGGTACTCCTTGAGGATGTCGTTCTGCGTTGTGCCCTGGAGCTTGTCCTGGGCCACCCCCTGCTCCTCGGCGGCGATCACGTACAGGGCCAGCAGCCAGGCGGCCGTGGCGTTGATGGTCATCGACGTGTTCATCTGGTCCAGGGGGATCCCGTCCAGCAGCGTGTGCATGTCACCCCGGTGGGCAATCGACACGCCAACCTTGCCCACCTCCCCGCGGGCAAGCTCGTGATCGGGGTCATAGCCGGTCTGGGTGGGGAGGTCGAAGGCGACCGACAGGCCAGTCTGGCCCTTCTCCAGGTTTCGCCGGTACAGCTCGTTGGACCGCCGCGCGTCCGAGTGGCCGGCATAGGTGCGCATCAGCCACGGCCGGTCGCGGTCGGGCAGACGCGCGGACGGCTCGTGATCGGACGGCCTTGACAGACGGTTTTCGGACACTGCCTCTGAGAATTGTATGGTTCTGACGATGCCCGACCAGAACTCCGCATCAACCGAACATGCCCTTATTCAAGAAATCACCGGTCCACTCGCCAGGCTGCCGCAGGACCCGGTGCCAGAGGTGGCCAATGTGGATTTCCCCGTCGTCCTACGCGGTTACGACCGCATGGCCGTGGATGCCTACGTCAAACGGATCAGTCAGCTGGTGGCCGAATTGGATGCCAGCCGCTCGCCGGAGCACGCCGTGCGCCGCGCGCTGGAGCGCGTGGGGGAGGAGGTGTCGGGAATCCTTCAGCGGGCGCATGAGACCGCCGAACACATCACGGGACAGTCGCGCGTGGAGGCGGAGGATCGCCTCGAGACGGCCCGGCACGACGCCGAGGCCGTGATTGCCGAGGCCCGGCGCGAGGCTGACGCGCTCCTACTCAACTCTCAGCAGCGGCTCAAGGAGCTCGACGCCGAGACCGACCGGATATGGGAGGAGCGTCACCGGATCGTCGAGGACGCCCGTGGCCTGGCCGCCCAGTTGCTGACCATCGCGGAGTCGGCCATCGAGCGGTTCCCGGCCGCCGAGGAGGTCCCTGCTCATCAACCGGAGCTGCTGGCGGAGAATGAGCTGACTCTGGTCGATGAGCCACTGCCGGGCCAGGCGGAGCCCGCGACGGAGGAGGGGCCGGCGGCGGAGGAGGACGGCCCGGAGGCGCCGCGGGACGAGGCCACTGAACTTGGCGAGCCTCCCGTCAGCCAGGGCAGGCTCCCGACCGACTCAGCCGAGCCGTTCGATCACGAGTCGAACTGATCCTCCCGGCTCGGGCGGGCATGCGGGTCATCGATCTGGTGCACGTCGGACGGGAGCGGGTGACCGGCTGCTGGCAGGTGGGGGAGGTGCTGGTGGATCCCGGTCCTAGCTCATGTCTTGAGCAGCTGCTCGGGGGACTGGGGGAAGAGCGGCCGAGGGCGCTGCTGCTGACTCACATCCACCTCGACCACGCCGGGGCCAGCGGCTCGCTGGTCAGGCGCTGGCCGGACCTGGAGGTGTACGTCCACGAACGCGGGGCTCGCCACCTGATGGACCCGGCTCGACTGCTGGACAGCGCGCGCCGGCTCTACGGCGAGGATATGGACCGGCTGTGGGGTGAGTGCCTGCCCGTCCCCGAGCCGAACATCCGTGCTCTGGCCGGAGGCGAACGAATCCTGGACGGCTTCGAGGTGGCCTACACACCGGGCCATGCCCCGCACCATGTGTGCTATCTGCGCGAAGGTACGGCCTTCGTGGGAGACGTGGCCGGAGTGCGGATCATGCCCGAGTCGCTGACCATCCCGCCCACGCCCCCGCCCGACATAGACCTCGATGCCTGGCATCGCTCAATCGAAGAGATCCGCGGCTGGGCTCCCGAGCGGCTGGCCCTCACGCATTTCGGCTCGGCCGAGGACGTCGAGGCTCAGCTCGATCAGGTAGGGCGGCGTTTGGAGGAGTTGGCCGGACGGGTACGCGAGCAGTCGCCGGAGGAGTTCATCGCCGGCATCCGGCAGGACATCGCGAGCTTCGCCGACGCGGACGCGCTGGGGGCGTATGTGCAAGCCGCGCCGCCAGAGCTGCTCTATGCGGGGCTGACGCGTTACTGGCGCAAGCGGGCGCAGGCGGGCGCGAGGTCATCCTGATTGGCGGGCCAAGATCGGCGCGCCGTTATCCTGACCCGCGATGGCGCAGATCGCCACACTGCCCCGAACGGGCGGACCTGGGGGCGGGCTTGGCTCGGCATGGAGGGTGATCGTTCTCAACGACGATCACAACACGTTCGACCACGTGGCCGAGACGCTGTCGGGAGTCATCCCGGGAGTTTCGCTGGCTGACGGCTACCGGCTGGCGGACCAGATCCACAACAGCGGTCAGGCCATCGTGTGGAGCGGCCCGAGGGACGAGGCCGAGCAGTACTGGGAGCGTCTGGACGCCGCGGGCCTGACGATGGCGCCGTTGGAGTCAGGCTAGGACAGCCGGGAGCTGATCAGACCGTCGTGCCGCCGGGCACGCCGACCTCGCGCGGGCCCGGCGCGGGGCGGAGTGTCTTGGCTCGCTGACGTTCCGGGCTGATCCGGACTACGTTCCACACTAGGCCGAGACGCTCGAGCATCCAGATCACCAGGCCGGTGGGGTCAGCCATACGCTCCCACCAACGCAAACCGTGGAACGCCGAGGTGGGGAAGGCGTGGTGGTTGTGGTGCCAGGCCTCGCCCATCGACACAGGGGCCAGCCAGAACACGTTGCGGGATTCGTCATCGACGTCGAACCGCTTGCGCCCGAAGAAATGACAAATCGAGTTGATCGACCAGGTGATGTGGTGCAGGAGGAACACGCGCACAAAGCCACCCCACAGAAGCGCGCTCAGCGCCGCTCCCAGCCCGCCCCCTACCAGCCAGCCGATTCCGAACGGGACAGCGAAGCTGAGCACCACCCAGAACCCGAACAGCTTGTCGATGACCCGCAGCGCCCGGTCGCGCACCAGGTCGGGGGCGAAGCGCTGGCGGTCGGCCGTGCCCACGGTCTCGAACAGCCAGCCCACGTGGGCGTGCCACAGGCCCTTGACGCCACCCCAGAAGCCGGGGCCGGCCAGGTGCGGAGAGTGCGGGTCCCCGTCCTGGTCGGCGAAAGCGTGATGCTTACGATGGTCGGCCACCCAGGTGATGACCGATCCCTCGACGGCCAGCGACCCGATGATGGCCACGACCGCCCGAAAGACCCGGGAGGCCTCGAAGGAGCGGTGTGTGAACATCCGGTGGTAGCCCAGGGTCACGCCCAGGCAGGTGATCGTGTACAGGCCGACCAACAGGCCGAGCTCCAGCGGGCCGATGGCCCGGTTCCA
>JBPYDM010000039.1:0-7564 GCA_051986255.1 Solirubrobacteraceae bacterium | reverse complement strand
GGAAAGCGTGCCGGTCCGAGCCCGGCGCGCGCCCGCCAACAGGTAGGGCAGCTCCTCAAAGCCGGAGCCGAGGAGCCCGGTCACGCCCACCACCTCTCCAACCCCGACCGAAAGCGTGGCGCCCGCGATCACGTTCCCGGACACGTTCTCGATCCGGGCCGCCGGAGCCGCCGGGGAGGGCCCGACCCGGCGTGGCTGGGAATCGCGCCGCAGCTCATGGCCCAGCATCAGCCGGATGAGCTCGCGCTCCGAGAGGTCGGGCGTGCTCACGCCGCCGGCCACGGCCCGCCCGTCGCGCAGCACGGTGACGCGGTGAGTGTGCTCGAGCACCTCCTCGAGCTGGTGGCTGACCAGGAGGACCGAGCCGCCGCGGGCCACGATGTCCCGGAGCAGCGAGTGGAAGTGCCGGCGGGCGTCGGGCGGAAGCGCCCGTGTGGACTCGTCGAACATGATCACCCCTCGCCCCGGCTCGTGGTGCTGGAGCGCTCGGGCGATCGCCACCTCGGCGCGCTGGGCGAGCGAAAGCTCGCCCACCTGAGCGTCAGGATCGATTTCGGCACCGAGCGAGGCCAGCGAGGCCCGGGCCAGCTCTCGCTCGCGACGCCAGCGGATCGCCCGGCTCAGGCGACCCACCTGGAACAGCCCGACGCGCATGTTCTCCACCACCGAGAACGCATCGATCAGCCCCAGGTCCTGGTGGACCACAGATAGGCCGAACCGGCGCACGGCCGCTGGCCGGACCGGCAGCTCGACCGGGAGGCCATCGATGAGAAGCGAGCCACCGGGGTCGGGGGAGTGGTAGCCCGAGAGGACCTTGACCAGGGTCGACTTGCCTGAGCCATTCTCGCCCACCAACCCATGAATCTCGCCTGGCGCCACCGAGATGGAGACCCCGCTGAGGACGCGCGAGGGGCCGAACGACTTCGACAGCTCGCGGAGCTCGAGGCGTGACGCGCCAGGCGACGGTTCGCCCGGTGCGCCGGCATTCTCCATTGACGGAAGTCTGAGTGCCTGGCCGAGCCCCATGCTCAGTAGCGATCGAACGAAAATGTCGCTTAGCGGGTGTCCAGACGCCACATCGGACGCCCATGGCGGTCCAATATACGGAATGCTATTCCATCGTGCGGACCGCTTCGCGGCGAGCGCCCCGCTCGGTCCCGAGGCTACGCGCTGTCGGCCATGCGGTCGGGACGAAGCCCCTGGGTCTCTCGGAGCAGCATGGTCCCGAGCGACTCGATCTTGCCGGCCAGTCGCGAGGTCGGCCCGACCACCCCGAGGGCGGCCAGCGGCCGGCCACCGTCGAATAGCACGGGAACGGCCACCCCCGACACCCCTTCGATGTACTCATCCTGCTCGTACGCGTACCCGTCCTGGCGCGCCCGCGCCACGTGGCGGAGCAGTAGACGGCGCTCGATCGGGGTCTTCGGCGTGGTGGGTATCAGGGCCAGCTCATGCACCACCTCGTCCACCTCGCTAGGCGGGAGGCCGGAAAGGAAAGCCTTGCCCAGGGCGCCCCCCGGAGGGATCGACTGGCGCAGCCCGACCGGCGACCCCACCGCCAGAGGATGGGGGCTATCTCGCCTGGCCACCAGCATGGACTCGCGCGAGCGCCAATCGACGATCGAGATCAGGACGGTCTCGCCGCTGGCTGCTGCGACGGCGTCAATGGCCGGCCGGCAGAGCTGAACGGCGTCGAGGTTCTCGCGCACGATGGACCCCAGTTCGAGCAGCCTGACGCCCAGCCCGTACCGCCCGTCAGACGCCTGGGTGAGCATCCCGGCAGCCTTTAAGGCGGCGGCCAGGCGGTGGGTGGTGGCCTTGGGCAATCCAGCGCGGCGGGCCAGTTCGGCCAGACTCAGCCACGGCGTATCCAGCGTGAACGAGGTCAGGAGCCGGGCCGCACGTTCCACCGAGCGATTCGACATCGACGTGCCCGCGGCAGGGGCGATCGTCTCGACAGAGGAGCTCCGGTCCATGAGCGGACCATAGCGGGGCCCGGCCCGGCGACTACGCCACCGCCAGCTCCGGGCGGCGATCGGCCCAGGGCAGGGCTTGCTCGAGCTGGCCGGAGACGGCCAGCAACTGCCCCTCGCCCAGCGGCCGGCCGATCAACTGCACGGCCAGCGGTAGGCCATCCTCACCCTGGTACAGGGGCAGCGAGATTGCGGGCAACCCGGTCACGTTGCAGACCGCGGTAAACGGGGTGAAATATCCAGAGCGCCGGTAGTGGTCCCAGGGATCGGGGCCTCGCCCATGGATCTCCCCGATCGCGACTGGGCGCGTGGCCAGAGCAGGCGTGACCACGACGTCAAACGGGGCCAGGAAGGAGACCATGGTCCGGGCCAGGCTCTTCAAACGGCCCTCAGCGGCCAGGAAAGCCAGCGCGTCGCCGGAGTGCGCGTTCTCCCACATGAGCCACGTGAGCGGCTCCACATCGCTCGCGGACGGCTCGCGGCGTCGAAGCCTCGCGCCGATCAAGGTCTGCATCGAGATCATGGGGGCCCATATGCGGGTGAAGTCGGGCAGAAGGTCCGCCGTCCAGGGCGGGGTGATGACCTCCACCTCGTGTCCCAGGGATTCGAGGTCCCGCGCCGCCCGCCGGGCCGCGTGCTCGCAGACCGGATCGACGACGGCACCCTCGAGCGGAGGGTTCAAGGCCAGGCCGATCCGCAGACGCTCTGGTCGGCGAGCGGCCAGTTTGGCGAAGGGCGCCTCTGGAGGCGGAGCCCAGGTGGCGTCCCCGGGCTCGTACCCGGCCAGGACGTCGAGCAGGGCGGCGGTCTCTCCCACCGTCCGGGTGAGCACGCCGTCGACCGTGAGCAGGCTATCCCCAGAATCCGGGCCTGCCGATACTCGCCCCCGCGATCCCTTGAGCCCGACCAGACCGCAGCACGCGGCCGGGATCCGCGTCGAGCCACCGCCGTCGTTCCCGTGGGCCAGGGGGACCATGCCGGCGGCCACCGCCGCCGCCGAGCCTCCGCTGGAGCCGCCGGGAGTCCGGTCGAGGGCCCAGGGGTTGCGGGTGGGACCGAATCGCCGAGACTCGGTCGTGGGGAGGATTCCCATCTCGGGGAGCGCCGTCTTGCCCACGACGACGAAGCCGGCGTCGCGCAGGCGGCGGACCACGAAGGCATCGTGTTGGGGCGTGACGTTCTCGAACAGATCGCTGCACAGCGTGATCGGCATCCCGGCCACCGGACGGTTGTCCTTGACCGCGATGGGCACGCCGGCGAAAGGCCGGGGATCCCCGGGACCGATCTGGGCCGCGGCCTGGGTGGCCGCCTCATGGGCCACGTGGGTGAAGGCGTTGATGCTCGGCTCGAGCTCGTCAATGCGCCGTAGGCACGCCTCGACCAGGTCGGAGGCCGACAGCTCACCCGCGCGGATAAGCGCGGCCAGTTCGCCGGCCGGGCGGAAGAGCAGGTCGTTCACAGGTCGAACAGCCTACCCCCGATAGCCTTGCATGCCGTGACGCCAGCCGCGGCCCGGCCCAGAGGAGACACCACATGACTGCAGCAACTAGCGAAGTCCAGTCAGGCCTTGAAGGCGTCGTCGCCTTCGCCACCGAGATCGCCGAACCGGATCGAGCCGGAGGATCTCTGCGCTACCGGGGAGTGGATATTGAGGAGCTCGTCGGCAACGTTCCCTTCGAGCAGGTCTGGGGACTTCTGTTGGACGGCACGCTGCTGCCCGGCATGCCGCCGGCTGAGCCGTATGCCCTGACGGTGCACTCGGGCGACCCGCGAGTGGACGTGCAGTCGGCGCTGGCCATGCTCGGGCCACAGTGGGGCTTCCGCGAGCTCATCGACATCTCCGATGAGGAGGCCCGGGACAACCTGGCCCGCGCCTCGGTGATGGCTCTGTCGTTCGTGGCCCAGTCGGCCCGGGGAATCGGGAGGCCACCCGTCTCCCAGCGCGAGGTGGACAAGGCCACGTCGATCCCCGAGCGCTTTCTGATCAGGTGGCGTGGCGAGGCCAATCCGGATCATGTCAAGGCGATCGATGCCTACTGGATCTCGGCGGCCGAGCACGGCATGAACGCCTCGACGTTCACCGCCCGGATCGTTGCCTCGACCGGCGCCGACGTGGCCGCGGCGCTATCGGCCGCCGTGGGGGCGCTCTCAGGCCCACTCCACGGTGGCGCGCCCAGCCGCGTGCTCACGATGCTCGACGAGGTGGCCGAAATGGGTGACGCGGAGCGCTACGTCAAGGACCTCTTGGACCGGGGCGACCGGCTGATGGGCTTCGGCCACCGTATTTACCGAGCCGAGGATCCCCGCGCTGCCGTGCTCCGGCGCACGGCCAAGGAGATCGGCGCGCCGCGCGTCGAGGTGGCGGAGGCGCTCGAGGAGGCCGCGCTGGCGGAGCTCGAGGCCCGCAAGCCCGACCGCGTGCTGGCCACCAACGTGGAGTTCTGGTCGGCCGTCGTACTCGACTACGCCGAGGTTCCGCCCGAGCTGTTCACGCCCATGTTCACCTGCGCCCGCACCGCCGGCTGGTCGGCGCACATCATGGAGCAGAAGCGCGAGGGGCGACTGGTCAGGCCGACGGCCAAGTACGTCGGGCCGCCGCCCAGGCCCCTCTCAGAACTCCAATAGGAGGAAGCATGACCACCGCGGACTTTTGGCTCTAAATGTCGCTATGGCGACGCGGAGAGCCAAAAATTCGCTCCAGGGCCACCCCGTTACTCGCCCAGGTACACATCCTCCACGTACTCGCGCACCATGCGGGTGGCGCAGAATCGGGGGCCCAGAGTGCGCAGTGAGGTCCGGATCCGGCGGACCCATTCCATCGGGACCCCGTTCTCGTCGCGCTCGTAGAACTCCGGCACAACAGCGTCACTCAAGATGCGCTGCAACGTAACCGCGTCGTCCTCGTCCTGGGCGGCATGGTCGTCCCGGACCTCACCGGACAGGGCCCAGCCGTTGTTTCCGTCGTAGGCCTCCTCCCACCAGCCGTCGAGCACGCTGACCTGGAGGCCGCCGTTGAACACCGACTTCATGCCGCTCGTGCCGCTGGCCTCCAGCGGCGGGCGGGGAACGTTCAGCCATACGTCGCAACCCTGGACCATCATCGCGGCGGTGGCCAGGTCATAGTCGTCCAAGTACACCACGCGCTCGGCCACCACCCGGGCGTACTTCAAGCCGAACAAGCGCTGCAACGATCGCTTGGCCTCCTCGTCGCGGGGGTGGGCCTTGCCGGCCAGCACCACCTGCACCGGCCGGTTGCCTCCCAGCAGGGCTATCGTCCGCTCGGGGTCCCGGGTGAGCAGGTCCAGCCGCTTGTACGTGGCCACCCGGCGGGCGAAACCGATCGTGAGCACACCCGGATCGAACACGCGCGTGGCTGCCTCAGCGTATTCGCGGACATCTCCCCGCATCAGCCGGTCCTGGGTGCTGCGTCCGCGGACAAATTCGATCATGGCCGAGCGCTGGCGACCGCGCACCTCCCAGAGCTCGCCGGCTGGAATCCCCTCCACGGCAGACCACACGTCGTGGTCGGCCACGCGGCTGATCCAGTCCGGTCCCAGGTGGCGATCGAGCAATTCGCGCATCGGACCGCCGATCCACGTGGGCACATGTACGCCGTTGGTCACGTGCCCGATGGGGACCTCTTCAGGGGACCGCTCGGGCCAGAGCCCCGCCCACATGGCACGCGCCACCTGCCCGTGGCGCCGGCTGACGCCGTTGGCCGAGCGGCTCAGGCGCAACGCGGCCTGGGTCATCCCGAACGGCTCGGCCGCGTCGTGCGAATTGGTCCGGCCCAACGCCAGGATGTGGTCGTCGGGCAGGGAGAGCTCCCCCTGGAGGCCGATCAGGGTCTCGCCTACGTGATCGGCGCTGTATGAGTCATTGCCCGCCGGGACGGGGGTGTGCGTGGTGAACACCGTGCGCTCGCGGGCGCCGTTGCCGGCGGTCAACGGAGCCAGCGCGGCGTGGCCCTCGTTGAGGTGCAGCACCCCGGGCTCGATGCCCAGGGCGTGCAGCGCCCGAATTCCCCCCGCTCCCAGCAGCACGTACTGAGCCAGGCGGATCGTGGGCTCGGCCTCGTACAGCCGGGCGGTGATCCAGCGGTGCAGCGGAGCGTTGTGCGAGATGTCGGTATCGAGTAGGAACAGCGGCACCCTGCCCACGTTCACGCGCCAGATGTGAGCCGTCACGTCGGTGTCGTGGATGGGGACCTGGATGGCCACCGGGGCTCCGTCGACTCCGGTGACCCGGGCTGCCGGAAGCCGCTGGGGATCGGTGTCGACCCAGTACTCGTGCTGCCAGCCGCTGGCGTCGACTCGCTGACGGAAGTAGCCCATGCGGTACATCAGGCCGACTGCGACCACGGGAATCGCCTGATCTGACGCCTCCTTGAGGATGTCCCCGGCCAGAGCGCCCAATCCCCCGGAGTAGATCGGGAGCGAGACGTGGACCCCATACTCGGCGCAGAAGAAGGCCACCGGGTGGGCGGACGCGATGCTCGGGTCACACGGTCGATCCAGATGGTCGACCACCTGCGCCTCCAGCGCGGCCGCCTGCTTGAGCAGCTCAGGATTGGCCGCCGCCCGTTTGAGCGCCCGGGAGGAGGCTTCCTGGAGCAGCCGCACGGGGTTCTGGAGGCAGTGCTCGAAGCGCTCCCGGTCGACGGCGGCGAACAACTCGGCGCCACCGGGCAGCCATGACCATTGGTAGTTGTAGGCCAGACGGGCCAGGGGAGCCAATGCGTCGGGCAGGCGATCGGCCAGCTCCTCCGCCGCACGGCGGACGTCATCCGCCCCGGCGGTCGGCGCCGGGCTGAGGACAGGGTCGTCGCTTGTGGGGGTGAGCTCCCGCACTCAGGCCGATTATCACCGACTGGCGGGGCCAGCTGACGAGCGCTGGACCGAGCGACACGTTCTCGACTAGCTACGCTCGCGCTCCTTGACTGCGGGTCTCTCTTCATGCCGCCTAGGTGTGCTGGCCTTCGGCGACTCGATCACCAACGGGGGCGGGGAGCTGCAATGGGGCGTGGCCCTGCAGTCCTGGGCCCAGTGGGTGGCCCGGGCTCTGGGGCTTGCGTTCACCAGCTACGCGGTGGACGGCGCCCGGGCGCGGGATGTGGTGCGGGAGCAGATTCCCTCTTTCGCCCACCGGAGCGCGAGGCCGGACGCCCGCTATGACCTCGGTTGCCTGTACATCGGGGTCAACGATGTCCGCGCCGTCGACTGGGACGCCGTCGCTTTCGAGGGCGACTTCCGCCGGGCGCTGTCACTTTTGGGTGAGCGATGTGACCGGGTGCTGGCCGTCGGCGCACCGCTTGACCTCGGGCGGCCGAGGGCTGGGGCCAAGGTGCGCGAGCTCAACCGGGTGATCGAGCGGGCGGCGGGGGAGGCCGACGCGCTGTTCCTGGACCTGCACGATTTCGGTGCGCGCAACCTGGTGATGACCGACCACGTCCACCCCACGGCCTTTGGTCAGATCTGGATCGCCGAGCGCGCCCTGGGCGAGCTTGAGGCGGATGGGGTGGCGGTGCGCGTGGCGCCGCATTCGCTGATCGGCTTCGAGAACACGTGGTGGAAGCGACTGCGCGGCGACCT